>JAGQKZ010000009.1 GCA_020429745.1 candidate division WWE3 bacterium | reverse complement strand
GTAGGTGTAGGGCCCGTGTCTCAGTGCCCTTGTGGGGGGTCATGCTCTCACACCCCCTACCCGTCATAGCCAAGGTAGGCCATTACCCCACCTTCTAGCTGATAGGACGCAGACCGCTCCTCAAGCGAACTAACCTAAATTAGTCCTTTGAAGGCTACCCGAAGGTAGACTCCACATCCAGTATTACCCCCGATTTCTCGGGGCTATTCTAGACTTGAGGGTACGTATCAACGTATTACTCACCCGTTTGCCACTGTCCCAAACGTCTCAAATCACTCCGAAGAGATCATTTTGACAAGGACCGTTCGACTTGCATAGCTTAAGCACGCCGCCAGCATTCATCCTGAGCCGGGATCAGACTCTCAATAAAATCAGAAATATTGGTTAATACAAAAACTTCGTTTTGTATTGGCTCTGTTGCTTCATAAAAAGCTCAAAAATTGAACCGCCTTACACGGCTCAACTTACACAAACATATTAAGTTTTAATGTGCAGTTTATATTGTACTGCATGCGGTCAATCACCACCATCACGCTATCCTTCGAATAATTCCCCCTCCTAAAACCAGATCTCCGAGATAGAAAACTGCATGCTGGCCGCTCGCTATTCCCCTATCCGGAGTAGATAATCTGCAGACAAGACCACCCTTCATGGACGATACCTCGCACGGAATTATCTTCCCAAGATGCCGAACCCTCACCGACAAACCTTTATCGGACTCGTGCAGAATATCTTCTTCACCAACCAGATCTACAACCTCAAACTCGCAAACATCAGAGTCTTTCCCTCTACCGACGACGAGAATATTATTCGCTATATCTTTTTTGACTACATAAAGAGGGTCCCCTTGATATTCTGTTATCTCAAACCCATGCCTCTGACCTATTGTATAGAGTTGAACTCCATCATGACTACCGATCACATTACCCTCTACATCACACACAGCACCCATCTCAACTCCAATACGCTTCTTCAAATACTCCTTCATGTTAATGTCACCTATGAAACACACCCCTACGCTGTCAGGCTTTTGAGCTGTTGGTAAGCCGTAGTCTTCTGCCATCTTTCGTACCGACTCCTTATAAATATCCCCCAAAGGGAACAACGAGTGCGCCAGCTGTAGTTGACTTAATCTATAAAGGAAATAACTCTGATCCTTGCTACTGTCAGTCCCTCTTAGCAGTCGACACCCTACTCCGCTAGCGACCGACGTTAAGCGGTCCGAGCCATCATCACGCTCAATGCGTGCGTAATGGCCGGTCGCTATGTAGTCAACCCCGAGCTCCCTAAGAGAGTAGTCTAAAAACAGACCGAACTTCATTATCTCGTTACACCAGATGTCGGGGTTGGGCGTTAATCCATTTTTGAAGTCAAGCAGGAAACGATCGATTATCTTTCTCTGGTAAGTTTCTCTAAAGTCAACGACTCGAAATGGAATATTTAGCTTTTTGGCTACACGCAAGGCGTCTTGCCGGTCTTCACTTCCGCTACAACCCTGTTGCGGCACATCGAAACGGCGCATATGAACACCAACCACGTTGTACCCTTGTTCTAATAGAAGTGCAGCTGCTACCGACGAATCGACCCCACCACTTAACCCTACAGCGACCTTTTTCTGATGCAATGCTTTGTACATGCTCAGATTTTAACACCAGTGGATCAATTATCACTTCTGAATTGAGATAAACTAGGAGTTAGTCTTTATCAAAGACGAACAGAGCGTAGGGTATGCACCCAAGTATAATTACAATCCCGGAAGTAATAAGCAGCAGGTCGAACCCATACTCGTTGGCGATAAACCCTCCAAGCATCGCCGTACATGCCATACCTGCATAGATCGCCGCATCATATATACTCCACTCCGAAGACTCCTTACCCTTATCCAAATGCCTAGAAAAAAGGGAATATTTCGCAGGAGATGCGATACCAAAACCAATACCAATCATGAATTGAAGCGCATAGACCCAAACCACGTAACTAACGAAGGCCATGCCTACATAACCAAGACCAACTACGACGACTCCTATGATTGAGTACCAGAATTTAGCGCTATCTTTAGTGTCTTTTAGAAGTTTGCCGGAGATCAACTCCGCCAGGATGCGTGCAATCATATAAACGGTTACCGCCGTGCCAGCAGCCTCTAAACTTCCATCAGAAAGACCCTGTGCCACAAAGATCGCAAAGATAGGCGACATAAGATTTTGCCCAGCCCAAAAGAAGGTTTCAGAAACAATAAAAGATTTTACGATAGGATTAATTTGAAACTTGGACGGCTTGTGACCGAAAAAGGCAGAACTTAACATACTTACATTATAACCAGATATTTGGTCTGTGATAAACCCCAACTTCTTACCTAACTAATCGGAGAATTATATTTGCAACCCTAGTGAAGGGCTTAGCTAAATAGTACGTAACGCTCAGCTTGTTAACACCCTTCTTATAACCAAAGCCCAAAACCGGCCTTAGTACCCTCCACCCTCCAGCGTTATGAACGACAGGAATAACTTCCCCTGAGGTAGAAAGAAAAACGTCATGCACAACCTTAACTCCTTCGTTCCAGTAGTTGGTAATAATAAAATTATTCTTGTGCGGCAATTCGACAAAACCTTCTTTGTAAAGAAGATAGTTAATAATCATTGTGTCAAAGCCCCAAACATCCAGACTTGGCAGCATTTCGAGCATACTGCTACAAAGCCATTTAAACCTCTCTGCCGGAGCGATAATAAACCCGACATTAATCAAGTTTTTGTTAGCGATAGTTTTTACAACGTCTTTTTTGTACTTAGATGCGAGCCTGCCAACTACAGCGCGATCATATCTAATTGATCCACTTCCTTCCACTACACACCTAAAACTTGAAGCGTTTTCTGCGAACAATGCACTTATGTCGTCCTGAAAGATAATATCTCCGCCATCACACATGAGTATCTGGTCATAACCCTTGTCGACGACACGTAGCAACTCTTTATATCGAGCATTTACGATATGTCCCTTACTTTTGCAGAGAAGAAAACTGGCCGTGGGCATCGCTTTCTTTACCCAATCTGACAATCCAAAATCTAAAATCACAATGTCGATATCGGCGAGATTAACATTATCCACCAGAGACTGGTACCAGTTATTCGCTAAAAATGACTCGTGTCTTTGATTACATGCGGTAACGATCGCGTGCTTTTTCATTTATTTATATGTTTTTGAAGATTAAATAACTGAACAATCTCCTTAACGGTGGTTGCTTGTTCTGGTGACTTATCATCTCTCCAATTGATCAAACGAGGGAACCTTAGAGCATAACCCAGCTCTTCTCCCTTCATCCGTGCTGTGTGCAAAGGAGATCGAGTTATCTCGTCAGCCATTATCTCGACAACAATTCCCGGACCAACCCAAACATCTTGATTTAAACTATCCGGTACACCATAATTTGAGGGTTTTTCTTCAACTTTCAGTCGCTCACAACGAGATTTAAACTCATGCCACTGGGCATCTGTTAAGCCAGTTCCAATATTACTGACCGTTAAAAATCGATCACCGGATTCGTCATATACACCGGCCAGAAAAGCCCCAATGCCAAAGTCGTTTCTTTTTCCTAAGCCAACTTTGTAACCCATGACGACACAATCTATCGTATCTTGAAGCTTAGAAGTCTCATCTCTTTTAAGTTTTACCCAATTTTTCGTCCGCTTCCCTGGGGTATAGGGCGAATCGAGGTTTTTTGCCATAATCCCTTCTCTCCCCATGTCTATCTGGCGATTGAAGTACTCCCGTAAATCATCCGAACTTGAGACAACTACCTCTTCAATAGTACGCAGAGAAGACTCTTGATCGCCGGTCAATTCTACTAGCGCATCTCTTCGCTCTTTATGGGGCCTTTGCATGAAGTTCTGGCCATCGTAATAGAGAAGGTCAAATACAAACATCGTCAGCGGCAACTTCTTAGCCTTTGAGGCGATATCATGCTTACGCCTCCGCTGCATGGTATCCTGAAACGGTAGAATCTCACCCGAACCTGGGTCGAAGGCGACACACTCCCCCTCGATGATAATTGAATCCACCGGTAAGTCTTTTAGAGCATGGCTAATCTCAGGGAACATCTCGGTCATATCTTCAAGGTTCCTCGAGTAAAGTGCGACGCTTGAATTTTCTGATATAAACCCCAATCTTTGATAGTGGCACTGGAGACGGAACCCATCTATCTTGGGTTCAACTGCTACCTCTCCGAACTTTTCAATAATCGACTCCGCATCAGGAAGTCTTTCGGCTGCTGCCGGCCTAATGGGAATCCCAGGTGTCACTTCAACGTTCGCCAATGCCGTAACACCTGACACTCGCGAGATCTTGGCGATAAGACCTATATCGGCAGAGACATTGTACGCACGCTCTACCTCCTTCCTGACCGACTTATCACCCGTGGCACAAATTGAGATGGCGTCCAATACCGTCATGTCAGAGCACCCGAGACGTAACTTTTTTAACGGTATCCGACATAAGTATCTGCGCTCCAAAGGACTTACTGTCGAAAGGAGGTCTGCCATTGCCGCAATCTTACGGTCTTGAGAACCGCTTCCCTCGTCCTTGGCGATGGAAACCAGACGATCGTAGACCTCGGTTAATGTATGCCCTAAGCTTGCATCTTGTATTGGGCTCTCCTTAAAGAGATACTCCCCAAGATCCCCTACCTTCTTATACCCACTTACTACATCTTCAGTTTTAGCACCGATTACTTGGCCCACAGCACGAAACATTAGCTTCTCTGACATATTAAACTCAAGCGAGATATATTGTGCCGTCAACCTTCCCAATGCTAGGTAGATCGCCTTGTCGATCTCATCTCCGCTCAGCTCGTTCAACATCTCAGCAAGTATGTTGGTCATGTCATTCCTCGAAGCGGTAGTTTCGATCCTTTCTAGGTATTCAGCAAATTTAATAAACTTCATATGGTTAGCGGATAATATATCTTGCGGCCTTGGTCTTGCCCTCTTTTTTAATTACACCCTTATCTATCATATCCTTGAGATCTCGCAGTATCGTGTCATCACTAACGTCAGGGAATAACTCACGCCAATCTTGATTCTTGATTGATCTGTTTTTTTCAATGTAGTTGAGGATCTCCTCCTGACGATCAGTTAGCGCAATCTGCCCAATCTCTTCTCGCAACTTATGGTCTCTGCTCATCTTTAACACTCTCTCCTTCACTCTGCTTAGCTCGATGTCAAGGCCCTTAACAAAAAACTCGAGCCAGGGAACAAGCGAATCATCGTCTTCCTGGTATGTCTGTATAGCTCGATAATAATCTTCTGAGTTTTGATCGTAGTACTCATCCAGGGCAAAAAAACGTTTAATGTCGTAACCATCGAAATACAACGATAAGGTAGCCATAGCCCTAGAAGTCCTGCCGTTACCTTCTGTGTAGGGGTGAATTCTAGATATTTCCGCCAAGGTTATACCGGAACGAAGAATTGGATGTGTAGAAACGTATTCGTCACTCCCAACCCATCTAAAGAAATCTTGCACTAAAGTCTCAACTCTTTCAGGTTCCGGCGCTACAAAACTAATCTCACCCGTCGTTGAGTTCTTCGTCCCCCACTGTCTGTCGCGATAGGCTGACACCTCAGTTTCGGGAACAATCTTTTCTACCGTAAGCTCGTGGATACGATTCATGTCGTCTTCGCTGATGCAGTTAGTACCCCTTTGGGTGCTTTCGATATACTTTATTACATTCCTATAATTGATCACTTCTTGTATGTCGCGACTGTACGCTTTCACCTCTCCACTCTCTCCGTGTAATACTTTTCTAACCTCCTCGATGTTGAGAGGGTTGCCTTCAAGTGACGTGCTGTAGTGAACCGTTCTGACAACTCTGTCCTCCCTAAACTGTTTCTCCCAGTACGGCACTAGAGGTGCGTTTTCAATGATTTCACGAGCCGCCTCGATTGAGGCGATATTGTTTAAGATGGCGTTTGTTATTTGATAGTTAGGTTTAAACATCTTTGCCTATCCTGTTCTTTAGTTCATTATAAGCCTTATTGAGCTCCTCGCGTAACTTTGCAATGCTGAAAGGTAGATTCACGCGTTTTTTACCCACAGGACTAACCAAACCTCGCTCGTAGAAGCTTACAAGCATCTTGGTCGTTGTAGCTATATCGAACTCCCTACTTAAAGTTTTCGATTTCGAACCGTAAACTCTTGCCATAGATTCATCGTCTAAAATAGCGGCCACGCTATCGACGAATTCGCTAGCCGAGTCGGAATAAAATCCGTTTTCACCCTCCTGCACCATACCTTGATACGCAGGATCTTGTGCAATCACGACAGGCAATCCACTTGCCAACGCCTCTACAACTGCCAACCCCTGTGTCTCCGAACGACTCTGCGTCGTAAAGAGGTCCGCCGATGCATAGGCCTTGGGCATATCTTCGTTATTAATGTAACCAGTAAATCTCACACGTTCATGTATACCCAATCTCCTGGTCTGTTCCTTCAACTGCCCGGAGGCTGGACCATCACCTACCACCACAAGAACGACGTCCTGTCTTTCTTTAAGCAAACCGGCAAAATAATTTATTAACGTGTCGATTGATTTTTCCTCAGCCACTCGACCGACCGTCAGGATAACCCGTTCTCCTGGATTAACGAAGCCATTTTTTAATAGATAATCTCCATTATCGTCTTTCAAAAATCTACTTAGTTTTACGCCGTTTGGAATGACAGCTATCTCAGAACGAACGCCTATCTGTTCAAGCCACGTTTTAACCTTATAGCTTGGCGCAACCAGGTAGTTAATCCTGTTCAGCCAGAAGGCGTAAACCTTGTTTACGGCCTGGGGTCTTAGAATACGCCCTTGAAAAATGTAATGAGTGTAATCCGGAAGATACGTATGAACGGTGTGAAAGTGTGCGACCCCACGAGTTAATGCCACCTGCGTTGCAAGCATACCTACCGGTCCAGGACTATGAGAGTGAACGACGTCGTATCTTCTCGTATAGGCTCTTTTGAGGTTTCGCACATCAAGCGTTAATGACAATCTAACCTCTGGCTGGAATATTAACGGCAATGAGCGAAAACGGTAAACGTTTTTTCGGCTAGAGCAGTTGGGCACGTGAGGAACGTAAAGATCGTACTCGACGCCAAGCTCATCAAATCTGCCAATAAGATCGCTGATACTTACAGCAACTCCGTCGATCTTTGGTAAGTATGTGTCGCTAAAGATTCCAACATTCATGAGGACGGTTCACACGTTTAAGTATACCAAGGGCTTTATTCTGAGGACTCTCCTTTTCGAAACTTTCGCGTCACCCTGTAGGTTAAGTACTTACCAAACATAAGTCTAGTCTGAGAATCTATCGCGGGTATACTACCAAAAGTCATTAGAACAAACGGGCTTAGGAAAAACTGCAGGTATGCGAGCGCTTTTTTGAGAAGCTTCCACTCCTTTGGGGGACTAGGGAAAACCCTCGAGTTAAGCAAAATCAACGGTAACAAGCCAACGATAGCAAGAGATAAAAGTCCGCTCGAGTAGTAAACCAAATTATTACCGAGAACGGTGTCGGCAAAGGTAGAGTTTACAAATACGAGCATAAGCGCACCAAAACCGGTTACATATGCAATCGTAGCCCAGAAAAGGTTGGCGCGCATTACATAAAGCAGTCTCTCGATACGCTGGATGACTGGAGGACCAGATAGTTCAAGTGTCTTTTTAATTATATAGGGGATGTGTTCAACGCCGTACGCCCAACGCTGCAGCTGCTTATATTGATTGACGTAGGTTTTCTTAAGCGAACTATCCAATACAGTGTCAGCGTAAATTGGAATCCAGTGCGGCACAACTTGGAACCGGCCCTGAGTCTGATAGAAGGCCTTCCAATATAGGTGTGAATCGTCGTTGACGTGATCAATCGTCCAATAGTCTAGCACTGCAAGTTTTTTCAGATTCAAGGAGTGACTGCTAAACGTTACGTACTTCCAGTGTTCGACTAGCTCTGCTAACTGGTTTATTGTCATCGTCGAAGCGATCAAACGCATCGGTGCCGGCGCATCCCAATAGTTGTTCGAGTATATAAACACTCCGGTGAACGATTTGTTCTCTGGTTCATCAGTAGAAAGATACTTGTAGGTCAGAGCAGACAGAAGCTTGGGATGGATGACGAAATCCGCGTCTAAGGTTGTCAGAATAGTCTTTGAAAGATCCATCTCAGACTCAAGCTGCGGATATAGATGCTTTAGCGCCCAAGTGCGATTGGAGCCGGGCCCTATCACCTCGCCTACCAAACCGTCAGGATGTTCGGTGACGTACACGTTCTTAAAGATCTTCCTGTATTTTTCTGCTACCGCTCGCTTCTCAGCTTTTATATCGTCATCATCGCGCTCCTCTAAACAAAGGATCACACTTACGTGATCCATCGGGTATTCAGATTCTGACATACCTTTAAAGGTAGTCTCAATTATATAACCACGTTCCCTCCAGGTGGGAATAATAAACACATGTTCTAGCTCCTGCCATTTTTGTGGGAAATCATCTTCAAGTTTGCCCATCCAGTCTGTCTCAACCGCTTTTCTCATCCTACGATAGCCCACGACACTAAGTATGGCTGTTTTAACCGCACGATAAAGCCAATATATATCGAGAAAAAGTATCAGAAAAGCCATGACAGTCGGCACGTTGAACGCCAACCAGATCGGGGATGTCAATACGAACCACGTAAGAAGCCCCGGAACCATCTCTAAGAGGCGTTCGCTCCGATTTACTGATCGATCAGGCTTGTTTGTCTGTTCTTTGCTATCTGTTGGCATATTTCACAATGATAAGTTCCCCTGCCACCAACCTTACTGTAACGAATTAATACGTCTTGGTGCCGAGGACAAGGTAGTCCCGCCTTATTATATACCTTAAAGATCTCTTGGTACCGTCCCAAACCACCATCTATGTGCCTAAACCATCTTTTAGAAGATCCTCCCAGTTGTATCGACTCGGCCAAAACCCTATGTATAGCGCCCAGCAACTCTTTGGCCTCGCGCTTCTCAACGTCAGCCGAACTTGTTTCAGGATGAATCTTTGCCCACCACAATGCTTCATTTGCATAGATGTTGCCGATGCCCGCTATCTTTTGCTGATCTAACAACAGGCTCTTTATTGGACGGGTTGTCGATTGCAAAACCTGGTAAAAGTATTCGAGATCAAGTTCGCTTGCTGCGTCTGGCCCAAGTTTATTAACAATCTTCGCTTTCAGATCAGCGTCGCACATCAGCTCCACAGTGGCAAATTTTCGCGAGTCACCAAAGCGCAATTCGCGACCATCGTCTAGAGATATAACTATCTGGGTGTACGGATCAAAAGCGAACGTTCTTTCTCTGAGGAGCAACCTGCCGTTCATACGAAAGTGAATGACGATGTTTCTCTTGTTATCCAATCCCAGAACAAGATACTTTCCCTTGCGATGAACATCATCAACACTAGTGCCAACAACGACATCTTCAAACCCTTCCTCAGTGTAAGCTACAACTTGTGGGTATAAGACCTCAATCTGCGTAATCGACCTGCCAATAACCGCCGCAGACAGCAGTTGGTTCTTTATTGTCTCTATCTCTGGTAGTTCTGGCATCGTTAAAATTCAACTTCGTGTGTGTCCTGCCAGTTGTCACCAGACTTAACATCAACTTTGAGCGGAACACTTAACTCAACTGCATTTTCCATCTCATCGCGGACAATTCTAGAAAGTTCACCTACTCTGTCTTCTAGTACCTCAAAAACAAGCTCGTCGTGGACCTGCAGAAGCATATGCGCCCCCCATAAAGCGAGATCGTCTTTATATTTCTCCACAAACCTGACCATTACCGACTTGAGAATATCTGCCTGAGTGCCCTGTAATGGGTGATTGATCGCGATCCTTTCTGCCGCAGAGCGCCTCTGGTAATTGGATGCGTTTAGATCTGGGAGGTAACGGCGTCTCCCGTACAGTGTTTCAACATAACCGAGTCTACGTGACTGCTCGATGTACCTTTCTTTCCACTTCTTAACACCGGGGTAGTTTTCGTAATAGTTGTTGATGTAACCTTCGGCTTGGAAGTGTTCGACGCCAAGATTTTCACTCAAGCCGTGCGCAGATATTCCATACATTATCGAGAAGTTCACCGTTTTGCCGACACGACGTTCTTCCGAAGTGACGTCGTCAACCAGTTTATTAAATATTCGCGCTGCGGTAGCGGTATGAATGTCCTGGCCGTGCTCAAATGAACTTATCAAACGTTCGTCTTCAGTGATATGAGCCATGATTCTCAGCTCTATCTGGCTATAATCAGCAACAACCAACCTCTTGCCTTTGGGCGCAATAAAGACTCTTCGCAAACCGGTCTCCTCATCGACCGGAATATTTTGAAGGTTCGGAGATTCCGAGCTTAGCCTGCCCGATGCCGCGTTGGTTTGGACAAAGGTGGTGTGCACACGATCTTGGTCGTCAAGATATCCCAATAACGGCTCCAAGTAGGTGGACAAGATCTTATAGATCTTCCTGTAGTCAAGAATCATAGCAACCACTGGATGCAGACCCGCAAGTCTTTGCAGTACTGACTCATCAGTACTACGTTGAGTCTTCGTTTTTTTGATTACCGGGAGGCCCAAATTATCAAACAATACCTGCTCCAGTTGTTTCGGTGAATTAAGATTAAACTCATGCCCTACGCACTCGAAAATATCGCTTTCCTTTTGAGAAACCAAATTCAGATACTGAGTTTTTAACTTCGACAAGACTTCCCTATCGACCATAATTCCTACATCGTGCATATCTTGCAAAACTTCTCGTAACGGCAGCTCGGTTTCGTAAAACAATCTCTTTATCATCCCGTTCTCCCCCTGATCAAGTAGCGACTTGATCTGTTGCCATGCGACGAAAAGTAGCTCATCTTTTTTATCATCACCCAACGAGTTAAAGTCAGAGACCTCAACCTCAAATAGCCACTCAAACATACGCTCAAAACTCACCTCTTTGCCCGAACTTCCCGAAAGCAAGCCAAATGCGATTAAAAGCCCGCCTGATGGCATATCAAACCCATTAAGCAACTGCCAGTCGACGTTGCTTGCCAGCTCAAGCCCTTTTATGTCTGTGTCATTGTTAATATTTTGTTGAAGTTTGACGCTAGGAACGAGGGACTCACCGTTCCCCTCTCCCTTTGGAAGTCTGCCCAGGAGTGACTTAAACCCATACTTTTGCAAGACGCTAATTGCCTGCACTTGATCGTAATCAGACATAACAGCATCGGTTAGGACAAGCTTTACTGGAACATTCTTGTAGATTGTTGCTAGCTTCTTGCTAAGAAATGCGCTTTCTCTTCCCTGCCTTAAAAGCTTCTGCGTTCGCGCCTTTATCTCATCTAAGTGTTCATAGACCCCTTCCAACGAACCGTACTCTGTAAGTAACGCGGTTGCAGTTTTATCGCCAACACCACTAACCCCCGGAATGTTATCAGACGAATCACCGCAAAGAGCTTTGTAGTCAACTATCTGGGCCGGTGAAAGCCCACTATACTTGACCTCGACCGCTTCACGATCATATAAAACGGTATCGGAGAAACTTTTGCGCGGCGAGTAAACCCTCGTTTTTTCATCAACCAGTTGCATAATATCCGAATCACCCGTTACTATGATGACCTGCTCGACCTCTTCATGGCCTGCAAACTGACGAACAAGTGTACCGATGATATCATCCGCTTCGTAACCCTCCATCGAGTATTGGGGCACGTTAAAACCCTCAACAACTTCTTTGGCAGGCTGGAACTGCACTGAAAGCTCCTCGTCAATCTCGGGTCTATTCTGCTTGTACTCGGAGTATTCATTGTGGCGAAAGGTCGGAGACGCAGTGTCCCAAACAACTACAATATACGATGGATTCAAGTCGTGCATCACAGATAGAAGCATAGAAGTGAAACCGTAAACTGCACCGACCGACCCTCCTTGAGGGCTCGTCAAAGACGGCATCGCATGATAGGCTCTATGTAATAAACTATTCGCATCAACGAGAACAAGGCTTTTAGATTTCATAGGTCTATCTTACGAAGCTTTGACTATTTGTTCAAACTCCTCTTGTTCAATAGTCTCTTCCTTCAGAAGGGCTTCGACAACCCTATCGAGAACATCCCGTCTATTTAACAAGATATCAGATGCAATCTTGTAACAGTGATCTATGATCTGCCGCACCTGTTCATCAATCTTCGCCAAAGTAGCTTCAGAATAGTGCGTTGTGCCCAAAATACTATCGTAGGCGTCTTGCGTATTCTTATAAACAAACGCCGTCGGCCCAAGATCACTCATCCCAAACTCGTTCACCATACGAAATGCTAGTGAGCTCGCTTGTTCTAAATCACTGCCAGCTCCAACGGTGCGGTCGTTGAAGATCAGTTCCTCCGCGGCTCGCCCCCCAAGAAGCGCAGTTATCTTATTCATGATGTCTGTACGCGTCTGGTGTGAGCGATCCATCTCCGGGTTAATCTCAGTGAATCCTAGCGCCAACCCCCTACTGACAATACTCACCCTTTGCACCGGATCCATTTTAGGAATACTGTTGGCCACTATGGCATGCCCCGCCTCGTGGTAAGCGGTTATCCGTTTGTCCTCGTCGGACTGTATGTGTCGACGTTCCCGCCCTAGCTTCACCTTAGTAATCGACTCTTTAATCTCGTAACCACTAATCTCATTCTTGCCGTTCGCGGCAGCAAGAATAGCCGATTCATTAAGCATGTTCTCTATCTCCGCACCACTAAAACCAACGGTCATCTTGGCTACCTTTGATAGATCTACATCCTTCGCGATCGGCTTGTTTCTCGAATGGATATGAATTATATCCTCTCGCCCCTTGATATCAGGAAGTTGAAGAACAACGCGTCGGTCAAACCTTCCAGGACGTGTAAGAGCGGGATCGAGAAGGTCGGGTCTATTAGTTGCAGCCACGACGATAACGTTATCGTTAGGATTAAAACCATCCATTTCAACCAGTATCTGATTAAGTGTCTGTTCCTGCTCTCCATGCGAAGACATAACGTTCTTCCCACGTTGGCGGCCAATCGATTCAACCTCATCGATGAATATTAACGCTGGCGCATGCTCTTTTGCCTGCTTAAAAAGATCTCGCACTCGTGAAGCTCCGACACCCACAAGCATCTCCATAAATTCCGAACCAGCCATGCTATAAAAAGGAACCTTTGCCTCGTTCGCAACGGCTTGCGCCAATAACGTCTTACCGGTCCCGGCAGGGCCGATTAGTAGTACCCCCTTAGGAATCCTGGCGCCAAGACGACGGTACTTCTCAGGGTTTCTTAAAAAGTCAACAACCTCTTCCAATTCTTTAATAGCCTCATCTACGCCGGCCGCATCCTTAAAACCGATATTCTTTTTTCCCTGCTCGGGCCCCCGTGCCGTGATCTTGCCAAAGTCAAAAACTCCTCCAGCGTTTTTGCCAGCCTGACGAAAGATTATAAAAAAGAAGGCAACAACAACCAGCATGGGTAACAGGCTGCCTAGCAATAAACCCAAAACCCCGCTAAAGAGAGGCTTTTTAACCTCTATGGAGACCATTCTTATTGCATCGTCTGAAACACCTGCTTGAGCAAGCACCTCATACATCGACCCCGTATCTTCCTTTTGAGATGTCAAACTAGCCCCCTCCTTAGTCTTAACCGTAAGACTTCCATCCTCGACGGTGATACTTTCTACCTGCTTGTTATTTACCAATTCAACCACCCTACTAAGTGGAACCTCCTGTACATCAGACCCGAAGAACCCTTCCGTGTTACCACCGAGGAGAAGACCAACCCCGTAAACGATGACTACTGTGACAATAAGATATATGGCGAATGTCCTTAACAGGCGCAACCAATTATTTTGAGCGGGTTTTTGTTTATTCGACAGGTTCATGACTCGTATTATTTTATCACGCGACAAGGAAGGCAAGCCGCACTCTTGGTAGCTGGGGTGGGGATCGAACCCACGACCTGAGGCTTATGAGTCCTCCGCTCTGACCATCTGAGCTACCCAGCCTGAATGCTCCGATATTTAACAAAATGAAACAAATGGTTGCGGGTCTGGGAATTGCACCCAGTTAACCAGGTTATGAGCCTGGTAAGATCAACTAGACCTACCACCCGCGTTAACGCAAAGAATATTACCAAAACCTAGCCCTTAATTCAAACCTCTCCAAAGTAGTTCCTGCCAGAGAAGCCTAGTTTCAATAATGCCATCATTTTCTTCAGCAACGTTGTTCTGGCCAACTTGCCCCTTATTGTTCAAAACCTTCTCATCGATAACTACAACCGTATCGCCAGGCTTAATCAAGGATAGCTTGTCTCTCGCTTCTTGTTCAACAAAGTCCGGCGATTGTGCAACCCCCATGTCGGTCTCAAGCCCAGACTTTTCTTCCATCAAACCTGCAACTTGCGACTTTAGCTCTGCAACCTGCTTATTTACAGAATAAACACGAATCAATGAGCGCACGATCCCTACGAATGCAACCAACAACAATACCCCAAAAATGAGTTGTTTAAAGTTAATGTTTTTTCTCTGCATACTGGCTATTATTTTAGCAACAATATGATCTTATGTCATGAATCAGCCCACAGACAAACATATCCTATATTATTTGCTATTGACAAGGTTTTAGCCCAGTGATAAGATTAGACCCTATGATTGGTTTTGAAGAAGCACATAAGCGGTTTGTCGAGCACCTGTCCGAAAAGGACCGTGCAGATTCCACGATTATTGCATACAAAAAAGATATTCAACAGCTCCTGAATCACATCAATGAGACAGAAGACAAGTCGCACGTACATCACATTAATACTGACGACATCAAGTCTTTTCTATCTAACCTAGAGCAACAGAACTACACGAAGAAAAGCATCTCTAGAAAGCTTAATTCAATAAAGACGTTTTTCAGGTTTTTGAAGATGAACGACCTTGTTGTGGAAGATCCATCAACAGTTATCTCTCACCCAAAGTTCGAGACACCCGCACCAAGAATTCTTACAAAGACCGAGTATCGCGCCTTACGCGACGCAGCAAGAGAAGATGTCCGCACGTTCGCGATTATCGAACTTTTGCTACAAACGGGTATTCGAATTGGAGAATTGGCACAGATTATGCTGGACGATCTAACGATCGAGGAGGAAAATGAGGCAGGTACGTTAAAGATACCCGAGTCGAGAACAACCCTTGAGAGAAGCATCCCGCTTAACAAGGCTGCTGTCTCGGCGCTTTCCGATTACATCAAAGAGCGACCCGACACCGAGGATACGCACCTCTTCGTAACCAGAACAGGGAATCCCCTGTTGGTAAGAAACATACGCGCAAGCATTGATCGTTTTTACGAACGTGCCGGCATCGAAAATGCTAAGGTAAACGATTTACGACACACTTGGATCGCCCACCACATTAAGGAAGGGACCAGTTTGATCACAATCTCAAAGCTCGCTGGACATCGCCGTCTGGCAACGACAGAAAAATATCTTGAGTATGTAGAGGTTAACAATAGTAGCGGCGTCGACCTCGAAGAGCTTTAATCCCCAGAGAACGCGTTACCTATTTCTCTAATGTGAATTTGCGCATTCATCTTGTCCGCCGTTTCGGTAAGGACCATCTTAGGTCAAACAGAAACCCTCACATCAAAACATGATTCGTGACTAACAGAAGAGATCATCGGTCTAAATTCTACGCCCTGTATGGTGGACCTGAGGGGATTCGAACCCCTGACCTCGACATTGCGATTGTCGCGCTCTAGCCAGGCTGAGCTACAGGCCCTGAAGTACCATTAACGCAGATGTCGCGTGCAAGTTTTAAGAAAATAAAACTTCCGACTTCGTTTACATTTGGGAGTTCTTTCGAAAACTCCTTAAATTAGGTTACACAGTAAACTATTGCGTGGTGGGCGGAGGAGGGCTCGAACCTCCGACCACGAAGGTATAAGCTTCGCGCTCTACCACTGAGCTATCCGCCCACACTATCATTTACTCGCAAACCCCAGAACACGTGAATTATAACATTATACCCACATGGGCTAAGTTAAGTTATAATTCACAACAGATGGACACCACAACCAACTACGAATTCATAAATACTTCACCCTGGGTGAATCGCATTGCTAAACTCCCCTTTCCCCTAGGAACGTTGATATTTCTGCTCACAAGTAAGGTAGCGCGTGAGGTTTTTAAGAGAATTGTCGTTGATAGATCAACGGATACGGCGCTCCACCCGATTTACGACTACGACGTAAACGGTTCCGGCTACTCAGTATGGGATCATCGATGGCAGAGCAGCAGAGCAGCGCAGTCGTTGAGATTCAGATTTAATTGGATTAACGATCGACTATATGACCTCCTCGGCCAACCCACACCAAACCGACATGGACGTATTCAGGTGGTTAGTCTTGGTTCTGGAACCGGTCGTGCGTTCGTCGAGACGCTAAAAAAGATAGACCTAAAAGATATGCCGATTATGGTAAACTTTGTCGACATAGACGAGCGTGCGATTACGCGTGCCTATAAACTGGCACACAAAAGTGAGTTGCTGAAGCACATAAATTTTATCAACGCAACCTCTACAGACGCACTTGATCGTTTCGGCGACGGGAACGTTTACCTCGTAGAGATGGTAGGCATCGCTGAGTATGTAGACGATAAGTGGTTAAAGAACGAGTTTCGCAAAATCTCTTCCGTGCTACAAACGGGAGGATATTTTATAGGTGCCGCAATATCATCAGACCAACAAAGTGATTTTTCTCATAGGGTGTTACGCTGGCCTACTATGACGTATCGTAGCGAAGCTAAGCTATCTAAACTGTTCGACAGCGCAGGTTTCAGGTCGGTCAACTACCAAGAATGCGGTGTATTTACCGCATGGATAGCTCAAAAGTAATATACGACTATGACGATATACGCTGCCGCGAGTTTCATTAATTTTATTGGATCACTCGTCCTCGCAGGTGGTATCCTCATCTACAATTATAAGAAGCCGCTATATTTAAAACTCGCTATGGTTAACATTGCTATAGCTGTGTGGGCTTTCGGTTACTGGATGTGGCAAACAAGCATTGACTACAACAGTGCTTTATTCTGGACACAGATCCTAACAATCGGTTCGGCAATGATACCCACAGGTTTTTTTATTTGGGTAACCGAATACTTAAATGAAACCAAACGGTACAGAATAATCCTTATATTATCCATACTTTCGGCCTTCGTATTCTCAACCCTCTCGTTCTCCGGACACATGATTGTAGGGCTTAGGTCGATCGCCGGGTTCTCATTCTGGCCCATACCTGGTGTTTTGTACCATCTATTTCTAGCCTTTCACTTCGTCGGGTTGATGATGTTTGGTTTTTACCGACTCCTTGCAAACGCTAAAAATATGCACGGTGTTGAACATCAACGATTACTGATCGTTGTCGGCGGAATGATATTCGGTTTCGTCTGCGGTCTTACTAACTTTCCACTTTGGTACGGTATTAATTTGCCTCCGGTCGGCAACTTCTTAATTATCATCTACCCGTTAACACTCTCTTATGCTATTCTGCGATACAGGTTTTTGGACATTAGGCTCATCGCTGAGGAGGTAGTTCTAAATTTCATTCGTTATGCTCTACTGCACATCTTCTTCATAATCGTTGTAACGGCTTACAGCATCTACTTAAATGAGGCGGTTAATGTTGTAGGATATGTATTTTTCTCAGGCCTTGCCGCCTTCATCATCACCGTCGTAGGCAATGGCGTCAATCACTCGCTGCAGAATATCGTGACAAGAAGGCTGTTTAAGATAATACCGGCTGAGATTCGCTTAAGAAGACTACAATCAGCTATCGCACAAACTGTTGAGCTAAGCCAACTGTTCGACACCCTCCAAGCCTCATTTAAGATACACATGAAAACCGAGAGTGCAGTTCTCGTACTTTCCTCATTTAACAAGTTCACATCGACACCTTTAATCTTCGCTTCAGAAGATTCCCCAAACTACTCCGATCTAGGGAAGATCGCCTCTGTGTTTTCAAATTACGACGATATCGTTTTGTACGATGAATTGAAAGGAATACACAAAGATATTCGCAGATCAAAAGACCTCGAGATCGGCAACGAGGAGCTTGCAGATATCTTAAGCAACAACGGTATTTACGTGGTTGTACCGATTCCGGCAAAAAACAGTGTTAACAATATCCTATGTCTAGGCGCCAAACAGCATTTTGGTGTATACACAACTCAAGATATCTCAATCCTCGAAGGATTACGATTACATCTCTCCACCGTTCTAGAAAACTCGTTACTATACGAACACGAAAAACAGTTCAACGCCGAGCTGCAAAAACGTGTCGCCGAGGCCACGTCCGAGCTAAGAAGCGCCTACAACGAGCTTAAAAACATAGACAAGATGAAAGATTACATAATAGACATCACCTCACATGAACTCCGCACCCCGGCAACAATCGTAAAAAGCTACCTATGGCTTATTTTAGATGGACGTAAGGGAGATATCACGCCCCAACAAAAAGTCGCCATCGAGCGAGCCTATCATTCGAACGATCACCTACTGCAATTAATCACTGACATGCTTGACATAGCAAGAATCGAAAAAGGCAAGCTCGAACTGAACTTAAGTGAGTTTGACCTAAACAAAACTGTTATCGAGATTATCGAAGAGCTTCTACCGTTAGCCCGCGACAAACATATAGGCCTTAACGTAGAGGACACCGAAGATGGTGACCTCATAATTAACGGGGATAAAGACAAAGTAACCGAAGTCGTCATGAATCTTGTTAACAATGCGATCAAATACACAAAAAAGGGTTACGTAAAAGTATCTATAAAAAAAGAAGATAAGTTTGCGATCGTTAACGTGAGCGATACCGGAGTCGGAATTAGTGAAGCCGATCAAGCGAGGCTGTTTACCAAGTTCTTCAGAACTGAACAGACGCTCGTTGAGGTTCCATCTGCGGGTGGCACAGGCCTGGGTCTTTATATTACAAAAGCACTGCTTAACTTAATGGGTGGAAGCATTTCGCTGGAATCAACTTTAAATCAGGGAACAACCTTCACTGTACGTATACCTTTAAGCCAACAGGTCAAGTGAGTCCACTAAAACCCTGCCGTCTGATTTAATCTTGAGGAAAGAGATCTTTTTATTCTGCAGGTGAGTCTTGTTCTTTCTAAGTAACTGACACGCCTTCAACCCAGAATTATTTACGAGAATTAAGAACCAACGGATTGCTCCAATGTAAAAAAACGCCCAAATCCAAGTGCTCAGCCAAGAATAATAACACTAGGTGTTATCTCTGAGCCAAACACTGGGACTTAGGCGCTTCCCAAGCTTGTGGAGTATATCGTACTACGAAATTAAAACCTTGTCAAGTCCCATGTGGACAACCATGTTTAAATTTCCCTGTCAGGCCGTACTGGCGGCCATAACTCGACCACGCACGTGCGCGCTAATTACCGCACACTATGGGGACTGGCGATGACTGCAGCGAGCGCCTCGTCTATATTTTCTACGTAAACAAAGTCAATGCCGCGCAATAACGACGCGTCTATCTCGCTGACGTCTGCAGAGTTCTTCTTTGGGAGAACAACGGTCTTGATACCGGCGCGTTTGGCCGCCAAAACCTTTTCTTTTACCCCGCCAATCGGCAATACTAATCCGCTTAAAGTTATCTCGCCCGTCATGGCTACGTCGTTTCGAGCCGGACGGTCTAGCAACAAAGACGCCAGCGCCGCAGTAATTGCAACCCCCGCACTAGGACCGTCCTTGGGTGTTGCGCCGCTTGGAACATGCACATGGATATCTTCGTGCTTAAAGAAGTCGCCATCGATGCCGAGATCCTGGGCACGGGCGCGAATGAGACTTAACGCTGCACTTGCCGACTCTTTCATGACATCCCCCAGGGAACCGGTCAGCGTAAACTTTTTGCCACCAGGCATCTTAGTTGCCTCAACGAACAGTATCTCGCCTCCAGCCTGAGTATAAGCAAGCCCTGTGGCAACACCCGGTACTGATGTTCTCGCCGCAACTTCGGAGAACATCTTGCGTGGACCCAAAAACTCTCGGACGCGCTTCTCGTTTATCGTAACAACCTTAGCGGCATCGGTGACAAACAGGTAAGCGACCTTGCGTGCGACTTTTGCAAGCGCTCGTTCTAAGTTTCGCACACCCGCCTCACGCGTGTACTGATCGACAATGACTCGCAGTATACGATCGCTTAACTTAACCTTGGATTTCGGCAATCCATGCCTCTTGAGCACCCTCGGCCACAGGTATTTTTTTGCAATTGCCGTCTTCTCGTCTTCGATATACCCTGATATCTCAATTATCTCCATCCTGTCCCGGAGCGCCGGTTGAATAGTGTCTAGAACATTTGCTGTTGCGATAAACATAACGTTTGATAGATCGTAATCCACATCTAAGTAATGGTCCTGAAAAGCACTATTCTGCTCAGGGTCTAGCACCTCAAGCAAGGCAGACGACGGGTCACCGCGAAAATCATTGCCGACCTTGTCTATTTCATCCAGCATAAAAACCGGACTATTCGAGCCGACACGCCTTAGACTCTGTATGATTTTGCCTGGCATCGCACCAACGTAAGTACGCCTGTGTCCGCGTATCTCGGATTCATCCTTAACCCCACCCAAGCTTACACGTACAAACTCACGCCCAAGTGCATTAGCGATCGACCGACCAAGAGAGGTCTTGCCGACACCCGGCGGTCCTACCAAACAAAGGATCGGGCCTTTATGGCTTTTATTTAACTTCTGTGCGGCCAAAAACTCAACGATTCGCTGCTTAACCTCTTTAATTCCGTAGTGGTCTTTTTCAAGCGTCGCCATCACCGCCTTGATGTCAACCTCGGATTCATCTAAATTATTAGACCAAGGCAGATCAAGCACAAGCTCTATGTACGTTCTTAGCACCTGATACTCCGAAGACTGAGGATGCATCGACTCTATACGCGTAATCTCACGCTCAAGTTCCTTCTTGACGCTTTCTGGAAAGTCCCCCTCCTCAAGCTTTTGCCTGTATTCACGCGCTTCACGTTCCCCTTCCACCTCTTCACCCAGCTCACGTTGAATCTCTTTTAACTGCTGTCTGAGGAACGCCTCGCGACTCATCTTGTTAAACTCTTTTTTGACGTTGGACATGATCTTGCCCCCCAACTCGATCTGCTCCATCTCGCGAGACAGTACCGCAGCGGTCTTCTTTAGCTTCTCTTCAACCTTATTAATCTCCAAAATCTCCTGTTTCTCAGATGTACCGAAACGGACCAGGGTCGCAAGCAGGTACACAAATTTTAGTGGATCGCTTAAGTCTTCGAGCGCTATCTGCAACTCCTGAGGCAGGTACGGGGTGTTTTGAATGATCTTCTGAGCACTCGAAAGCGCATTTCGCATAAGGGCTCGGATCTCCTTATTATCCTTTTCTTGATCTTTGACAACCCCCACTACAGCAGCGAGAAACGAGCGTTTTTTAGCAATACTAACGCTTTTTACCTTCTCCACGCCCTGTAACACCACCATGGCACCTGGTCTACCAGTCACAGGCATAACTCGGTGAATCTTGCAGGCTGTTCCTATCTTATACAGATCTTCTGGTTTTACGTTTGGCGCCTTCACCGAAACGGTTGCGCTCTCGTCAACCTCACTAGACTCGTCGTCTATCTCAACATCAGATACCTCAAGCTTGTCGCGAGCCTCTTGCGTTAATGCAAAGGCCGCTATCATACCGTTGTTACGTTGAGCCTCGTCAAGCGCACTCATAGAGTTAGTGTCTTCAAAAAAAACCGGGACAACCGTATGCGGATAGATCACCGTGTTTTTGAGCGCTATAACCGGAAGCTCCTCTGGACCATCAGGCTTCGTCACCTTTGCAGCGCGACTGCTAGAAGTCTTCAATTTTTTATCTGTTTTTGTATTGCGGTCAAACAAACCCATGGTTTAAAAATATTACCACAGCTGGCGATCTTGTCAAACAACTGCTAGCCGATAAGGAATGTCATAGCGCCGGCTAAAACAATTAACACAAACCAGATTCTTTTCGACCAGTTTAAGATCTTTACTCCGTCTAAAGGCCCAAATGGAATAAGATTAAAGAAGGCAAGCCACGAGTTAATTGAAAAACCAACCTGACAGATAAGACTTGCAATTCCTACAACCGTCAACGACAGGTAGTCACCGAGAAACGCCAACAAGGCGAAGTTGAACACAAAGAAAAAACTTGCCAGAATAAGGTTCGTTACCGGACCGGCGGCTGCGATTTTGCCGTTCTCATCGCGTGTCACCAATCCGCTTATTACAACAGCACCTGGAGCAGCAAAAATAAACCCAACAAAACTCATTAACACCGCAAGAATCAAGCCGAGGTCAAACCCTCGGAACTCTGCCCAACAGCCAAATCGCTGCGCAACAAACTTATGGGCAATCTCGTGCAGTAAAAACGCCACACCCACGGTGATCGCAGCGATAAGATAGACCGCCCACAAAGGTAACGGTAAACCTCTCCAGACTATCGTAAAGGCAAGACTTATCGCAAACCAGGCCTTCATTAATTCAGTAATTTCTACATCCGAAAATCGCATAATAGTATTTTAACCAAACTTGTAAAATAACAGTGTTTATTGAAGAATCGTTGATAACAATTTGCCGAAAGGGCAAACTATTCGTCGTCAAACGGACCGTCGATGAGAAGGTACTCCATCTCCTCTTCAAGCTCCGAGCTTGATGCACCAAAATTATCGGATATCCCCTCGCTGAAGATAACCTCATCAGTAAGCGCCCTTAAAGTGAGGAGGCTTGCGCGATTAGAAACCGGGACAGACTCCACGCCATCCTTCAAATCTTGTGTGGTTATATACTCAAGATCAAAACGGGGAACTTCAAAAAGCGGTCGGAACCGACTGTCTTTCACACAGCTATTCTAGCACCGTGAGGAGTCCTGTCAAGAACACCACCAGCGGAACCGCACAACCAAGAACCAGCTGCATTAATGTGTGCTTGTTAAGCCTTAATCGTGCCCAGCAGACGATTATTATTACGGAAAAGGTCCACCAGTAGCGATAGCCTGTGACGTAACCGAATACCAGATATAGCGTCGTAGCACTTAAGGCGTGAATACTGATCTTGTAGTAGTTTGTGATAACGGATGCAATACAAAATATAATCAACTCTAGAACGACAAGCTGGCGGAAAATGAGAGTAACGGGAAACGTGAATGTTATAAAAGCGCCGATAATCTGCACCGCCATCACAACAAGAAACAACCCCATACGGTCCTTCCGTTCGGTAACGTCAACGTCTTTGATCCTTCCCAAACTTAGAAATAGCAGGGCAAGCAAGACCGGCAGCACAACGCTGCAGGTAATTAACACCACACCAACCGGCAGAACGACATCGCTTTCGAGACCGGTGCCAAAACACAGTACGAGTGTCATGAAGACAGGAACCATTGAAAACGGCCCAAAAAGTCTAGAGATTAAATTCGCCGTAAGTAATTGTAGTCTACCCCGCCGCATAGCATCACATTACCTAACCCAACGGGAAAAAACAACCTTTACTTATCTATTATCTTAACCGGCGTACCTACGTCGCTCCAGTTATAAAGCTTCTCCATATCAGGGTCATCAGGCATGACACAACCGTATGTGATGTCAGCTTTTCCGATAGAAGTCTTCCAGTACGTGTGACCATAGTTATCAAAAGGCAGTCCGTGTATCCCATTCTCACTTGATCCAGCAAAATATATACCCATCCAATTCGGTAGCCAGATGTTCCAAACGCTCCAAACAGTACCGAGTTTGTCTAAGATAGTGTAGTCTCCCGATCTGGTCGGCCAACCATACCTTCCTAACGAGACTGGCATATTGTAGACAACCACGTCGTCCTCATACATATACAACATCCTCTCCGCCTTATTAATAACAATGGTCTTTGCTACCTCGCCCAGCTCTATCTTGCGCTCCTTAATGCTAACAGCACTGCTTTGCAGCCACTCTCGAGCCATCCTGATGCGCGATAACGTATCCGCTGTCGTGTCGTCCAGCACCTCTAGAGCGTTATCTGCCACATCATTTTCCTGTATGAGCATGACATCCATCTGGTGCAAACTCTCGGTTAACGCCTTTCTCAGCCTCGCCAGTTCCACCTCAGCCAACACATCCTGTTGACCTTTAAGTAGTTCGACCGTATTAGAAAGCGAATCGACAACGTCATGTGCGTTACTGTAATCTTTGTCAATTAGCGCCACCGACAGTTGGTCGGAGAGTATGTCTATCTGGGTCGTCGACAAGCCAACTATCCCCTCTCGCAAGACTATCAGGTCGGGTAAAAATTCTTGCAGGTCGCTACGCACTCGCCGCACGCTAACGAGCGACCCAAGACTGGCGTCCTGTTTTATCGAGTTTGCGTAGACGATCTCACGGGAAGAGTTCACGACAAGGAACGTATTTAGCAAAAAACCTAGAAAAACAACAAAAATAATCGGCAGGGAATAGATGTGCCAGTCGATATGATACCAAGGTGGTTTTAATTTTGTCTTTTTCTCACTCACTCTCTTGCTATATATTACAATACAATCGGATGTTAAGAGACACGCCCCCTAACCTAGAGCACGAAAGCGAACTCTTCAAACAAGGATTCGATTATGTAGTTGGGATGGACGAGGTAGGCAGAGGATGCTTGGCCGGCCCGGTAGTCGTCGGCGCTACGATATTACCAAAAGAGTTTAAAGGATTTGTTTGCGACGTACCGATTAACGACTCTAAAAAACTCACTAACAACAAACGTCGACGGGTCAACGAAGCTATAACAGATCAGGCGGTCACGGCAACGGGGCACGCCACAGCTTCCGAGATCGATACTTATGGCATCACGTGGGCCACACATACGGCAGCCTTACGAGCGCTGGAAGAGCTAGAAGGCATTTGCGCCGAATCAACGTTTGTATTAACGGACAACCGCCTCTTGTCAAAAGAACTCGGCTTTCCGTTTGCATACGACTCGATTCTTAAAGGAGACAGTAGCTCGATAGCGATCG
>JAGQKZ010000008.1 GCA_020429745.1 candidate division WWE3 bacterium | reverse complement strand
TAATCACCGACTACGCGCTTAAAGATCCCATTATCAGTGAGATCGTCAAAACGAGGGCAAAGACGATATACTCACTAGGCAGTCCATCGATAAGATATGAACTCGAGAATACGAATACACTGTTAGGTGCTGTGAAGGGAATATCCGGTGCAAAAACAGGTTGGACCGATGCTGCACAAGGAGTCTTAACAACCGTCGTTACTCGAAACGGACACGAGATAATAACGGTGGTTATGCATTCGGCAAACCGCGAAGAGGATACTAGGACATTAATCGAGTGGGCTTATGCCAACTTTGAGTGGTAAGATTGTATTTGACGAAAGTTTAATAGTTGAAGATTACAAGGTATGATCGGCTGCCAGCCTTCAACCTTTAAACTTTCCAGCCTTATAACCAGAATATGCTCAACCTACTAGTCGCCATCTTTTATCAACCTTTCATCAACGCACTTGTCTTAATCTACGATCTGTTACAACATATCATGGAACACCCCGATATGGGAGTTGCCGTTATTATCTTCTCACTTGGGATCCGCTTGGCACTTTTACCTGTTACGCTGGCCGGAACTCAATCGGAAGATGAACGTCGTCAGATCGGACGAGAATTTCATGCGATCGAAGAACAATACAAGTCCAGCGAACCGCTCAAGTTCCAAGCAGAGAAGAAGAAACTTATTCAAAAAAACCGGTCAACAGTTCGATTCGAGATCTTAAACTTGGTTATTCAACTCGTTATCGCGCTCATCCTCTGGCGCGTCTTCACCAAAGGACTCGAGGGGGAAGATCTCCATCTGCTCTACAGCTGGATGCCCAAGGTTACTGAGCCTTTTAATTTGACCTTTCTGGGAGTAATCGACCTCACGAAACCGAGCCTGTTAATGAACATCATCAGCTCGTGTTTGATGTTTTTGGTTGAGACCTTAAACATCATGTTCTCACCACTTCCACCAACACGGCAGGATCGCATGGTACAGTTTTTATTGCCCGTGATCGTGTTCCTTTACCTCTACACGATGCCGGCCGGAAAAAAGTTCTTCGTCGTCACAACACTCGTGTTCAGTATCGTCTTTATCATGTTTCGGGAGATTCGACACGTCGTTAATCTGGCCGGTGCAAAGAGATGACAACTCTAAATGTGATAATCCTGACAGCTGCATTCTTGTTACTCTCTATCCTTCTATTACATCTGTTTAATACCATCGTTAACCTAATTGCGATCATTAAAGGCGCACCGTTTGTTCCTTCGCGTGACAGCGTCATCTCAAGCATGATCGAGGAGTTAGGTTTAGGTAGCGGAATCAATGTAGTGGACATCGGTTCCGGAGACGGCAGGGTTGTCATAGCGCTTGCAAAGGCTGGCTACAACGCACACGGCATCGAGATAAATCCATATCTTGTGATAAAAAGTCGCCTAAAGGTAATGCTCCAACGACGCAAAAATGCCCGCATCCACTGGGGCGATAT
This sequence comes from candidate division WWE3 bacterium, assembly GCA_020429745.1. Lineage (GTDB taxonomy): Bacteria > Patescibacteriota > 4484-211 > 4484-211 > JAGQKZ01. The sequence continues at coordinate 26,882 of JAGQKZ010000008.1, read as the reverse complement.
GTGGGCATACAACCTGTCATCGTACGACTGTATCGTGCTTTACGGAATCGGACGCATAATGGACGACCTCGAAAAAAAGCTAATGAACGAGTGTCGGTCGGGCACGCTGGTTTTATCAAACTTTTTTAAGTTCCCAAACCTAGAACAGATAAAACAGGTAGAACGTCTGCGCGTATTTAAGGTCTAATCCGAAAGAACATAGACGTCTGTATAACGCGAGCTCCACCAACCCTGGCGCACGTCGGCAAAACCCACGTCGATTCGATTGCCCTTAATCGCCCCACCGATATCGAGTGCCGTACACCGTCCGTACCCCTCAACATAAAGTTTGCTACCAAGCGGGATAACGTTTGGGTCAACGGCGCAGACACCGTAATCGACCGAGGTCCCCATGTATGTAACACCGCTGCAGCCGTAACAGTTGCCGTCGTAACTAGTCGCGTACATTGAGTAGGAAAGGTAATAGGTTAACGAACCGATATCGGTCGCCAGTTGACGGTAGTGTTTCTTCGTTCCCTTTACGATGATCTGTGTTACTGGATCAACTGTCTGTGAATCGATTAACTTACGATCGTATTCGACACCCTGCCAGGTCTTTAGCTCATACGTCTCGGCAAGATTACCGTATTCGCCGACCTGAGTAACCTCCTGTTCGCCCAGATAGATCTCGTCCGAGTATTCGATCTGGGTTTCGAACGCAATGGAAGTGTTAACTGTTTCGCTTGAAACCTCAAAGCTCGTTTGTGTCGCTAATGTGTTTGGGGTAATGTTCGTGATCGGATATCTTGGGGCCCGTAGATCATTCAAAGAAACAAGAGCGCTACCATTGACCTCGTTTGCACTCACAAAAAGCGTGACGGCAAAAAACAACAGAGTCGCCATTGTAAAGACATGTATGGGTATGGTTTCTGAGAGATCGCCTAAGCTTAGCCTCATAATTGGTTACGCCGATAATGTTAGCATAACGTCGAATCACATGCTTGAAGATTTGCGTTGTTGTTGCAGACAAAGAGCCATTATGCGTCTAGGGGTCGGTAGTAAGCCAGATTCTGTTAAATAATTTCTTGCCTAAGCAGGAAATTATTCGTAGTCATCTATCTATGCCTCCTTCCTTTGTACGTAACTAGCGAAGCTAGTCCTTGGCGGATCACCTACTTCGAGTAAACTCGAATAACGCACATCTCGGGAGTTGCTCCAGGTGGGATTCCCATCACGTGATAACCCTTTCGGATTAAACGTGAGAAGGTTAATCCTTCCGTTTCACCAAGTTTCCGTAAATGCCAACATCGTAAGATGTGAGCATCTCTTAGGAAACTCATCGTCTCTGTGGGTCTCAAGGCGTGTCAATTCACACCCTGTTTAATTTGGCTTTCGCCAGATTAACACCAGCACTTGCGTGTCGGAGCTTACACTCCGTCCCCTATCCTGTGGAGTCTGGACTTTCCTCAAAATATTTGCGAGCACAAAGTGCGAACAATTATTCCGCGACCACACACCAACACCCTAGACCACCTAATTATACCGCACCACGTAAACTGATTCCGCCACAAATCTCTCTCACCTTTCATCCCAGATTCCCCATCCCGAATTACTAATTACTAATCACTAGTTACTCTTCACTAATCCCCATCTCTAATTACTCGTTCCTAATTACAATTAACTATTCACCAATAACTAATACCCATCACCCTTTACTTGTTACTTATTACTATTTACTATTGTTCCATGCGAAAACACTTAAATGATCCCCGGAAGATTTTGCTGTTTATATTATTAATCGGGGCCTTTCTACGTTTTTATAAGTTTAATTGGGGCGATGGATTCTTCTTCCACCCTGACGAAAGAAATATCGCCTTTGGCATCAGCAACCTCAATCTGGAAAAGGGACAGTTCAATCCGGAGTTTTGGGCTTACGGCTCACTACCCATATACATCATTTACCTTATCGCCTGGGTTGCCGACAAACTACCGATCATCAAAACAACGCTTTTGGACTTTAATACCTATATCCTTATTGGACGACTGATCTCAGCACTTGCTTCAACACTCATCATCTTTCTTATTTACAAATTGGTGCTGCGGATACTTCACAAAAACGCCCGCAGGGAGAAGTTTGCCCTTCTTGCAGCACTCCTCGTCGCTTTCCTGCCTGGCATGATTCAGTTCGCTCACTTTATGACGTTCGAAACCTTTCTCACGCTTGAGTACATCGTCATGCTTTGGCTTTCTTTCAATATTGTGGAAAACGGAAGATCGCGGGACTACCTGTTACTCGGTATCGTCGCCGGTCTAAGTGTCGGTACAAAGATAGTCTCACTTTCCGTGCTGCCGATCCTTATAGCAGCACACGTTGGCTACTCAATAAGAAATAACAGGCAAGCTAAACATCCTACTTTGACGATGATCTTCAACAAAAACATCCTGCTTGCCCTTATCGTTGTTCCCGTCTTCACGTTTGTCGCCTCACCGTTTCATGTGCTCGATCTGAAAGGATTTGTTAATTCATTCAACTACGAAAGCGGTGTTGCTGACGGGAGTCTGCTGGTTTTTTATACGCAGCAGTTTTTAGAGACCACACCCGTTATCTATCAGTTAACCAAGGTCTTCCCGTATATTCTGACGATGCCGCTCACGTTACTTTCGATAATTAGCCTTTGTTACATTCCGTATCGTTCGATCAGGGTCTTGTTGCGACGGGTTCGGAAAAGACGACTGTCGTTATTTGCCATCGAGTCATCGCTTGTCGTTCTCATGGCGCTTTTGTATCTGGCATTTCATCTTAGTCTTTTCGTTAAATGGACGCGTTACATGATTCCAGCCCTGCCTTTTCTGGTGATGGCCGTGACAGTGGTCATCTCGCAGGTTCATAAAAAAACGCAACTTCTCGCCAAGCTCCTAATCGTTATCGTGTCTGTGTGGGCGATCGGCAGTGGCGTGTACTTTTTCCAGATATATTTAAAACCCGACACACGTGTCGAGTCGGCGAACTGGGCGAACACGAATCTTGCCACCAATGCACTTGTAAGTTCGGAGATTTATGATCTAGGCATAATGCCATTTAACAGCGTCTTTAATCCGAGCAACATCGATCTCCTTCCTCTTTACGACTTGGAGGTAAACCCACAAAAACTCGAAGCAGAAGACTCGTTTGCCGATAGTCAGTACTTTATCGAGTTAAGTCAGCGCGTCTGGCGCACCAGAGAAAGACTCTTCTATATGTATCCGGAGAGCAACGCAATATATACAAAACTGCGTGACCCTTCGGCGAAGTACGGTTGGCAACAGATCATGCGAGACGACCGCCTGATCGCCGACTGCAACATCTTTACCCTTTATTGTTTCAATAACACGCTGACTCCCGACGAGACCTTTACCGTTTTCGATCATCCCACCCTAAGAATCTATGAAAATATCTACCGCTAAATTAACCACCATACTCCTTTTATTAATCGTCGGCTTAGCACTGGGTTTAAGGCTCTTCGGCGTCAACTGGGATCAAGGACACGCGCTGCACCCGGACGAGCGCGCTATCGTTTTGGCCACAATTCCCCTATCTTTGGACGACCCAAACCCCGACTTTTACAACTATGGACATCTTCCGATCTACACGTTAAAGGCAAGCTCTTGGCTGGTTGGCAAGATAAGTCCGGAGTATGCGGGCTATCCTGGCATACTAATCGTTGGGCGCATGCTCTCAGCCCTTTTTGACACTTTTACAGTCTGCGTAATCTTTCTAATTGGCAGAAAGCTCAAGGACGAGAAGCTTGGACTATTGGCCGCGTTTATGTACGCAATCGCCGTCTTCCCGATACAGAACGCACACTTTTTTATCGTCGATCCGATCTTAAACCTTTGGATTACGACCTCGCTTCTTGTAGCAATGCATGCTCTGGAGAGACCAACGATCAAACATTACCTGTTGCTCGGACTCTTAAGTGGACTCGCAGCGGCGACGAAGTTTACCGGCGTATTAACACTTACAATTCCGTTTATCGTTTTGTGCATCGAGCTCGTTAGGTCGGTTAGAAGCAGAGAGATAACAATAACGCGTCTTGCTGGGCTTACCGGATCGGGAATATTCGTTTTATTAACTGCTACAACTATCTTCTTCGTTACTCAACCGTTTGTGTTATTAAACCTCGCAACGTTTTGGGACAAGATATCATTACAGCTCACGATGAACTCCGACCCCACCATCTTCCCCTACACGATACAGTTTATTAACACGACGCCTTATCTTCATCCACTGCAAGGCATCCTCGTGTGGGGATTAGGACTACCGCTTGGAATTATCTGCGTACTCGGATTTATCTACGTACTTTATCTTTTATACAGATACCGAGATATAAAACTAATGGTTACACTTCTTTTTGGACTTATCTTTTTTGCGATTCTCGGACGATCAGCCGTTAAGTACATGCGTTATTACCTGCCATTGTATGCACTTTTATCGATCTTCGGCGCAGTTCTGATACGGGATCTCACAGCGGCGGTTAAAAACAAAACTATGCGCATGATTGTTCTATCCACAACCCTAATCGTTGGCTCCTGTTGGACAATTATGTTTATGCGTATCTATCAAACACCAAACACGCGAGTTGCGGCAACCGACTGGATCAATCAAAATCTTCCGTACAACAGCACAATACTCACTGAACATTGGGACGACGTAATCCCGCTACAGAATCTGAACGGTTTTTCGATTAGCCAACTTGAGGTTTATCTCCCTGACACGCCATCGAAGTGGAACAAAATTAATAATCAACTGGAAAATAGCGACTACCTAGTAATCTCAAGCAAGCGCGTATACAAATCAATCCTTCACAACCCAGATCGCTACCCGCAGACCTCGCAGTTCTACCAAGCGCTCTTCAAGGGTGAAACAACCTACAAGCTTTACAAGACCTTTGAGAGTTATCCAGAACTTAAGCTTGGACCGATCGATTTAGTCATTTCGGACGATAACGCTCCGGAGAGTTTTACAATATTCGATCACCCGAAGGTGTGGATCTTTGCTAATACGAATAATACAGATTAAAATAACCTGGTAATGATGTCAGACGCACAAGCCACACTTCAATTTATCGTAGCAATAGAGGTCTTAGGAATCGCGGCTCTTCCTTTAGCGAACAAACTGTTTCGGCGACTCCCTGACGGCGGCTGGGCGTTTGCGAAGATCATCGGTATTTTACTAACCGGCTGGCTTACGTGGTTTTTATCTTCACTCCATATATTAGCGTTTTCGCAGTTAAGTATTTCTATCAGCCTCTTTATCGTCACGTTGTTTTGCTGGTCGACGTTTGCACGCGGCGAAACGGTTGCTAGCCTGAAACGCGCGTGGCTGTTTATCATTGTGGAAGAGACGATCTTTTTAATCGTGATGTCGGTTTGGACCTTTGTACGCGGATACAGTGCTGATATTCACGGCCTAGAAAAGTTCATGGACTATGGATTTATGCTCTCAGCGATGAAGACGAAGTACTTCCCACCGCTTGATCACTACCTTGCGGGTGAAACGATCAACTATTACTATTTCGGTCATTATCTGGCAGGGTTTACGACGAAACTAGCTCGCGTTCCTTCCGACATGGGCTACAACCTGCAGATGTCGTTGATCTTTGCGCTCGGTTCGCTCGAAGCCTTCGCTCTTGCCGCCTCAGTATTCTGGAACGCAAACGTTACAGAAAAGATCCGCCGTCTTCCGTGGCGTAGTTTCATAGCTGGATTAATCGCCCTGCTTCTCATTAATGTATTTGGTAATCTACACGCGTTGATCTACTATCCCGGACATGTCGATACATATTGGTACCCTGACGCAACACGCTTTATCGAACACACAATTCACGAGTTCCCTATCTACAGCTACATCGTAAACGATCTGCACGGCCACGTCAGCGATATTCCCATCGTGATTCTTGGTCTCGCCGTAGTTGCCATCATGATTCTTTCGTTCGTCAAAAAAAAGGAGTCCAATACAAAAGACACCCTAAGAAATCTAAATCTACCGTTGCTTTTGTTCCTGGGTTTTGTGATCGGAACGATGTACGCAACCAACGCCTGGGACTTTGCAATTTATTTGGTTGTCAGCGGGTTGGCGCTCTGGACGCTCAATGCTTCGAGTGTGAGATCCGACTCGATTATTAAGGCTTATTTCAGTATTGCGACGATCGTCGATACCGCGATGCAATCGCTCATCCTTCTGCTTGCGAGCGTTATACCCTACATACCTTTCTGGCTTAATCTAACACCGATCTCGCAGGGCATCGGTCTGGTTCCATTTGGCGAGCAGTCACCCGTTTGGCAGGTGGCGATCCTCTGGGGTGTACAGGTGCCGATCGCCGTTTTATTCATCGTCTGGCTGTATAGAAGACAGACGTCGAGCGACAAACCGTTTCGTTCGCTTGTCCTAAAGCTTGCCGCAAAGGTTTTCGACTTAAAGGTCGACATTCAGAAAAAGCTCTCGGGCGACACCTTCGAAAAAGAGCTTCCATCATTAAACTTGGGCAGGCTAAAGATCGAGCGTGTGTACGTGTTTTTGGCAATCATTTGTGTTGTTTCTTTCCTTTTAATCCTGCTTCCTGAGGTTATCTACATTCGCGACATCTATCCCACTTATTATCGTGCCAATACTATGTTTAAGTTTTATTATCAGGCGTGGATTATGTTGGGAATTGTATGCGGCGTGAGCATCATCAAGATCACCCAGGAGTTGAACCGTCGCAAGAGCTGGTGGCGCTTTCCCTACGTCGGCGTTGTGCTGTTTTTAGTTGTTGCGGCTGGTATGTACCCGATCGAAGCGATCGATCAGGGATTCGGAAACTTCAAAGGCAAACGCCAATCTATCGCGGGCACAGAGTATCTTAGCCGCTTCTATCCCTCGGATTCACAAGCAATCGATTGGATTAACGCAAACATCGACGGGCAACCGGTGTTTGCCGAGGCCGTGGGAGAGAGCTATACCGATTACGCCATGGTGTCGGCGAATACAGGAGTCCCGACGGTGATGGGCTGGCCGGTCCACGAATGGCTATGGCGCGGGTCTTACTCAGAACCGATGAAACCAGAAACGCATGTGCAGCAAGAGACCGGACAAGTAGACACGGTTGGTGGACGCGTAGAAGACATGCGACAGTTCTACGAAACAACAGACGTTAACTTGGCGCAATCATTAATCGACAAGTATCACATCGAATACGTCTATGTAGGCTCTTTAGAGCGCGAGAAGTACAACAACTTAAACACCGACAAGTTTCTTAACATGAGGTTAGAAATTGTGTATGATAAAGACAATGTCCAGATTTATAAAGCGGCTAATAACTAGCAGGTTTTTACCGACACTTTCCGCCTTAGTATTTGCACTACTCGTCGTTGCTGTAAAAGACGCCCCTGTGTTTGCGGTCGACTGCCTAAACGGATCTGTATCTCCTCCGGTGGTTAACGTGGGAGACAACGTAACCGTTACGGCTGACGGGTGTGACCCCCCGGGGGACCACTATGCGATACAGTTTTACGCACCAGATGGAACGTTACTCCAGACACAGGAGGGCGATTTAGGTATTGGAAACACATCGATATCCTATGTCTTTGTGGCAAACGGCGTATTCAGCAGCCCGGGTACATACGGGGTAACGCTAACCTATCCCTACCCTCCCGGTGGTACGGAGACGGGGATTGGCAGCTTTGATGTAACGACCGCAGGAACCGGAACCTGCACATCCACCAGTTTGAGCACGAGTAATATCGTATCCGGAGATCCGTTCGAAATCTCGGGATCAGGTTGTAACGCATCTTCAGCCGAATTTAGGGTTCACGACTCAAACGGGGGTTATCAGTTCACGCTTGCAACCGGTTACGCAATTAGCGGGAACACTTATACAACTACACCTTTTGACACAGATCCTAGCACCACCAACTTCAGCATCGATAGCTACGAAATTCGTGTGTATTACGATGGTGCAGGCTCAGCCAAAGCACTTCTTCCTTTAGTCATAACCGCCACCCCATCACAGGTTTGCAGTTCAACCTCATGGTCGCCAAATCTTACAGCCATCGGGTCTGATATCGTATTCTCGGCGTCCGGTTGCCCGCCAAATGTCTCCGTGACCGATGTGTGGACTGTCGATACAACAATCTACAATACACAAGTTGCTCTACTTACCGACTCTACAACCGATATCAACGGTGCCTTCTCATATACAATCCCTATCGACAATAGCTACTCAGTCGACCAATATTATACGCTCACGTATACTCTCGACAACAGCGCGGCGGCAACCGCTGCTTCTAACTTCAGGGTGGTGGGGTACTCGACACCACCTGGACTTCTCGAGACAATAAATCGCAACGCGTACGCCGTCCAATGTCCGAATGCGTCCGATACCTATTTCTCGATCTTTGATGCCTGCCTGGACTTTGGTGGTGCAATCGGAACCCTCATCACCTGGATCATGATCTTAGGTACCCTCATCACCGGTGTAAAGTTAGCGATAGGTGCAATTCAGATGCTGTTTTCCGGTGGCGACCCTGCCAAACTGGAGTCAGCACGTGATACCTTGACTGATGCATTCCTCGGCCTTACATTCATGGTCATCGCTTGGGTAATATTTGGGTATCTTAACCAATCATTCCCGGCGGAGTGGCAAATTAATCTCGGTATTTAGCCGTTGACGAAAAGCCAAAAAGATGCTATACTATGGGACATTAATTTGATATATGTCGAAGTTAATACACTACTTCTTACCGCACGAAAAAAATAACCATAAACCGTTTTTTACGCGGCATCCTGGGCTTGCAACAATCCTTATCTTTACACTTGCCGTACAGACGAGCATTAACGTCTTCTTCTCGACACACCCACAGATTCTCGGTTTTGCTACCAGTATCTACCAAAGCGAGATCATCACCCTCACGAACAACCAACGTACAAACAGTGGGCTGACCACCTTGAAACACAACACAAAGCTCGACGAAGCAGCACGCATGAAGGCGCAGCACATGTTTGAAAACGATTACTGGGCACACGTCTCACCGGATGGCGTTGACCCGTGGTACTGGTTCGGCGTGGTCGGCTACTCCTACTCAGCTGCCGGCGAAAATCTGGCGCGCGACTTCGACACATCGGCAGGAGTCGTAAACGCCTGGATGGCGTCCCCTAGCCACCGTGAAAATATTCTTTATCCCAATTTTACCGAGATCGGAATCGCCGTAGTCGATGGCAACTTAGCCGGTGAAGATACCACGCTCGTGGTTCAGCTTTTCGCCACACCAACACCTTCTTCGAGCCTTGTCGTAAACCCCGTTGAGCAGGATCCGACACCAATTCCAACACTAGCTCCAACTGTAGTGCCGGCCACACCAACACCAAACACCGTTATTTATCCAACTAACACACCGGTACCAACGGCTGCACTTATCCCAACCCAAGAACCAACCAACCAACCTACCGTGTCACCTACCCCATCGCTGGAACCAACGCCTACAACAGCAGCGTTTGTGATAAACGACGACTCAAAAACCACATATCAACCACTCGGTGGATTTACCACAACCCCACCTAATCCGTTAAGCAACACACTCTCGGTGATTGGTCATATCAGCAGCCTAAGCGCCGGTCGTATCTTCAGCATCGCCCTTACGGTTGCATTGATAGCGCTGTTAGTCTCGGAGTCGGCGGTAATGTGGCGCAAAGGGCTCAAGCATCCACACGCACATCGCATCGTGCACGTTGGTATACTTGTCCTAACCCTACTTGCAACACTTTACCAAGCGGGAGGTTCTATACTCTAAACCAATGAAAAAGTATATAAACGCCCACATTCTGCAGTATTTCTTTATTCTATTGCTGTTTGCGTTAACCGTTACAGTAATTGAGGCCAGGATTGATCTCGTCTACAAACTCATAATCATTACGATCACGATCTTTGTGTATTTCTTCTGGAGCGTTTGGCATCATTGGGAAGATCACACACTCACAACAAGCGTTGTTCTTGAGTACTTAACCCTCACGGCGATCCTGCTTTGGCTTCTAATCAATCTCGCCGTATAAAAACGGTGACTACTAGTTCTGGCGCGCCACATTGACTAATCTTTTCTAAAACCCTATCATAAAGTTATGACACGCCCCAAGGAGTTTAGCGTCAACCATGCCATTCTTTACGTGTTGCTTTTAGTATCCGAGTTGCTTGCGTTTTTGTCGTTCTGGTCCCTATTGAACAAGTTATTAAGCCTCAATAGTTTCACCTCCACTGCTGGTGTTCTAACGAACTTCACCCTCATCATCGTTGCATTCGTCGCGATGATTGCAATCTACATCGTAATCGTCATGCTGGAAAGCAATCTCATAATGGCACTGGTGGTATATCTCCTTGCGTCACTGGTTGTTTTCATTCTTCCTTTTACGCCAGTCCTTAACGTAATCTTTGCAGTTATCGTTTTTCTCCTGCTTTCTATGGTCCACATCATCACTCGTGGCGATCTCAAGATCTATGCCAAACTTCATATCTCACGCATATTCAGCTCAAAGTTAACACTCATCGTCACCGTGCTTTCGTTCGTTTTGGCGTCGCAGTTTTATCTCGTTAGCAGCAGTCTCGTTAAAGGACAAAACCTTGCAATCCCTGAATCTATGCTAGACAACGTGTTCTCACTGACCCAGCCTCTAATCAGCGATCAGATCCAGTCTCAGAAGGAGGCTTTTTTAAACGAGTTTTCGCAACAGTTAAGTCAGCAGTACCCTCTGTTTGACAACGTGTCGCAGGAGGACAAACTCTCTCTCCTAGAGGGCAACGTGCCTCCCCAGGTTGCTGCAATGCTACAGCAGCAAGGTTACTCTCAGTCACAGATCGACGCCTTGGTCGGACAGATACAACAGGGTGTGGCACAGAGCGCTGGTGACTTGGCGGGCGAGACGATCGATGACCTTACGAATCAACTAAGCGACCAGATCTACACTACCGTCAAAACCGAGGTCAGCGGTGTGCTCAACGACTACGTCAACGAGTACAAAGGTTTTATTCCCTGGCTTGTATCATCGACGGTGCTGTTCCTCTTCAGCTCCGTGGGTCTTATCGTAAAGTACTTCGCTATCATACTAGCCCAGCTCTTGCTCCTCATACTTGGGAAAATCAAGCTTGTGGAAAAGTATACCGAGATGATGCCAGTAGAAAAGTACCGCGTGGTTGAAAACAAGAAATGATCTGGCTACCACTTAAAGACCGCATGCAGTCAGAGCTGATAAAACGTGGCCATTGCGTTGGATGCACCAAGAGTTTTAGCGAGGCCAACCGTCACTCCCCCGAAGATTACTCTGAGATCGAGATCGTAGAGTGCGAGTGTCGTAGAATATACATCTATGAAAAAAAGCTTAACAGTTATAAACGTGCCACTATTGATGAATTAACGCGATATGGATTTAGCACAGACCCAGACGGGATACCTGTTGATTGATAAGCCGCACGGCATCACGAGTCACGATGTCGTTGATAGACTGCGAAAGATTCTCGGCGTGAAAAAAATCGGCCACGCTGGTACGTTAGACCCTTTAGCCACGGGACTTTTAATAGTTCTCGTCGGCAGGTCTGCAACCAAACTAAGTGATCAACTGCGCGGATTAGACAAAGACTACGAGGTTTCAATGTTAATCGGCGTATCTCATGATTCTCTCGATATCGACGGTGAAGAGACGGAGAGGATCACCGCAGACGATACAAGACTTGATATTGATCGGAGAACGATAGAGGACGTGTTGCAAGGTTTAGTGGGAACTTACGAACAAGAGGTGCCGATGTTCAGTGCGGTAAAGATAGCTGGTAAGAAGCTTTACGAACACGGTAGACACGAAAGACGAACCGGCGACACAACGACCATACATCTCCCCACACGCAACGTCACTATCTCAAACTGCGAGCTCATATCGCTGCACAAAAACGACGATGGCTACCCTGTCGTTAGCTTTAAGACATCGGTCAGCAGCGGAACCTATACACGCGCGTTAGTTAGAGACATAGGCAAAAAGTTGAATGTTCCTGTCACGCAGTGTTCATTAAGGCGAACGAGAATCGGCGAGTTCATCGTCGATGACACAGTAACGCTCGATGAGGCAACTAAAGATGATATAATTCCTCTGTCGCGGTTAAACGGCATTTTGGGTCTTGGCGCTATCGTCTAGGGGACTAGGACATCAGGTTCTCATCCTGAAAACCCGGGTTCGAATCCCGGTAGCGCTACCAAACGTTTGGGATGAGTGTATAATCGTTCTATGAGTGAAGAGATCGTTGCCCGTTATCTAAAAAAAGATCTTGTCCGTTTGTCGATTGCGGTAGCCATTAATATCGCGATCCTGACTGCTTTTGTATTCACAAGGTAAGAACGATTAAGTTTTAGTTTAACTCCTCGACGTTGATTAACTCCCCAACTGTTATATAGCGATTGCTGCTAAATCCTGGGGGGATACAGGTCATTAGCGTAATCATGCGCTTCGTTTGCGGCTGGTTCATAATAAAAACGTCGGAGGGCTCTACAACGCCGGTTTGCGATATCTGGTAGGTATAAACGGTGTTATTTTGTGTTACACGAACCACATCGCCGGTTTTTACCTTAGGTAGATTCGTAAATATCGACTCGTAGTTGTTTGTCGTTAAAAGCGGTAGCATCGAATGTCCGAATAAAAACACGTTGCCAACCTGACCTGGATAAGCGGACTTTTTTAGATGAGCAACCGCCTGGGTCAAAACCCCATCATAGATTCTCTCATCGTCGCCGTTTACATCAAGCGCTACCTTTGCGTTATCAATATTAAGTCGCGGGATAGTAAGCCTTACCGAGCCGGTGTCGTAATCTGCATCATTATCCTGTGCCCCGAGAACGCGATCGATCGGCAGCAACGCCGTCGACTCTCCGGGTAGTGTTTCTCCAGTTTCCCCAACACCATCCTCCTTGTTATCGCTTAACATCTCCCCAAATCCGCCACCTTTATCGGCGTAGAATGAGGGTGCATCCTTTAGGACATTTTCCTGAGGAAAAGTAGGCAACGTTCTACTCCAGACAAAAAAGGTCCAACCCAAATAACTAACACCTACGACGCCAACCGTAACCAGTATTACACCGACTAACTTTTTGAACTTGAAACGTTCTTCGATCATAATAAAGATGGCAAACTATTTAGCCTCGCCATTGGCGTCAGCATCCTGCTGCGGATAAAGGACCTGCTCCGTTTGTTGACTGCGCATTTGGGCGTGTTGTAAAACCAGTTGTTTTATCCTGCGCTTCTTGTAGAAGGTAATCGCCATCTTCCCTACCATGTAGATCATCAGGCCAGCGAAAAGTACAATACCAATCGCAAATATAATACGCCACAGGGCTGAAGCCTGCTCGAGATAGAGATTAACCCTTACCGGCTGGCTTTGCGCAACGAACTTTTCCGAGTCCACACTGTGATAACCGAACGATTTCGCCTTTACGTAATAATCACCAGGTGTAACTAAGAAGTTGTACTCGCTGTTCTCGTCCGGTTTTTGTGGGTTGCCCTGATTATTAAACTCTTTCCCCGGCCAGATCTCCCATTTGCCATCGTTATTCCAATAAAGATAAACATCCCCGTGTGTGAGCCCTTCCCCCGAGGCCGAATCGTAAACTCTGCCCGTTATCTGCACAGTCGCCACAGGCTGTGTCTCCTGGGCGTAAACTTTGTTAGTCACAATCGGACCAAAGACCGGAACCTGCAAGATGTTAGCAATAACACGAATAATCACAAAGGTGCTCACTGATAGAATCAAGCCAAGAACAGCCCAGGTAATGCGGTTGCGGCCTTTTTCGAGGCGATCGGGGTCATCTCTTGCAGTCATTATTTGAAAACCTCCGAATATGATGAATATTACTGACATTATCCCCCCTACAATAGACCCCATGTCGATCACGTACATGGCTAGTTTACCAACCTCATACAACGCACACTTCGGGATTGACAAGGGGTTACCTCCGGTATTCTTTACAGCTTCGCAATCTATTGACAGTTCAGTTTTCGGATCAACGCAACAGGTAGGTTGAGAGGTATTCGCAGCGCACCATGCACTTCCCGCTGGTGACTCTACTTGAGAGTTAGGATCGCAAGCGGATGTACAAGAACCTTGGCATACTTCAACTGGAGCACAACAAACACAAGGAGAACCAGCTGGACAACTCGAGGTACCGGGCACTAAAAAAGTATTGGCCGGGCACGAACCGGTCCAGTTGATTGTTCCCCCGTAATACTCACACGAATCAGCAGCCAATATATTTCCGGTAGATAAGAAACCAGACACAGCAACAAAAAAAATCACCGCATATGTCTTCCAATTTAAACTCATAATTTATGTCCTGCTAATACTCTAACATCTAGCTTAACGCTCCGTCAATCAATCTTAAGGCCTTCGTTGACGCAAAAAATAAAAGTTGATATGCTGTATCCAAGATGCTCAAGCACGTTTTTTACGCTATAACAGCAACGTTTCTGGTTGGTATCACGGCTTTGATATTAACACCACATAAGGTGTACGCAGCAAACGCCACGTTAACCTTTAGCCCCCAGAGCACGGCGGTCAATACCGGCGAGACCATAACTGCAACAATCTTTCTAAACACAGATGGAGTGGCCGTTAATCGCGTGCTGGCAAAGATCAATTATCCTAGCAACCTACTCACCCCTCAGAGTATGGATACGAGCAACAGCTTTGTTGAGTTGTGGTACCAGAACAACCTAGGCAGCGTTCCCGGCCAGTTAATACTCGAAGGTGGAGTCAGTGGGGTCGGTGTAAACGGATCCCAGCTGGAGTTTGCCAAGATAAACTTCATAACAGCAGCAGAAGGCGAAGCTCAGGTCTCGTTCTCAACTGAGTCAGCCGTCTATCAACAGTCCGATGGTTCGAATATCTTAAGTGAGTTCTCTTCGGCAACATATACCGTTGGCACAACGACACCAACGCCTACGACCGCGACACCGACAACTACGCCGACACCTACCTCCACGGCAATAACCTCAACTACACCAACTCCAACAACTAGCCTCCCCAACTCCGGTAACGAACAGCCAACGGTAATACTCTTCCTAATATCAGCAAGCTTAACCTTAGCCGGACTCCTCATCTTACGAAGGCTGTAAGACCTAATGAGGTTTGCTAATGCACTAAGCGTATAATTTATCACATGAAGTTCATCAGAACACTTATGTCTATCAAGCGAAAGACGATCTTTAAGATCGTGATTGTGATCTCTATCTTAATCGTCGTTATTGGTCTTGCTGGAAGTTACTACTTTCTGGTTCTCAAACAGCAGAACACCGATCCGATTCCTCAGGCAAAACCGACTCCAACGCCTACGCCAAAATACATGGCCTACATTGTCAAGCCGGCGGACTACGTTGGTGAGATCGAGGGCGTTACTACGGAAAACAACATCCTGTTAAGCCGCATTGACGGAAGTAGGGTAATTTTAGATCTGCAAGATAACGTCCCCATTTACCGCGTAAAGGTTCAGACGGGCCTGCAGCCGGTTATAACGCAGATTGGAATTAAACTCTTAAGGGTCGGCGACACTCTATCTGTTTACACGAACGAAGATGGCGGAGTAGCTGCACTATTCCTTTACGATGAACAACAGTGATTTAAAGATCTCGATTATTAAAACACTGTCCTATCATCAGGTGTTTAATTACCCCCTGACGTTGCTTGAGCTTCACAAGTATCTTATCAAAACACCCGCTAGTGTTAACGATACCCACGACGAGCTAGCGAATATGCCGCATGTTAAAACAAATGATGGTCGATACTGTATTTCCAAGCCAGAGCATTTTACGACAAGAAGATACACCTACGCCTGGAACCTTATTCAAAAAACGCAATCACAGATCAGCCGGTTAACCTCAATGGTAGGTGACATTCTCATGGTCGCTGTTTCCGGAAGCTGCGGGGCCCTTTATCCAAGCCCAAACGCCGATATCGATCTATTTATTATTACGCGACAAGGTACTCTCTGGACAACACGTGCTTTAACACTAGCCACTCTGAGAGGTCTGGGACTGCACGTCGATCTTAAAAAGGATCAGGGAAAAAACTCCGGCAGGATGTGTGCAAATCTATTTATCGAAGACACGATTTATCAGCTGGAACAACAGCAACGAGATCTTTACACCGCGATGGAGATAGCTCACTTAAAGGTAATCTTTAACAAACAACACACGTTTGAGAGGTTCCTAAAAGCAAACATGTGGATAAGCGAGTACCTACCAAACTTTGTGCAGATCTCAACAAGTGATTGGTCATTGGAAGATATACCGGACGATAAGGTTGGTAATCATGCGGGTGTATTAAAGCTCGGTAATCGTTTAGCAAAAAATCTCCAACAGAACGCTTATTCACTCCGACACGCACAAAACTTAGACGTACAAAACAACTGGCAAACTGATCACAGAGGTATTATCTTAAGCAAGTTTCAGGAGCTGTTCAAGAAGAATCAGAATAAAGTGGGCTAAAATCACATCCCCATGTCGCCCATGCCCATTCCGGCAGGACCTGCGGGAGAGTCTTTCTCTTCCTTCTCCTCGGCGATTAAAGCATCAGTCGTCAGTATGCTGATTGCCACCGATCCGGCGTTTTGCACAGCCGAACGGGTAACCTTTAGCGGATCGATTATCCCCTTCTCAAACATCGAACCAAACTCACCGCTTATAACGTTAAATCCATAATCGCTGCCTTCATTTTCATCGACGGCCTTAACGATCCATCCAGCATCGAATCCAGCGTTCGTTACTAACTGGCGCAAAGGCTCTTCGACCGCGCGATAAACGATCTTGTAAGCAACGGCGTTTTCATCGTTGAAATGATCGCGCAGAGCTTTTCTTGCACGAAGTAATGCCACCGCACCTCCAGGAACAATCCCCTCTTCGATAGCAGCCTTAGTTGCGGCAACAGCGTCCTCAACTCGGTGCTTTTTCTCTTTCATTTCGGCCTCAGTCGCAGCCCCAACACCAAGCACGGCCACACCGCCTGCAAGCTTGGCCAAACGTTCTTCCAACTTCTCGCGATCGTAATCAGACTCCGTGTCTTTGATTAACGACCTGAGTTGTGCAATGCGCGCGTCGATCTGCTCCTTATCTCCTTTGCCCCCGACAACGGTCGTCTCATCTTTAGTTGAGATAACACGATCCGCAGTTCCAAGGTCCGACATCTGGGTGTTCTCGAGTTTCATTCCCTTCTCCTCCGAGACTACGGTTGCACCGGTAAGAACGGCAATATCTTCTAGCATCGCTTTGCGACGATCTCCGAATCCAGGCGCTTTTATCGCAATCATATTGAAGGTTCCACGCAACTTGTTGACGATCAAAGTTGCCAACGCCTCGCCTTCAAAATCTTCAGCGATAATAATGAAGTTTTTGGTCTGTTTGACGATGTTCTCTAAAACAGGGAGAAGATCGCTCATAGCCGAGATCTTCTGGTCGGTGATTAAGATCGCCGGTGAATCAACGGTCGCTTCCATGCGGGATGAATCAGTAACAAAGTAAGGTGAGGTATACCCCTTGTCGAAAACCATACCTTCGCGATAATCCACCTCAAAACCAAAACCCTTCGACTCTTCTACTGTAACCACGCCTTCGTTACCGACCTTCTCCAGCGCCTCAGCGATCATCTCGCCAATCTCGGAGTCGGCTGCTGAGATTGTTGCAACCTGTGCCTTCTCTTCCTTTGTTGAGACATCTTTCTTCTGTTTGCGAAGCTCTTCAACAACGATCTCAGATGCCTTTTCGATGCCTTTTCTTAGCATCATGGGGTTAACACCTGCCGCGATATTCTTCATACCCTCGTCAACCATGGACTGCGCTATTACGGTTGCAGTGGTTGTTCCATCTCCTGCAACGTCGTTTGTTTTGCTTGCTGCTTCACGCACCAGTTGAGCACCGATGTTTTCAAACGGATCCTTTAACTCGATCTCTTTTGCCACCGTTACGCCGTCGTGTGTAACCGTAGGCGCACCAAAACTTGCCTGAATACCAACGTTGCGACCTTTGGGCCCAAGGGTCGTCTTAACCGTGTTGGCTAAAACGTCAACACCTTTCTTTAATTTGTTCCGGGCTTCTTCCCCGTAGATTACATTCTTGCTCATATAAACTAACTATTATTACCGTTGTCACTAGCAATGATTGCTAAAACATCTTTTTGTTTAATAACTAACAAATCCTCGCCCTCAACCTCGATCTCGTTCGGGCTGTACTTAGTAAACATCACAATCTGACCAACCTTAAGTTCCATTGGAACACGCTCGCCCTTTTCGTTTATCTCACCAGGACCCACGGCCAAAACCTCGCCCTGCTCGGGTTTGTCTTTAGCTGCAGTATCAGGAATAATGATGCCGGATTCGGTGGCGGTCTCTTTCGAAACGGGACGCACGATTACACGATCTCCAAGAGGTTTAATATTTTCAATACTCACCATGGCAATTATGTATTATATTTACAAAACGCATCTTGTCAAGAGGGGTTCGTGAGTGACAATAAGAGCATTTCCGCTATACAGCAACTACTTCAGCACGCCGTCGAGTACCGTCTGCACCTCGTTTGCCGCTTGTTGCAGCTCGGTTTCGGCTTTTGCTCCACCGGCTACATTCTCGATCATACGTTTTATAGAATCGTTGATCGTGTCATTAAGGCTAGCACTCTTCACGCCATCATTCAGATACCAGGTAGAGTAGTAAGGCCCCTGTGAAACATACGGCAAGGTATAGATATCACTGAGGGAGGCGGCCAAGTCAGAGCGGGGGTACGGCTCACCAAACGACCTCGTGTCACTAGCAAGTCGATAGAATGTTGAAAGCTGCTCCTTTTCCGCCATCCACTTTACAAATTCCCAGGCAGCCTCAGAGTTAGCCGAATTTTTTGACACTGACTCTACCCAATAGTTAGCCCAGGCGACATTGTCACTTGTACTGCTATCCGGAAGCTGTGGAACAGCTGCGACTCCGATCGAAAACGAAGGCTGTCTGTTTAATACCTCCTGAATTCTATGGCTTGGCAAGAACACCATCGCCACACGCCCACTGGCAAACTCCTGAGTACTATTTCCCCAATCAGGATTCCAGCTTTGCTCCGATGTTGCGAACAGTGTGTAGAACTGCAGCGCTTCAACGCCTAAATTTTGGCCGATGTCCGACAACGTGCTCTGGAAAGTCACCTTTCCTGCACTGCTCTCAAACTGCACCCCATTTTGCGCCATCATAAGACCCAAAATGTCCGAGGAGTACTCTATATCATTTGCAAAACCCAACGCTGCACCCGATTGGACGATCTGACCTGAACTGTTTTTCTTAGTCAGCGCCTGCGCATATTGCCGAAACTCACGCCAATCTTTGGGCGGATCGGTAAAGCCGTTCTGCTCAAATAGATTGCGATTATAAACAAGCGCCAGTCCATCAATCATCAGAGGCATCGCATAGTAGGTATCGTTCTGCTTTAAAAAGATACTGTTTACTGGATAAAAAATACTTTCGTAGGTCGCAGTATCCATAACACCTTTAGGAACCGGAGCAAGACGATCGCGCATAGCAGGCACCCAACTATCATGCAGGCGAACAATGTCGGGGCCACCGTCAACACCTAACCGCGCGTCGATTAGCTGATAATACTCACCCGGATCACGTTGTTCATACTCAATCGTCACGTTTGGATTCTCCTTTTGGTACTGATCAAGCAGCGGCTGAATCACCTGTCGTGGCTCCCATAAACCCCAGTATTTTAAGGTAACCGACTTAGGCTCACGATTAATAAACGGCAACAACCCGATGATATCGGATCGCACATCCGGGAAGAGTAGCAAACCCGCAACTCCGAGGAGAATCAAACCCACGGCGACGAAAATTAACGCTTTCCTCATGCTAAAATAGTAACACCGCCGTATCTGAAAGGTCAACGAGACCGCTTTAGACCCTGGATAACTCTAAGCAAAAATGGGAAGTCAAACATTGTATACACTACTGATAGCTTTTGTTGTCGCTTTTGGTGTGTCATACGCGCTCACGCCTATCGTTCGTAAGCTGGCTGTTAGGTTTGGATTTGTCGACAATCCCACACGCAAACATCCGGCCATCCTGCACAGCACGGTTATTCCTCGCGCTGGCGGCGTTGCGATGTTTATCGCCTTCGTCATTGCAGCTTTATTATTCGCCTCTATCGACAAGTTATTATTTGGAATAATCATTGGTGGTGCAATCAACGTCGTTGTCGGAACGCTGGATGATAAGTATGATCTTCCGCCGGCGCTTCGTCTTCTCTTCCAGGTACTATCAGCCGTAGTTGTCGGTATCGCTGGTGTCACGTTTTACGTGAGTAACCCCTTCCAGGAAGGTCTCCTATACTTCGGTGCCTTCAACTTAATAATATTAATCGTTTGGATTGTATGGCTGATGAATACGATCAACTGGACAAAAGGCGCAAGCCAATTACCTGGCGTCGCGGTTATCGCCTACATTGCACTTGCTGTTACGGCGCTTAACTATCAGTCCGGCAATCCATATCAGATTCAGACAGCAATCCTTTCGGTGATATCCGCAGGCGTTGTTCTGGCGTTTTTGCCGTATAACTTCCCCCCTGAGCGAATGTTCCCCGGTTTTGGAGCCAGTACGTTTATCGGTTTCAATCTAGCAGTTTTGTCGGTACTCTCGGGCGGTAAGGTTGCCACACTGTTAATCGTACTTGCGATCCCGATCGTGGACGCGATACTGGTTGGATTAAAGCGTATATTAAGCGGCAAAAGCCCGTTAAGGAACGACCGCGGACACTTATATCATTTTCTACTTGATCTCGGTTGGAGTAAACAAAAAATCATCTTTCTCTACTGGGGCGCGGGAATAGTCCTGGGAGTAATCTCTGTTATGCAACACACTGAGCAGAAGATAACATCTCTCGTAATCTTGGTAACGATTATATCGTTGAGTTTTGTTTATCTTTATATGAGAAAAGCTAATTCTTAGCTTCCTCTTCTATTTGCGCGACGAGCGGCTAATGTCACTGCGTTAACAAGCTCATTGACCTTACGTTTCGCCTCTGCTTCATCTTTCTCGTTCTTCCGGATTGTTTTAACGGCCTTCAGGAGGTTAGCCCGGACCTTGTCTGGTTTCAGTAACTTACCATTTGCTTTACCGCCTTCGTGGGTGAAAGCAGCAACCGTCAAAACAGTATCGGATGCATCAGCAAGGTCCGCAAGGTGTAGATAATACTTACTTGGGACGATATCAGATCCGTCGGGTAGCGTGATCTTTTGACCGGGAAGATTGTGATCGAGGTAATCCCCGATATCTTTGAGGTTGCTGAACTGAATATCATTTTCCTTTGCAGCATCAAACATTGCTTTTGCTTGCATCTTCTTGCGGACATCGTCCATCTTCTCTTCGTTTTCATATTTTCTAAGTTGTGACTCGTCGACGATACCTCCTGTCAGAAGATTTCCAGCTCCCTTGAGGGCTCCACCACCTAATCTAAAAGGTGTGCTGGCGATACCTCTTGCAGCTCTAGCAGCCGTTCCACCAACAATCGGAATACCCTCAAGTCGACCAAATGTATTCTGGTCTAACCATTGACCCGCGGCACGTAAGCCAGTAGGAGGCTGAAGCGTGTCAGCAACTGATTGTCGTTCTTTATCTTTAAATCTCTTTAAGGCAAGAGACTCCTGTTTTTTCCTGAAGTTTGAAAGATCGCCCATCTGAGGAATAAAATCGCCCGCCGCCGAGAGCATGCGTTTAGGTACACTAAACGCCATCGCAAATATAATTACACCTACTAGCGCCTGACCAAAGCCTCCAAACAAGGCGTCCTCGCCGGAACCCACGACAAGAAGCAGAACACCAACAGCCAACAAACCAGCTACAGCCGTCTGCACAAACGCAACACCAACGACTATGCCCAACCACTTTTCACGGAGGTTACTAAACCACGGCAAAACGCTAAGCGCAAACACAAAAGGTCCTGCAATAGTAGCAAGCCATATCACCGCGTACCTGGCAAAAAAGATCAGTACAAGGAGAAGTAGTTGAATAAGCACAACCCCAATAAACGAGATGACAAAGAATATAATACCTAAAACGGCGCCACCGCCAGTCCCTGCAATTAATGATATTAATCCTATCGCCATATTCACCATTGCGGTACCAAACCCGGCTACTATTCCCAAACCACCTGCCAACGCCCCACGCCCGGCTTGCGCTCCAAACGCTACAACACTGGCACCGCTAGCCAACCTCTGGCTACTTAAGATATCAGCCGTAAAGTTGAATATCGTATGACTTAAAAAGTTATTTACATCGAGTATTGCCTGCACAATAAGTATGCTGTAATTTGCAAGAATCAGCGCTAAGAGCAGTTTTGGTAATAACACTCGTATGTGCCACTGTTCCGGTTGAACTCGAAGAATTGTCATAACGGCCATAATGAAAAACAAAGCTATAAATATGACGTTGACTACTACCTTGCCGATTTCGTATATCTGCCCTACTCCGTACTCTTGTGTAAGTGCACGTGTTTGGAGTCCGTAGTGATAAATCACCTGAAAGATCGATGGAACCTTTTGCGAAAAAAACTTACCTACCGAACAGGCAGCCTTAGTAGTAAAACTCTGCATCGCAGCTTCAAGACTAAAACCGAGTACCGTACCCGTCTCATCCGAGATCTCCTTATACACCCTATCCCCTAATGACTTACAATTGATCGAAAGAGACAATTGAACGCCGTTAGGTACATCAGTCTGCCCCGTGTCGATCGATATCTCATGTTCATCCTCATAAACGCCATTATCCGTCTCCGCGGTTGCCGTCATTATATAACGGCTTGTCTGTGAGTTTACTTTAATATTATCGCAGGTGGACAAACTGTTATTCCCGGGACATTGCGGTTCCAGCCTAACTCCTGGAGCAGCTAACCTCAAAATGACAGTATCATCTCCCGATATAGTCCAGCCAGCGATAGGGCTACCATCCTTGTTAGTCAGCTCACATCCTTCAGTATCTCTACAAAAGTATTTCTTACCTCTTCCTGGAACGAATACTGCTAATGTGATAGCAGAACCGTCGCCCTTTAGTTGGGGATCCATTAGTATAGGCACCTCCGCCATTACCGCACTGCCAACTGCCAAGGTGTCATCTTCCGACAACATCTCGTCTACCCTATTTAACAGGGCGAGGTTATAGCGATCAGGCCTGGTGCCAGAGGCTCCTAGCTGCACATCATTGATCGCTAGTAAAACGTCTGCATTCGATCCGGACGAGATCTGGAACTGGTAGCTCGTATCCTTGCCTATATCAAATTCAGTAGATTCTGCCGTTCTTTGTATTTTAACCGTATACCCCATCTCGTCGAGCGGTACATCGTCTCCAATACTCTTTAACTCATCATACGGGATAAAAACATTCCCATTAAAATCAACGTCATATGTCGTACTTTCCGCTGTGATGTGCACACCATCAGGAGCATATGCACTTGGGTGAATTGCAACGGTGGCACCTTTAGCTGGATAACTCCCACCGTACGCGTTGGATGTAACGTGCATCTGCAGTCCGCTTCCAAATCCACCAATAATCACATCAGAATTAATGCCTGGCGCAGCTTCCAATGTTGACTTTTTGCTCGAAAAATCAAGTCGCGCCGGTCCATCTATCACCTTCCAATCGTTGACGGCCTGTGCATTCTGACTGTAGAGTCTAATTAACCCCTGGTTAGTTGCAGTAGAACCAGCCATAAACTCAGTTGCCAAAGACAGTTCCACACTATTTGATACGGACTTTCGATCGACACCAACGTTATAATTACTCACAATGTATGCTCCACGAACTCCAGCCACAACGCTTTCGTATTCAGCACCATGGTAACTAGAATCGATGGTCATGAAGTCCGCATCTTTAAAATCATTGCTGTCAGGGAGATCATTGTAGTTATAATAACCACGATAAGTTTCTTCATCAGCAGAGTTTATCTTCAGAACCGCCGTCGACTGATCAAGCATAATCTGAGGCGTGAACAGACTTTCGTAGTATGACGTGGAGGTTACACGTTGCTGTGCAGTCACCAAACCCCAAACGGTAAACTCGTTCGTTCTCGGCTTTATCTTATAATCTTTATCCAACACACTCCTCCAGTCAGAGTTGAGCGAGAAACCAGGCAGCGCCGTAGTATCTACGTCACTCTCTCTCCTTACCCACTCGAGCGAGACACCGTATTGGCTCGAATTTAAGGAGTCGACACCAGAACCATCGACACTACTATTAATTGGCTGACTACCTCCCCAGTTAAGATATGTTGGGCTACTATTCCCCCGTTTCCAAACGATGATCGCGTAATTTCCCTGTGGTGCATACGCCTGAAAGGTAAAGACAGGTAACGAGACATCTGTTTCTCTGCTAGTTTCTACAGCTCGCCCTCTAATTACAGGGTAATCCAGAGGACCAAAAACGTGTTGATCAGACAAAACGTCGTTCATCCTGGCATAACGCATCGCCCACACCTCATAACTCGACGATTCGTCTGCAGACTCAATCTGTATCTTTATCGTGTTTGTAGGCACCAGCGGGAAGGTATTTATGTTGTTATCAATGTCTAGATCCAAACGTTTCGTAACAAATACATGTTCAACCCTGACCTCCTCATACTCGGTCGGACTTTGTCCCAAGGGTGCCTCTACTTGAGTGTATATAGGGAACAGATCGGTCCCGGCAGCTGCAGTACCCGACTCTTCACCAGTGTTATACAAAGCCGCGTAACCGAATGAATCTGCCAATCGATCCTCAGCCCTAACCATTCTAAAGGGCCAACTACGGTTTGCATCCCAAGTTTTACAAGGATTCTTATCGGTATCGCTACCATCTAAAGTTCCATCAAAAACGTCTCTACCGCCACGACAATCTGTTCTAACAATCTCACCTGTACTTGATTTTAGTGCAAATGGAAAGTACACACCGTACTGCTCACCCTGAGGTAATCCCTGTGCTTGGAATGTACCATCAGCTCTTATCTGCGTGCGCACAGCCCTGTCACCTATAATCCAGGTGAGATCTGGATCAGAACCCCCTATCTTCGGAGGGCCCTGCCAGTCGTCAAACGCCACGACGTAAACAGGCAATCCCGCCATAGCAGCATACGCCTCCGTCGGATCATAAGCTCCGCCTATGAAGGCCGGTATAAATCTACCCGTAAAGATCGTCGAGGGCTCAACGTTAGGTGGTAAGGCAGCTTGTGTGTCGGGAGGAGTTAGGAGTAAGCCACAGATGAACAAAAGCATCACCAAAACTCCCGCCCGCAACACAAATCGCAGTTTTCTCATAATCGTCTATCTTTGAGTCTACTAACAAACCCAAAATAAGCACCTTTATGTCAGGTAGCTTCCAAGGTTTGTCAACACAACAATCAGCCTCCAGATAACAAATGCTGATGCAACGATAATAAGTCCGATAACACCGTTGGTGATTGTCTTTCGTGCTCCTTCTGCCTTGTCGGCGTCATCCTGTGCTGTGATGTATGTAAAACCACCGAGCAGGATCATTGCCAAAGCTGCAAGACCTCCCAAGATGATTGCCCAGGTGATAAAGAAGTTCAGTAAACTGCCGATATTCCCGGTAAATCCAGCTCCTGGCGATGGCACTTCAATTGTTGGAATATTCTGTGCTAATGCTTTCAATTCATCTCTCACCCCCTTGTGAGTTTGTAGGATTTATCTTCGTTCTTGAACGAAGCCGTCTCACAAACTTCAAGATATATTGAGTAAACCACGAATTTAACGTCGATGTCAATACGGGGGTTACGGCGAGCGCATACGCGACTCTACAACTCTCAGATCTTTCTAACCTTCTACCCGTTCCTGTATAATGTTTTAATGAAACACAAGGCAATCTTTGTTGTAATCGCTTACCTAATAAACGGCTTTCTATCTCTAGTTTTGTACGCGGCCGCGTTTATAATTTTGTATCTCTACTTTGATTCCCAAAATACCGGTGCGGTAAACATCATTACACAGCATGCACCGATCGTAAATGCTGGACTATTCGCTCTCCTGGCCGCCCCCCTTGCTGTAATCCCCGCCTACTTTATAAACATTAAGTTGGGTAAGTTTCTGATAATTAAGAAGAACTGGATTCTAAGGATAAACGAGACCGATCCAACATTGCAAAAGCTTTGCTACATCGCGCTAGGAATCTACTTTATCCCGGCCGTAGTCTTACTTTTCTTCCAAATATTCGGGTAAAAGATTAATAACCTTTGGCAACCCAGTCTTGACAAAAGGCTTATAGTGTTATATACTTGCTTTGTTCATTTGATAACGTTGAGAGTTAACCACAAGCGGGCGTCCACCTTTCTTTGATCTAACTCTCAACGTAAGGAACGCCCGTTTTCGGTTGGGAATAATGCCTCTAGCATTCTTCCCTCGCACATTATTAACTTAAGATCAGGACTCCTTTTAGATGATGTTGGCTACAGTTTGTGATTAATAATTTGACCATAAGCTGTAGTCAACAATCGCCGGCTATCTGCCGGCTAATTCACAGAAGGAGAATTAAAAAATGACAGAGTCCACTACCCCCCCGCCGAGTGCGGGGAAAACGATTCTGGGGGCGCTGACCCCCATCTTTTTCGTCGTCGTCGCCCTCATCCTCGCCGCCAGCTACGGTCTGGTGGCAGATCTCATGGGCAACCATCTCTACGCCATGATGGTTTACGTGGGGGTGGTGATCGCCCTCCTAGCAGTCATGATGGCGGTTAAGCAGCCCGTTTGGGCCTGGGTTGCTTTCGGCGTCGTTTTTTTTGGGGTTTTGTTTTGGTCAAACCCCAATCTCGTCGGGCTGGTAGTGTTCGACCTAAAAACGTCGTTGGCACAGCTGGTAGTGGC
>JAGQKZ010000086.1 GCA_020429745.1 candidate division WWE3 bacterium | reverse complement strand
TCCGAAGGGCTCGCGGTGCAGCCATAGATCAGGTGGATCTTGTATCCGTGGTCGTCTCCGTCGAGGTCGTTGCCGATCTTGGTGCGGTACGAGAACCCAAAGGTTTTACGAGCCTGCTGCCCGACGTAGACGCCGGTCTTTGGCTCAGCGACACCGTCGAACTGAGCGAACTCGTCCGGGTAGGTGAACGCCTCGATGGTCGCACCGAAGTCCTCTGCCGAGAACAGATTCAGGTACTTGATGTTGTCTGCGTACTGAGCGTTGGCCTCGGCGCCGGAAGGCGACTCCGAAACGGCCGTCAGACCATTCCAGGCCACGCCGTTGACGTACTGACCGGAGGAATTCTGCGTATACAGAACACCGCGGTCCACGCCAGTCTCGTAAGTTCGGGAGCCAACGGCGTCCCAAATGATCTTGGTCATTGGTTTCTTCTTTCTAGAAGTAGAGGTTGTATATGTCGTGGTTCAGGCCGTGCATCGTAAAGAAGCGCGAATATGTACACATCGGAAGCTCGCCTAGAGCTTCATGGATGGTATTATCCGGATCTCTCGAGA
>JAGQKZ010000085.1 GCA_020429745.1 candidate division WWE3 bacterium | reverse complement strand
GCTATTACTACCCCTACTATAACCCAAAACACCACGAGTCCAATGATGATCCAAAACCACGACCAGACCATTGACTCGATTGCTTGTTTTTCGTTATTTATCCTTTTCATCTTTCGATCACCTCAAATGGCACCCCACACACAACCCGTCTATCGCCGTTATCACACACGATTATAACGGTGAGGGGGGCAATACTGTAGCTGATCCTCCCAACAATACCACCAGAAAATGTTGGGGAGAGATGCCCAACGATGTATGTCAGTGGATAACCGTCTGGATAATAGACAGTAATACTGTGCACCTCTGACTGGGGTTCGACCCTTGTTAATGGTTGCTGCTCATTCATTCTGCAACCTCCTCGTAAATAGCCCTAACACTCCTTGCCCACCCGGCATAGTCAAGCTCACATCCGTTCGCATTCCCGCATACATAAATCGGTGCGATCTGCTCGATTGTTTTCCCTGCGTAGAGGCTTCTCGAAAGGTTAATGATGGCTGCACTTGCTCCTGCGTAGACGTCACCGCCATAATCGCGGTAGACACCACCATACCGAAGACTCCAACAATTACCGTCACCACAAAGAGACGATCTAAAATAGCCGGACT
>JAGQKZ010000084.1 GCA_020429745.1 candidate division WWE3 bacterium | reverse complement strand
AAGTTGAAGCCATAAAAGTGCAGTTTGATGCAGGCGTTAAAAGTAATGTGCCTGGCGCTAGTGGCGTTGCAAACGCGGCGAAGCATAGCGGGTGGTTTCTGGGTAACTAGCTTACCTTACCTCTTGCCCCTTATCCCTTAACCCCCTATATAGCCCCGCATGGGATTTACTTGCGGAATTGTCGGCCTGCCAAATGTAGGCAAATCAACCTTGTTTAATGCGCTGCTGCAAACGGCTCAGGCCGAGGCAGCCAATTATCCGTTTTGCACGATTGAGCCGAATGTCGGCCGCGTCGCCGTGCCTGATACGCGGCTGGATGCGCTGGCGGAAATCGTTAAGCCGCAGGCGGTATTGCCCACCTATCTGGAATTTGTCGATATTGCAGGTCTGGTCAAAGGCGCGAGCAAAGGCGAGGGTTTGGGCAACCAGTTCCTCGGCCATATTCGCGCGGTGGATGCGATTGCCTTTGTGCTGCGCTGCTTTGAGGATGACGATATTACGCATGTGGAAGGATCGGTGGACCCGATTCGCGATGCGGAGATAATCGAAACCGATCTGGTGCTGGCCGATTTAGAAAGCATCGAAAAGCGCATTCCCGCATTGGAAAAACG
>JAGQKZ010000083.1 GCA_020429745.1 candidate division WWE3 bacterium | reverse complement strand
TCTTGCCGGCTCACAAAGCGGGCAAACAACGCATGGGTGATGATGGGAGCTGGAATATCCAGGTCGATAGCCTCAAATACGGTCCAGCGTCCTTCCCCGCTGTCGGGCACAAAGCCTTTAATTTCGCTTAGATCGGCATCATCGGCCAGAGCGTTGGCGGTGAGATCGAGCAGCCAGGAGCGCACGACGCTGCCAAACCGCCAAATCTCGGAAATCTGGTGTAAATCGAGGCCGAATTCTTCTTTCGCTTTAAGAATTTCAAACCCTTCGGCGTATGCTTCCATCAGGCCATATTCGATGCCGTTGTGCACCATCTTTACAAAATGACCAGAACCATTTGGGCCAACATGGCCCCAACCTATGTCATCACCGGGAGCCAGGGTTTTGAGGGCGGGGGTAAGGGAGGCAACGGCCGTTTCCGAACCGCCAACCATCATGCTGTACCCTTCTTTCAAGCCCCAGATGCCGCCGCTGGTGCCGACATCCACAAACTCGATTCCCTTTTCGGCCAGCATTTGGCCCCGACGCACAGTCTCTTTGTAATTGCTGTTGCCGCCATCTACCACCAGATCGCCTTCGCTGAACAACTCGCCCAGCTCAGAAATGACGCTTTCC
>JAGQKZ010000082.1 GCA_020429745.1 candidate division WWE3 bacterium | reverse complement strand
GAACTAAGGAAATATTGGCGGCATCATACAGGTTGCTCACTCCTAACAATTCTTCAACTTTGGAGTTTCCCTCTTCTGTTAACGAAACCGTTTTCGTTTTTTCCTCCATCGTAAAGTGCACGTCTTTTTTCAGATGAGGAATAATTTTGTTTATCTCATAGTACTTTTCGACTGAGTCCTCGGCGGGACCTGAAATGATTAATGGTGTTCTGGCTTCATCAACTAAGATAGAGTCACACTCATCAACAATGGCAAAATTTGGAGGTCTTTGAACATAATCTTCGATGTCATATTTCATGTTGTCTCGAAGATAATCAAATCCAAACTCGTTATTAGTACCGTAGGTGATATCGGCACCATAGGCTTCTTGACGTTCTTTATCTGTTAAACCATGAACAATAATTCCCACACTCAGCCCCAAGAAGTTATAGAGCTTGCCCATCCATTCGGCATCTCGTGTGGCTAAATAGTCGTTTACCGTTACACAGTGAGCCCCTTTTTTGGTCAGACCATGCAAGTAAAGAGGAAGCGTTGCTACGAGGGTCTTTCCCTCACCCGTTTTCATCTCGGCAATGGCTCCACGGTTGAGCACGAGTCCACCGATAAGCTGAACGTCATAATGTCGCA
>JAGQKZ010000081.1 GCA_020429745.1 candidate division WWE3 bacterium | reverse complement strand
CACATGGTTGCTTACCAGGTGACGGTCATCGATCGTGACCCCGACAGCACCATCCCTGATCAGGTGGCGGACTTGCGCTTCTGCGAGTTCCAACGCACGTACAAGGCTGACAATCTCAACCACGACGTCTACAAGCTGTTCTTCTAGAAAGGAAGATCCATGACGAAGCTCATGTGGGACAAGGTTGGCGAGCGGTTCTTCGAGACCGGTGTCGACCAGGGTGTCCTCTACCTGCCGGATTCCGCCGGCAACTACGTGAACGGTGTGGCCTGGAACGGCCTCACCAACGTGACGGAGTCCCCGTCCGGGGCCGAGCCGAACGCCCAGTACGCCGACAACATCAAGTACCTGAACCTCTTCTCGGCCGAGGACTTCGCTGCCACGCTCGAGGCGTTCACGTACCCGGACGAGTTCCAGCAGTTCGACGGTCTCGCCGTGCCCACTCCGGGCGTGGCGGTGGGGCAGCAGCCCCGCAAGACCTTCGGCCTGTCGTACCGGACCAAGATCGGCAACGACCTCGAGGGCGACGACTTCGCCTACAAGCGCCACCTGGTGTACGGGTGCAAGGCGTCTCCCTCGGAGAAGGCGTACGGGACGACCAACGACTCGCCGGAGCCCATCAACTTCAGCTGGTCGCTGACCACCGACCTCCAGCCCGTCACCGGGCACAAGCCGACGGCGATCGTG
>JAGQKZ010000080.1 GCA_020429745.1 candidate division WWE3 bacterium | reverse complement strand
GCCTGAAGAGCGATGGGTCGTCAGTTCAATTCTGACCCTCGGCATATTTTCCTGTGGGCGATTAGCTCAGCTGGTAGAGCGCTTCATTTACACTGAAGATGTCGTAGGTTCGAGTCCTACATCGCCCACCACAACTTACTCTTGTGATTGTTAGAGGATGTCGGATAGGACTTTTAATACTCTCTTTTTACTGATCTCTGTTGATGGGAAAATCTCCACTGGTGTTGTCGATTCTAGGGACACCGATAAAGACTACAAGCGTATTCGAGGGATAAAAGAAGGTGTGCACCAATACTACGAAATTGAAAGGCAGACGGACCCTTTTTCTCTTAACACAGGGAAAGTAATGGCCAAGATTGGAGTTAATTCTGACGATTCACCAATAAAATGCCCCAAAGTGAATTTCATCATTGTTGATAGTAGCCACTTAACTACAAAAGGGGTGCAAAACTTGTGTGATAATCTGGCCCATTTGTACCTTGTTACTACTAGTCCAGATCACCCAGCTTTTGATTTGCAAGCCGAGAATTTGACTGTCTTGAGATATGAGGATCGAGTGGACTTTCCTGATTTATTTCAGAAACTGCGCAAAGAATACGGTGCAGAGAGAGTAACTATCCAGTCCGGGGGGACGTTGAATGCAGTGTTAATCAGAGAAAAATTAATTGATCAGCTCTCGGTAGTGGTTGCCCCGGCGCTAGTGGGTGGTAAAGATACCGCCTCTTTGGTAGATGGTGAGGGGTTGATTAATGAATCTGATTTGGGGCTAATCAAGGCACTAAAGCTGAAAGAAGCTAATGTATTGGAAGATTCGTATTTGCACTTGGTCTATGATGTGATTAACGAGACGGAGGTGGATTAAGTGTTTCTGGGAGGTACACTCTACTTTCTAACTACTAATTCCTAATTACTCGCCCCCCTATTCTCCCCATACCTACCCTCCTCATAATTTAGTTGACAGAAGTGCGGCTGAATTGTATATTTCGCGCATGGAAAATTTTGTGCGACATACAGTACTCTAACCCAAGGGGTTGTGGCTGTCCGCCGCTTGCTTTTCCGGCAACTTATGCTAATTTAGCCC
>JAGQKZ010000079.1 GCA_020429745.1 candidate division WWE3 bacterium | reverse complement strand
AAGCAAGTTTTACAGCTTCAAGGTTTGATTACAAAGAATATGGAGAAAAGGCGCGAGAGATTATCACTCGTCGCGTTGAATACTACGCGAAAAAATACAACTACTCGTTCAACAAACTCGCGATCCGGAATCAAAAATCTCGATGGGGGAGTTGTTCGAAGAAAGGCAATCTGAACTTTAACTACCGGATCATCTTTTTGCCGGCAAAGTTACGTGACTATGTAATCTTCCACGAGCTTTGTCATTTAACCGAGCTGAACCATTCGAAAAACTTTTGGCTTCTGGTTGCACGTGAATTCCCGGAGTATAAAGATTTGCGAAATCAACTGAGTGAATTCCGAATCTAGAGTGCATACTACGAGCCTATAGGGATTTGACTTCGAGAGATATTCTGTTATACTATTTCAGCCTTGCAAAAGGCAAAAGTACTGTTTAAAAATTTGATGTAAGTTTAAGTGCAAGAATACTCCCCATCTCTTCTCGCGTATTTTTCCTCAGACCGTAACCAAGTAAATTAATCAGAAAGGTAAACATAATGTATAGGCAACGGAAAAACAATAAATTTTCACGTGGACGTAACTTCCATAAACGTGGCGGTAGTAAGCGGCGTAGTCCTGCTAATAGTAAGGTCTTTGATCCTCGAAGCGTTGTGGGCAAATTCACAAAAGCTGTGAAGGATGAGTATGTGACTAAAAACACATTCGCTGACTTTAATCTTGATTCACAGTTAACAAAAAATATTAACTCACGTAAGTTTACGGCACCAACACCTATCCAAGATCAGGCAATTCCGGAGATTATGAAGGGTAATGACGTCGTTGGTATTGCTAACACTGGAACAGGAAAAACGGCGGCATTTTTGATTCCTCTGATTAACAAGGTGGGTTTAAATCCTCAGTCGCGAGTATTAATTGTGGCGCCAACGCGTGAACTTGTGCTTCAAATAGAGAAGGAGTTACAGGTCTACGCTTGGGGGATGCCGGTGCGTAGCGCGATCTGTATCGGTGGTGTCTCAATCAAGAGGCAGTTTCAAATGCTAGATCGTCGGCCAGGTTTTGTTGTCGGCACACCAGGGAGATTGCTTGATCTGGAAAACCGCCAGAAGCTTAAATTTAACGATTTCGATTCAATTGTGTTAGACGAGGTTGATCGAATGTTAGATATGGGGTTTATTCACGATGTAAAAAAGATCATCGCAAAACTTCCGGTGAACAGGCAATCCTTATTCTTTTCGGCGACCATCGACAAAAAAGTTACAGAGATCTTGTCACAGTTTGTGAGTGATCCGATATCGTTGTCGGTGGGTACGAACGATATTACAGAAAATATTCATCAAGAGGTCATTGAGTTAAAAGGACGCAATAAAGAAGATGTTTTGCGCAAACTGCTGGAAACGAAGGAGGTTGAAAAAACACTTGTATTTACTCGTACCAAGAGTGGTGCCGATAGATTACATCGTAGCTTGTCGACAAGTGGTTTCAAGACCGCGGTTATGCATGGAAATCGAACACAGTCACAGCGACAAAAATCGCTAGATCTCTTCCGAAAGGGAAAGGTTAATATTCTTATTGCCACTGATGTTGCATCTAGAGGAATTGATGTAGCCGACATCACGCATGTAATTAATCATGATCTACCCGGGAGTTATGACGATTATATCCATCGTATTGGTCGAACCGGCAGAGCTAATAA
>JAGQKZ010000007.1 GCA_020429745.1 candidate division WWE3 bacterium | reverse complement strand
GGTCTTATCTTTGTGCAGAACCACCCAGATGCTGTCGGCATAACCGCTTAATGCTTCATCGACAGAGTTATTGATTATCTCGGTCAATAAATGATGAAAACCGTAAACACTAGTATCGCCTATATACATAGCCGGTCTTTTTCGGACCGGTTCTAGGCCTTCTAATACTTGTATTGAAGATGCGTCGTAACTATCTTTAGCCATTTGAACAGGAAACATTGTAGCATCAAAAAAAATATTTGCACAATGAAACGTGAAATCTCCTCTACGAGCAGAATATTGACCGAGTATCATATAGTCAGGTTTACAGGGCTCTCTCGCGCTGGTTTCGGGGTGAGCATGTTAGTTATACAGAAACCGCATCTAGCCCTTACCTTAGTGCGCACTTTGTCTGTGCAGCTTAAGTGGTCTTTAAGGTCTTTTACGGTTGTTATAGAAGTGTTTGCTGTTGTAAGCGAGCAGCGGCACGCTATCGGATGGTACTATATTAGGTCGAGAAACATTATATCTAGCGTTAACTCGACGTTGGTGTTTTGCAATAGGCGTTCCTTAGCTAAAAGGAGTGAGTTCGCTATTTTTGGAGTGTCGGCACTGATGTTTTGTGTGCTTTCTAAAAGCCAAAAGTCGATAATCTCGTTGAGTTGAGACCTCTTATACTTTTTTGCCAGACGTTCCGCCTGCTCGAGTGCCTCTTTTACTGAGCCAACAATTGTTAGGGTTTCGTCGATTGTTTCGATGGCCACAAACGAAATTGATTCGCCCCAAATATGGTTTGAAAGTTCTGCAGTGCTGATTTTCACGCAGCGACTTGTGAGCGTGGGAAGTAATCGGCTGGTGTTTCCCGTGTGAAGCACGATATAAGTATTGTCAGGGGGTTCTTCGAGCAGTTTGAGCAGTGCATTTTGTGCTTCTACCGTAAATTTCTCGGCACTTTTTATAACTACTAGCTTATGTTCATTTTGGAAGGGTTTTAGGAGCGCCCATTGCTTCAACTGGCGTACGGTTTCAATCCCATATTCATTTTCATCTCCAAGGGAAAAAACGTCGGGGTGGGACTTTGCGATCGGCGTCTTGCTAGCGTCTTCAATGATATATGCGCTTGACGACATGATCGCGATAAGTATAGCATGGTGGTATGGCGCAGAGGACCGATATCGCCGATATACTAGTAGCTCGAAAGATCTTGTCAGAGGACCAGGCATCACAGGTGCGCGTGGAGCAGATAAACACAGGGCAGGACTTAGAAGGAATCATTCTCGACAAGAGCTGGGCAACGGAAAAGCAGCTTGTTGAGGCAAGAGCGGAGATGTTAAAGCTCCCCTATGCTGACGTCTCCCAGATGGCTATCGCCTCTGATGTGGTCGCCAAGATTCCTGAGTCGGTGGCTCGGCATTACACCCTAATACCTACAAAGATTGAAGAAGGGAAACTCTTTGTTGCAATGAAAGATCCTCTCGATCTCCAGGTTATTGAGTTTTTAGAGGCGAAGACGGGCCTTAGCATCGCCCCGGAGCTTGCCGTGGGTGAGGAGATTTTAACCGCGATTAATAACAGTTATAACGCGGGTATTGAGAAGGAGGTTAAGGCGGCATTAAGCGAAACCGAGGATGAGATGCAGAAGGCGGAAAAGGAGTTGGAGTCGATGGAAAAGGCTCAAGATATCGTTATGTCTGCTCCTGTAGCGAGGATTGTATCGACGATTATTAACTACGCGATCAAAGCAAAGGCCTCAGATATCCATATTGAACCGCTAGAGGATCGAACGCGCGTCCGTTTCCGTATCGACGGTGTACTCCGTGAGCGACTCTCTCTCCCCCGCCGTGTCCACGACGCTGTCGTGTCACGTATTAAGATCTTGTCAAACCTTAAGATTGACGAGAAACGCATTCCACAGGATGGGCGTTTCCCGTTTTCTCTTGATAAACAGGAGATTGACCTGCGCGTCTCCACGCTTCCGACATCAGGCGGCGAAAAGGTCGTTATGCGTCTCTTGTTAAAGAGCGCCAAGGTCTTAACGCTTGACGAATTGGGTATGGTCGGTATTGCACGCAAAAACTTCAACGAAGCGATACATAAGTCGCACGGCATTATTCTCATTACGGGTCCGACCGGAAGTGGTAAAACAACGACCTTGAGAACGGCGCTAACTATGATTAACAGTGTAGACGTAAACATCTCAACACTTGAAGACCCTGTTGAGTATAGTATCCCCGGAGTTAACCAAAGCCAGATAAACGTTCAAGCAGGGCTTACATTCGCAAACGGTCTGCGTTCTCTTTTGCGTCAAGATCCAGATATCATAATGGTTGGAGAGATTCGTGACCAGGAGACGATGGATTTGGCCGTTCAGGCTGCACTTACTGGACATCTCGTATTCTCTACGATTCACACAAACTCAGCGGCCGGTGCGCTGCCGCGTATGCTTGATATGCATGCCGAACCTTTTTTGCTTGCCTCGACGATCCAATTAATCGTGGCGCAACGACTTGTACGCGTAGTCAATCCAGAAACCTCAGAGGAGTATCAGCCAGACGAAAAGGTGGAGAATATGATCCGCGAGACTCTTGGGGCACTCTTCCCCCCCGATATTCCAAAAGGTGGTTTAAGACTTGTTCGACCCAAACCGGACGCCGATCAATCCGAACAGTATCTTGGGCGTATAGGTATTTATGAGGTTATTAATATGACAGAGAAGATTGCAAGATTGGTGCTCGAAAGAGAAACAGCCGATTCAATTGAAAAAGAAGCGATCAACAGCGGCATGGTAAAGATGATTCAGGATGGTCTATTAAAGGCGATCCAGCAAAAAACGACGCTTGAAGAGGTGTTGAGGGTTGCGGCAGAATAACCGGTCGCTTTGTGTATTGCAAAGAAAAATAAAAAACGTTAGAGTTTATTAAGATAAATGTCCAGTTTGGCAAGTAGATAGATGAATATACAACAACTGCTCGAAGAGGTAATTAAACGTGGCGCCAGCGATCTGCATTTAATGGTTGGTGCTTTGCCAACGCTTAGGGTCGATGGTACGCTTGCCCCCCTGGAAGGCTACACTCCTGTTACTGAAGAGATAATCACCGAGCTTGTTACCTCGATTCTTACCGATGAACAAAAGGAGATTCTTGAGGCAAATCGTGAGCTCGACTTCTCGTTTGCTTTGGGCGACGTTGCTCGTTTCAGGGTAAACGTTTATCACCAGAAAGGCTATCTGGCTGCGGCTTTACGTTACATTCCTATGCAGATTCGTTCTGTGCAGGAGTTAAATCTTCCGTCAATTGTGAACAACTTTACTCGCATGCCACAGGGGTTTGTTTTAGTCACTGGGCCAACCGGTCATGGGAAATCAACCACACTTGCTGCCATTATTAACGAGATTAACGAAACGCGCGCGGAACATATCATCACGATCGAAGATCCAATTGAGTACGTCTTCCCGCACCGCAGGTCACTCGTAAGCCAGCGCGAACTGCACCTCGATACGCACTCCTGGGACATCGCGTTGCGATCTGCCTTGCGTGAAGATCCGGATGTTGTGCTGATCGGTGAGATGCGTGATTACGAGACGATTGCGGCGGCGTTGACTATCGCTGAGACCGGTCATTTGGTCTTCTCTACCCTACATACAAACTCTGCCGCGGCAACGATTAACCGTATTATCGACGTTTTCCCAGAGCATCAGCAGGCACAGGTTCGCGCACAACTTGCCATGAACCTGGAGGCGGTTATCAGCCAGCGACTTATTCCATCGATCGAGGGTGGGCGTTATCCTGCAACTGAGGTCCTAATCGCTAACTCTGCCGTCCGCAACCTCATTCGTGAAGGAAAAGCACACCAGATCGACAACCAGATTCTCACATCACAGGAGCTGGGTATGATGTCGCTGGAGCATTCCTTGTATACGCTTGTTAAATCGGGCAGAATCACGCGTGAGCAAGCGATCTCGCACACGATTCGTCCCGAAGAGTTGTCACGGATGTTAGGCAAATAATATGAAGGTATTCGAATATACAGCTGTAGACGCGGACGGAATTCCTCAATCTGGTGAGTTGCACTCGCTCAGCAGACAACAGGCTGTGAGCACACTCAAGGCAAAGAATTTTATCGTTACAAAGCTTGAAGAGAAGAAGAATAACAACATCAGCGATATTGTTGCGAAGTTTAAAGGTGTTGGCGCGAGAGAGATTATCATGTTCACGCGTCAGCTGGGAACGATGATTGGTGCGGGATTGCCGATTAATCAGGCCCTGAGAATTTTAGGTAATCAGACGGAGAATGCCTATTTTTCCGAGGTGATATCCGATGTTATTCAGCAGATCGATGGTGGTGCGAGTTTCCACGATTCACTCGCCGCGCACGATAAGGTATTCGGTAACCTCTATCTTTCACTCGTAAAAGCTGGCGAATCTTCGGGTAACTTGGAAGAGGTACTCCTTCGTATCTCAGCGACTATGGAGTCGGAAGAGAACTTTAAGGGAAAAGTTAAGGGGGCGATGATCTATCCGCTCGTTATCGCGGTGGTCATGATCGGTGTTCTGGCGATTATGTTCTTATTCGTTATTCCTCAGATCGCTAATCTTTACGATGATCTGGGTGCTGATCTGCCGTTTATTACGCAGATCATGATTGATTTTAGTAGGTTTATGACGAAGTTCTGGTGGGTAATGATTCTTATGATTGTGGGGATTGTCGTTGGGATGAAGCGCCTTATGCAAAAACCTGATTTTGCGCGAAAGTACAACTCTGGTTTGTTACACATGCCTGTATTTGGTGCGCTAAGCACCGAGGTGCAACTTACATCTTTTACCAGAACGCTCAGTATGCTTGTCAAGTCCGGTATTCCTTTACTTGAGGCGCTTGATATTGCAAAAGAGACGTTAACGAATCTGATCTTTAAAGATGCGGCTGCCGAGGCTGCATTACTTGTAGAAAAAGGTAAGCCGCTTGCCGATGCTTTTAGACGTTATAAAGAGTTCCCCCCGATTATGGCGGAGATGTTAAACGTTGGGGAGCAAACAGGTAAGGTCGATGATGTGCTTGCCAAGGTTGCTGAGTATTTTGGTTCTCAAGCTGAGCGCAAAACCGAAAATCTTGCCAGTGCGATTGAGCCGATTGTTATCGTGATGCTCGGTGTTATGGTCGGTTTTTTGGTTATTAGTTTAATTCTGCCGATATATTCCTTGACAAGCCAGTTCTAGTGTGAAATATTGGTAGAGAGTTTAGAAAAGAGACAGTAATATGAACAAAATTGTTCATATTCATGAAAGGGGGTGAACAAAGGTACTGCCATTATGTTTAATAAAAAAGGATTTACGTTAATTGAGTTGCTCGTCGTTATCGCAGTTTTGGGTATTCTCGCCTCGGTGGTACTTGTTGCAATCAACCCCGCGGAAAGAATTAAAGAGGCTCAGGACTCGGGCGTACGCAGCGACGTTTCTCAGGTAGCCACAGCAATCGAGTCGTGTTATACCGGTACTGCGACTGGTTCTGGTGGTGATTACGACAACTGTGATGACTCGACAGAGTTGACAAACGGAGGTTATTTGAAGTTGTTCCCAAGTGGTGTTTCGATTGACTCTTCGGGTGCTAACGCAGTTGTGTATGGTACTCTAGCGGCAGCTTCAGCTGCTAGTTGTGGAACTGGTGAAACTCCGTACTACGTTTACAGTAGTGCAACTGGCGCTTCGAGCGTGCAGTGTTTGACCGCTGCTCCAACTGCTACTTAATGCGATTGGACACATTTGTGTACACAAACAGAAAGCCGCAAAACTGCGGCTTTTTGTTTGGTGTAGTGATGTTGTATGATCTTTAGTGTAATAGCAAAATGGTTTTTACGCACTTAAACTCGTATCAGTGGATCATCGGTCTCATCGTCTTTCTATACGGTACGGCTATCGGTTCTTTTTTGAACGTTGTGATCGATCGCCACGCTACTAAAGAGTCGATCTTTCGTGGACGTTCGCATTGTGACAGTTGCAAAAGAACGCTCGCGTGGTATGAACTTATTCCCCTATTCTCGTTTGTTGTGCAACGCGGTAGGTGCCGAAGTTGTGGGACGAAGCTGTCGCCACAATATCTACTTATCGAGTTGTTTACCGGTTTAGTAACTTTTTCTTACTACTTTTTATACGCACACGCGGATGTATTAACGTTTGTACAAAATATCCATGTGTTGTTATTTATTTATGCTCTGATCGTTGCAACGCTCGTTGATTTAAAAGAAGGCATCATCCCGGATGGTGTACACATCTTTGCGGTTGTGCTTTTCGTGGCGCACGCGGTAGTCGTTATGCTATATCAGTTATTGCATGGAACTTGTTGCTCCAGCATAACAAACGAGTTGATCTCGCATCTTGTCGGCGCCATCATAGCCGGAGCCTTTTTCGGAACCCTCATCCTTATAACCAAAGGTCGTGGCATGGGTGGTGGTGACTTTAAGTTGTCGATGTCGATGGGATTGATCCTCTCTCCCCTGCAGTTGTTCCTGTCGCTTTATCTCTCGTTCGTAATCGGAGGGGTGGTGGCGTTATCTTTGGTTGCTGCGAAAAGAAAAAAGATCGGTCAGACCGTACCGTTCGGTCCGTTCATGGCTCTTGGTGCCTTGGTCGTATTGTTTTTTGGTCCACAGCTCATTAGGCTCTACTTGACAGTAACTTAGTCGTTTTAGTACGCTATTTACATCACTGCCATGAATAAACTATCCTCTCCAAGAGGCTTCACTTTGATTGAATTAATCGGTACGATCGTGGTGCTTTCGGTAATAGCAGGGATAATTATCGCCTTGATAAACCCGGCAGGTCAAATAAGAAGAACGAAGGAAAATACGATGTATGCACGGACAACCGAGGTTTGTAGTGCGATCTATACGTGTATGAATGGTCAGTTTAAAGGAGATGTTTCGCAATGTTATGGTGCTGCAAGCGTTGGTTTAAAGGGCAATCCTACCGACCCTACTAGTGCTACGTATGAATGGACAAAATCTTCTGGATCGACCGGCGCGACGGACTATGTTTCATTTAAAGGAAGAATTGGAACGTCCGGGCAGGACGGTTGTATGCTTGGATGCAAGATTACTAATAATTTTGCCGACTATCTCGGGGAGAAGGCAGGAACTGTGGTTGCAAATATTAGCGAAGTTTCAAAGGGTGGATTTGATGGTTCGGATTGTATTGCTTATTAGAGGATTTCACTGTTGCATTATTATATGAAAAGGTGCGAGAATAAAAATAACATGAAGAAAAAAGGTTTCACGATGATCGAGCTTATGGTATCGATGGCGGTACTGGCTATCTTAGTTGGTGTCTCAATCACGCTCTTGAAACCTGCAGTCTTCTACGGCAAGGGGCGAGATGCTCGTCGCAAGTCAGATCTCGAGATAGTGCGCAGTGCCCTGTATCAGTATTATCTCGATAACGGCCGCGTTTATCCCGATAACACCAACGTTTATGATGACCTAGAAAGTTTGCTCGGAGAGTATACTGATGTTTTCCCTCACGATCCTCTAAATAGCGGGTCAAACGTATACACTTACATCGTAGATACCGACAGCAAGTGTTATCAGTTAAGTGCACCACTTGAGTCTGCAGGTTCTGATTATGAGGTGTGTGGCGGCTCGCTCGCCTGTCAAGCGGCTCAAAGTTACTGTGATTAAGATGAAGAGAAGTGACGAGCAAGGTATCTCCTTAATTGAGCTTCTGTTAGCTGTTGGTTTGTTGTTGACGGTTGTTACCGCTTTGGTACGACTTGGGATAGCAACTCTTTCTACCTCAGACAGTGCAAGGGTTCGTGCCGTTGCACAGCAGTTTAGCGATGAATCGCTGGAACTGGCACGTGCAGCACGGGATCAAGACTCAAACGGTTTCTTTGCTTTATCTGACGGTTATTACATCTACAACTCAACGGGCGGAACACTGCAGCCTAGTAATTGTGACGTCGGCGATTGGGACGGCGATGCGAGCGATTTCGCAGGATTGAGCATATCTTCAGACTGTTACGAGACCCGCGATGTGGGCGGCTCTGATATCGGTTTTTATCGCGTTATCGGTATAAAGACCCGCAGCGGAGCAGATGACCGGTACGTCGGTGCTTTTGTGTACTGGGACGTTAATAACACATTTCATCACGAGGCTGTAACGAGTACGATTCTAACTCAGTGGCGTTAAATGTATGGAAAAGATTATAACCACGATCAAAAACAATGAAGGATTTACGCTCGTTGAGCTCTTGGTCACGATCACCGTACTCGGAGTAATTACAGGGGTAATGATCACGACGTTTATCTCTTTAAGCTCCGCCTATGACAAGGCCGACGTGATAACACAG
This sequence comes from candidate division WWE3 bacterium, assembly GCA_020429745.1. Classification (GTDB taxonomy): domain Bacteria; phylum Patescibacteriota; class 4484-211; order 4484-211; genus JAGQKZ01. The sequence goes on along the minus strand of JAGQKZ010000007.1, from coordinate 20,235 downwards.
ATTAACCACGAAGGCTTACGTTCAATGGAACAGATCGTACGCATGGTGCGAAACTCATACAACGCAACGGTCAACGGCACTACTGAGCTGATTTTAGACATCCCCGACGATAGCTCCAACGTGGAGTATTCGACGAACGGGAGCTGCAAGACGGTAACGTTAACTCACGTTGTAAATCAGCCGAGCTCGCCAAACGTGATCACAAAGGTAGCCTCTGACTGTGCAGGGACACCAAGTTGTAGTGCTTTGGCGCCTTGTTCGCTCACAAGTTCTGATGTGAGTGTTAATAACCTTGACTTTACTTTAAAAGAGGGCGGAACGGACCCGGATCTCGTCACGATCACGTTCGATCTTGAGCAGGGTAAAGATTCATCCCTCAATCTCGATACGGCGGAAAAGTCGTCTTTGGAGTTTGTTCGCAACGTTCTAACGCGCGGATATTAGCGGATTAGTTGACAACCAAACTCAAACTAGGTAACTTTAAACTACGTAAGGATATGTTAAAAGATCTTCGCAACCAAAATGGTCAAATAGTCGCCCTGATTCTTCTCGTCATTCTCGTCGGCGCTACTATTGGTCTTTCTATTGCCGGCACTGCAATAAAAAATATTCAGGAGACCGACCTAACCGAGGAGTCGGAACGAGCTTACTCAGCAGCCGAGGCGGGGTTAGAGGATGCTTTACTGCAGTTGGAGAACGGTTCGACGATTACGTTCTCGAGCCCTATCCCCCTTGAGGGCGGTGGAACTATTACGAATATCGAGTCTCAGGATATGACATCTCTTTCGATTCCAAATCTTGAAAAGGACGGTGTAGCGCAGGTTAAGTTAGGAACCGGAGCAAGCGGAACACTGAATATAAGCTGGGATCAAGGCACGGCATTGGTATTGACGATGATCTCCGGTAACGCTGAGCCGTATGAAGTAACCCGATATGCTTACAACTGCGGAAGCGGTTTACCTTCTAACGGGTTCTCGTCACTTACAGCAACTGCCGGTAAATGCACGACGTCGATGGCTATTGATGGCAATGGTTCGCCTTTCGACCAGTTACTTCGTATTCGCGCGATGTATGCCGATACGGCTCTGACTGCTGAGCCCGGTCTCGTCAGTACGCTCCCCGTCCAAAGCGTTGTGGTAAAGGCAACGGGTCAATCAGGCGAAACAGAACGCACGGTTCAGGTTGAGCGAAGTATACCGGTGGCTCCGGCGCTTTTAGATTATGTACTCTTCTCCTCACAGGGTTCACTGTCGAAGTAGTCGTGAGCAAGCCGTCCGTTTTGTCAGGTTTAATCCCTTCCAGTTATCTTGGTCGCTTAAGTTTTTATAGTGTATAGTTAAAGCATGCGTGCTGCCCTAAAAGTAGGATTTGTTGCCACAGCGTTTCTTCTCGTCTCCGGTCGTGTGCTCGCGGACTCAACACCACCCGTCACAACGAGTACACTTGATGGTGTTGCAGGGCAGAACGGTTGGTACAGAAGTAATATCGATGTGACGCTTGATATTACAGATTCGGAAAGCGGCGTTGGTGAGACGACCTACTGGGTTGACAGCGAATCACCAACGACGATCCAGTTTACATCTGCCACGCTATCGCCTTTTCAGAACAACAGTTTTGAGAAAGGGCACGGCTCGAGCATAGATAATTGGTATGGAGGACAACCCGGCTTCGTCCTCTATTATCGAAGTAACCTTTTTTCGTACGATGGTAACCGTTCTGCAGCAATGGCCTACTTGAGCGTGGATCCGACGTTTTATTACTGGCATAACGAACCGGATGCGGTAATGCTTCCAGACGGCGAGACGGTTGTTATTAGCGCTTGGGCTAGAACGATAATGTTTTCTGGCGATACAGCCTACTTTGAGGTTTGGGGCCAAGATGCAAGTGGAAATAACGATACGCTTATTGCGACATCGAATGTTGTTGATGGTTTTAACTGGACGTGGCAAAACGTGCAGGCTACATTTACCGTTCCAGCGGGTTTGAACTATATCTACGTAAAGTTGGGTGGAGTCGGAACGCCTGCCGCGATTATTTATTGGGATAAGGTTGAAATCCTTCCAGCGGGTGGAAATGCTGAGCAGGTTGAGTTTAATTACGCAACTGAAGGGCAACATATTTTGCACTACTATAGTGAGGATAACGACGGTAATGTGGAGTCGGAAAAAACTGCAGATCTAAAGATAGACACCGTAATACCCAATCCATGGCAGAATTTTATTGCTACGGATGGTGGTTGCAATCACTGTTATGATGCGCAGGTTGAGGTTGAGGACATTACAAGCGGCATCGACGTCAGCACCGCCGAGTATCGTTTTTATACGGAACACAATCTTCAGTACTGGAGCGACTGGAATAGTGTCAGCGAGGTTAATAAGGTGAGCAACAACCAACCTGCGGGAGATGGCGAACAGGCATTTGTTTATCTCATTCCACCCGAACTAAACTTTGGCGACAGCGCACATCCTCCCTGGCGGGTGCAGTACCGCGTTTGTGATCTTGCCGGTAACTGCAGCACGAGTCCTGCCTATGATATCGTAACTCCATGGCTTGCAACAAGCGACGGCGGCGTGTTTATCGACGGAGATATCGTTGTTCCAACGTCGCCTATCGGAGAAGAGTTTGCCCATGCTGACATGTTCGCAAGTAATAATTACATCTCAGCTACCTCGGAGACCGGTTGGGCGGATGCCGACTATGACAGTAATAACTCCGACCTCGCAAGCATCTCTGACTTCGTTCCCGAGTACGACAACCTGAAAAGTTCTGCCACAGTTCTTGGCGGAATACTACCTGGTGCGAGCGGGGTCTATATCGTGCATGGTGATCTGGATATGAGCGCGTCAATTGTAAAAAACTCGTACACAAACGCTTCGGGCGCGTTTGTCTTTATCGTTGAAGGTGACCTCACATTAAGTACGGAGTTAGACGTAGTAGACACGAACTACTCCGTGTTTTTGGTTGAAGGTGACGTGCTGGTTACCGACAAGAACGCTGAGACGATATCAGGATTTTTTATCGCTGAAGGAGCTTTTGACTCCGATACGACGGGAGACTCTAGAAAGTCTTTAACGATTAAGGGCAGCGTCTTGGCACTGGAGGGTTACATCACAAATCGCGATCTGGGAACTTCAGGAACCTATAATAATAGCAATACACCAGCCGAGTACTTCCAGTGGCGACCAGGATTTTTGGTAAACGACGCACTTAATTTCATGCTTAACGGCAGAGAAAATGAGTACATTTGGAATGAGATCGGTAATCCGTGACGTATTACAATCTGGTTGAAGGTTAAAGCTCGTCTGTTGGGACCTCGCCCATAATCTCCTTCAAGACGTCCTCCGGTGTTTCAGGGTAGTTTGATTTGATCTCACCCACTAGTTCTTCACGTTGCTGCTGCGTCAACGTTGGAACAGAGGTTGGGGTTGGCAGTTTGAGATAAGCTGGTTGTTGTGTTGGTTCGGGGGTTATCGGTGGTGTGTAGGATAATTTACCGGTCAGTTGCGCGATAATAAAGGCGGTATAAAGTAGGAGTCCGCTTGCAAGTAAGGCTGCAATCACGACGACGACCCACTTGTAAACATTTTTAAAGTCATACGAGGTGGAAACGGGCTTTTGTCTTGACATCAATAAAACTATACCATAGACTTTAATTGTAACTAACTGCCTATGCAAGAAGACTTTTTTGGACTAGATATCGGGTCAAACTCACTTAAAGCGGTAGAGCTTGAAAAGAGGGGTGGAAAGTTTGTTCTCAAATCTTTCGGCTACCACCCTACCCCATCTGGGGCCGTGTTCTCAGATTCAGATGTTGATCAGAAAGAGCTCTCGCGTTATATCAGAGAGATGGTTAACGAGAGCCGCATCAGTACTCGTCACGTGGTTGCTGCTTTCCCGGAGAGTATGGTTTTCACTCGTGTGATTGAGGTTCCAGCGGTGGATGAACGTGAGTTATCAAGTGCTATCGAATGGCAGGCGGAGCAGTATATACCGATGCCACTCTCTGAGATTCAGCTTTCGTGGATGGTGCTTGATCGCGAGGCTTTAGAGCAGGCGCGAAAGTCCACTGACCCTAAAAAGCCCAAGATTAAGGTTTTGCTGGTCGCCTCTTCGAACTCACAGATCGATAAGTACGTGCGCATACTCGAGACCGCAGGATTAAAACCTACCGCCCTTGAAACCGAGATCGTCGCCATCTCGCGTGCTTTAACTACACGCATTGATGGTCATAGTCCAACTACCCTGTTGATGTCTATCGGTGCGAGTACAACCGACCTTGCTGTTGTCGATAAAGGTGTTATTCAATTCACGCGCAGCTTCGGTACAGGTGGTACCTCATTGGCTCGTGCAATATCACAGGAGTTGGGCTTTGATATGAACCAGGCTGAAGAGTATAAAAAAGCTTATGGACTTATGGAGGATCAGCTTGAGGGAAAGATCACAAAGGTGATCAAGCCGGTTATCGATCTTATCGTTAACGAGGTAGAACGCGCGATTATGTACTTCCAGACTCACAACCCAACGACGACGGTTAAGCGTGTTGTGTTAACCGGCGGTACCGCACAGCTTCCCGGTTTAGTGCTTTTACTTGCTGACACCTTAGGACTTGAAGTCCAGATCGGTAATCCGTGGGAGTCGATTGAGGTTCCGGAGAAGTTTAGGTCGAAGACGGACCAGGTCGAGAACCAGGTTTCTTTTGCTGTGGCGGTTGGATTAGCGATGCGAGAAGAAGATGGCAATTAACCTTTTACCCAGACAGCTGCAAACTCAGCAGGCAAGGAGTGGCCGTCAGGTCATTGCAAACGCGGTCTCTATCGTTCTACTCGTTATCCTTACCGTAAGTGTTGCGGTCTTGTTTTCCTATCGCGTTGCTGTGACTAAGCAGTATAGCGCATTGCGTGATCAGGTTCGCGAGTTAAGCGACCAGGTCAGCACGAAAACATCTGAAGATGTGGAGTGGCTTCTTAAAAATATTCATGAGCGTATTACTACCGTTCAGGGTGTGCAGGCCAAACAGTATACGTACGGTGACATGCTCGAGGTCTTAAAACAGTACGCCGGTGATGGAATAAACTTCGACACAGTAAGTGTAACGGCAGTTGATGATATTTCGATAAGCGGCAGTACTCGTTCTCTTATCGAGTTAGCAGGTTTTGTGAAGATCATGAATAAAGAGGAGGTGCCGTTTAAAGACGTCGTACTAAGCGATCTGCGGCTTGACGAGACAGATTATTCGTACATATTTTCGATCAGTCTTGGCTATGATGGTAGTGTAACTGATCAGACAGCAACTGTAGAAGAGAAGTAATATGGCATTAAGCTTAAGCAATAAAAAAGAAAGTTCTGTGTCTGCTGATGTGGCAGCCTTGTTTAAATTTTGGTTCTTTCCATTTGTGAGTATCGCAATGTCGGCTGTTATTGGATACTTTGTTATCTGGCCATGGGTACAGGATGTTTTAGACAAACGTGACTCAATCGATGTCGACAAAGAAAAGATTACGGCTCTTGTGAAAAAGGTAAATGTCCTAAACTCCGCCAACGGTGAGGAGTTAACCGATTACCTATTACAACTTCAGATTGCTGTCCCTCGTAGTGCGTCCCCTGCCAACATTCTGGGTTCGATAGAGCAGCAGGTTATTAATTCGGGCATGTACCTAACAAACATTCATTATGCAGGTATATCCAACGCATCAGCTACAGCATCAACGTCTAGGGCGGCATCTACAGAGTCGGAGTCTACTTCGGATACGGAGACCTCAGTCGTCGCCCCTTCGGAAGCACTTAGGACGGTTGACAGTGGCGAGATCCACGAGGTAAATCAAAGTGGTGAGGTAGGTGTTGTTGTAGACTTATCCGGTGATTACTATCAAGCAGTGAATCTTCTCCGCGACCTACAGGAGACGAGACCACTCTTTACTATAACGAACTTTACGATTAGTAACACGCCTCAAACGCTTGGGGACGGTACAACCACAACACATAGCATGTCACTTCAGTTAAGCTCTGACTTCAAGATGCTGATCGACAACCTGGGTACGGCGTCGTCGCCTGTCGAGTCGTTGACGTCCAGCGAGATTGAAAGCATTAAAGAGATAAACAAACTAAGCACGCTGTACGATTCCACACAAACGGATGAGGGACCGAAGTTCCCGGAAGGTAAAGACAACCCGTTCTAAACCGAACATCCTGCATATATTAACCCCTGTCTCCAAATAGATACTTTATGGGTGCGTGTTTCACCGTCGATAAGAACGAAGGTAACGTTAATCTAAGATAAATGATCGGCAGGTATTGTGGTTTCAGTCCGCAGGTTGTTCCTCAGAGGAGCGGATGTCTAGGAAGACTCTTTGTCCTGTTCCGGTTGCCTTAACCTTTAAGAGTTCGCGTAGAGCGTGAGCTGTTTTCCCGCCTTTCCCGATCGCCATGCCAACATCGTCTGGGTTCGTGATTAGGGTAATCCTTGCGTTGCCTTCATCATCGGTCTCCTCCGTTACGACGACATCCTCTGGATGTGAGACGAACTTTTTAGCAACAAATTCAATGAGTTCTTTCATAAATTAAATGTTATCCTGCAATGTGTAACCTTGTGCTTGACCAGAAGCCAACTTCTCTACCCGCTCCGAAGGCTGTGCACCGGTAGAGATCCAGTAATCGTAGCGCTCTTTATCAAGAGAGTACACCTTGCGGGTTGGGTCATAGTTACCGAGCTTCTCCAAAAACTTCCCGTCGCGCTTTTTTTGCTGTGGCATAACGACTATTCTGTACGATGGACTATTCTTCCGCCCGATTCTCTGTAATCTTATTCTAACCATACGTGGGGATTATACATAATGAAGGCTATTCTTTCAATCCTTGTGTATGAGGAATTAAAGCCGGAAGGTCTAAAAGGGCAAGTATAGCTAGGGTTTATGTCGGGTAGGGCTACTAATAAATGGTCAGATAGCTTTTGGAATTGATTGCCCTTGGTGTTTGAACTAGGTGTTTTGTCTAGTTGGCGTCTGTGATGTCGTCCCAGTTGTCGAGAGCGTTTTGCGCGGAGTCTAGTTCAGCCTTCTGCTTACTGCTTCCCCTTCCAGCACCAATGGTTTTGCTGCCGAGACTTACCTCGACCTCGAACGATTTGTTGTGATCTGGCCCCTCCTCATTTACAACCTTATACTGTGGTGTAATCGAGAATACCTCCTGTGTTAACTCTTGCAGCTTGGACTTGGGATCTTTGTACTGCTCGTTCTCGATTATGTTAACAAGCTTTGGAGTAACGTACGCGTGAATGAACTTTTTAGCTTCCTCGTAGCCCTGATCAAGGTATAAAGCGCCGATAACCGCCTCAAAGGTGTTGGCGAGGAGGTAGTTTGAGTCGCGCCCGCCTCCGTCTTCTTCGCCTCTGCTAAGAAGCAGATAGGCTCCAAGATCAACGATGCGTGCACTTTCTGCCAACGAATCAGTGTTTACCAACGATCCACGATAGCTCGTAAGGATTCCTTCAGGTTGCTTAGGATACGTCTTGAAAAGATACTCACTCACAACAAGTTCCAAACAGGCGTCGCCTAAATACTCCAGGCGTTCATTTGAAGGAAGTTCGAAGCCACGGTTTTCGTTTAAGTAGGAACGGTGAACAAATGCGTTGATGAGCAGATTCTTATCAGCGAAATCAACACCGATCTTATCCTCGAGGGCTTTTAACGTTTTAGTTAGTTCTTCCATATCGATTTATTAATAGTCGCTAATCTGTTTGATTGTCAGAAGCCAGTTGGTCATCGGCGGCCCCTGTCGGTTCTTCCTCTGTTGTTACATAGCGCTTAACGACGGTGCCGAGCACTCCGTTTACGAACTTTGAGCTGTTCATGCCGCCAAACTCCTTCGCCAGTTCGACCGCTTCGTCGATTGCGACCTTAGTTGGGGTCGACTGACGATGCAGAAGCTCAAATATTGCAATTCTCAGGATCGAAAGATCTGCTCTTGATATCTGATCAAGTGGCCACTCTGGCGCGCACTCCTTGATAATCTTATCGATTTGCTCCTTGTGATCGAAAACTCCACCGGTGACGGAGCTAAACAACTCACTGTCAAAATGCTTTTTTGGGGAAGAGGCGTCCTTTTTAGTATCGGACTGGTCGGATAAGAGCTCCTCGAAATCCTCAACGTGCTCACCTACTCTCGCTTGAAGCGGAACATCTTTATGGAACGTCCACTCAAAAAGAGCTACTACAGCCATTCTTCGTGCCTGGTGACGAGGATCTTTTTTGGTTTTCAAAGTTATTCACTCACTTTTCTGACCTGAGCTTTTGGCTCAGTTACCGCAACGCCTTTATAGAATCCGCAACTTAAACAAGCACGGTGCTTGACCGTCTGCTCTCCGCAGTTGCTGCAGGTGATTAAGTCTACGTGCATCGCCTGGATTTGACTATTCTCCCACGCTCGATGTCGTTGATTTTTCCTTGTGTCTGAAGGCTGTTTTTTCGGTACTGCGCCCATGGGACTAATTATAGCGTACAAGGCAAGCCCTTAAGACGATTTCGCCTCTTGTGGCTCATATCTCATAATTGAGAGACTTGTTTGTCCATACTTTCTGCTGTCTAAGACGTTTAATTGCTTACCGATCCACTCCCGATCATCTTTATTATCAAGCACTATACGTTTGCCGTGTAGGTAGATTAACAGCCCATTAGGTTTGATGAAGTGATGAACGAGAAGAATTACATTGCGCGGTGTGTCAGCATACGGCGGATCGAGGAAGACAAGGTCGTATAGCTGGTGATGAGGCTGTGAAAGAAAGATATCGACCCTCTCCTGAAACACATCGGACCTCCCTTCGAGCTTTGAGTGATGGAGGTTTTTTAGTATGTGATCACAGGCATCCTTACTGCTGTCAACAAAATCAGCCGTGCGCGCTCCCCTACTGAGAGCTTCGATACCCAGCGCTCCACTACCAGCGTACAGGTCTAATACATCCGCATCGTTTACATAATCTCCGAGGATGTTAAAGATTGCCTCGCGCACCTGATCCTGCGACGGTCTGAGATCGGAAACGGTCTGCGGAACGATTAAATTATGGCCTTTTGCCTGGCCGCCCGTAACTCTCATAATAGTGAAGGAATGATCGATACAATGGGGATTAGGATCATACTAACCGCAACTATGAATGATATAATGATCCAGATCTTCTTGTGTTTTCGAAGAGACTTCATGCTTGTATTGTAAATCGTAAATGATAGTTCGTAAACACGCTTTAACAGCAACGGAAGAATATCACTTCAAATAAGCTAAAAATAGCCTTATGATGAGGTAAAAAAGATGTTACAATTAGTGAGATGGATGTGATTTCAAAGAGAAAACTAAAGAAATGGCTTGCGGGCAGGAAGAAGCGCCAGAGTTACGCGATGGCCAAACGCAAGACGAAGATAATCTCAATCGCTGCAGGTTTAGTGTTATTTCTGACGATATTCGGTGTTGTGTCGTCGTTTGTCGTGATCGCTTACTTCTCCCGAGGGCTGCCTTCGCCGGATCAGTTAACATCGCGTCAGGTAGCACAAACAACAAAGATTTATTCGCGTGATGGCGTTTTGCTTTATGAGATATTTGGCGATGAGCGTCGCACTCTAGTCTCGTTGGAAGATCTGCCGGAGTATCTTAAACAGGCCACTATAGCAACTGAAGACAAGGATTTTTATACGCACGGAGGATTTGATATTCGCGGCATTATTCGCGGTGCCATTAGGTCAATATCCGGTGAAGGCCTGCAGAGCGGTTCTACCATCACTCAACAGGTCGTCAAAAATACTCTTCTTAGTCCGGAGCGTACTATTACACGTAAGATAAAGGAGCTGATCCTTTCCTTCGAGATGGAGCGCAAGTACACGAAGAATGAAATTCTTCAGATGTACTTCAACGAGAGCCCGTACGGAGGTCAGGCATGGGGCGTTGGAGCGGCAGCGGAGATGTATTTCGGTAAGTCGGTGAGCGATCTAACTCTGGCTGAGGCGACGCTTATCGCGGGTCTTCCGCAGTCACCGAGCTTCTATTCCCCTTGCGGAGCGTACCCGGAAAACGCGGTTGAGCGCCAAAAGATTGTGTTAGCCTCGATGATTCGCGACGGCTATATTACCGAGGAGCAGCGCGATGAGGTGTTGGCGCAGGAGCTAGAGATCGTTTGTCTCGGTTACAGCAAGGATGATATAAAGGCGCCTCATTTTGTCCTCTACGTTAAGAACGAGCTTACCAAAATGTTCGGCGAGAAGATGGTTGAACAAGGTGGACTAAAGGTGACGACTACACTCGATTGGAACGCTCAGCAGGTTGCGCAGGAGGCGGCGACGACGCAGATCAATAGTCTGATCGCGCAAAACGCCAACGCTACCAACTCAGCGGTTATCACGGTTGATCCAAAAACCGGACAGATCCTCGCCATGATCGGGAGCGTCGACTACTTCGATACTGAACATGACGGAAACGTTAATGCGGTTTTGTCGGACCAATTGCAACCCGGATCTTCGATAAAACCCATCACCTATCTCACGGCGTTTACCCAGGGTTATAGCCCTTCAACGTTTGTGTCCGATATTCGCACCTGCTTCCCTGGTGGCGCGGGTCAGCCCGATTATTGTCCGGTGAACTGGGACGACAAGTATTGGGGGCCGATGTCTGTGCGCAAAGCACTCTCCAACTCTCGTAATATTCCGGCCGTAAAGATGCTGCAGGCGGTTGGTATGAGCAACATGATCGATATGGCACACAAACTTGGAATAACGACTCTTAACGAGCCGGAACGTTACGGTCTGTCTCTAACGCTTGGTGGCGGCGAGGTTATTCCTTATGATATGGCGCAGGCCTACTCCGTGTTTGCAAATATGGGGGTAAGAAACGATCTCACTCCGTTTCTCTCGATTGAAGACGCAAACGGTAAAGTTCTGCAGGAGTATAAAGAGTCTTCGAAGAAGGTAGTTGATCCCGGTTACATCTACTTGCTAAACGATGTTCTCTCAGACTCAAACTCACGTAAGACTACGTTTGGAAACTCGCTTGAGATTGGCCGTCCCCTTGCCGTGAAAACCGGTACGACGAATGATAACAAGGATGCTTGGACGATAGGATACACGCCACAACTCGTTACCGTTGTGTGGGTTGGCAACTTCAACAAGGAATCGATGAACGGGATTCTTGGCTCGACCGGTGCAACGCCGATTATGAAGAATATTATGACCAGGCTTTTGGAGGCGCTGCCGGTAGAGAATTGGGAGAAGCCGAGTAACGTGATTAGTAAGGATGTAGATGCATTGTCGGGCCTAATCCCCCAAGAGAACGGTGGGTATAGCACCGTTTCGGAGGTCTTCGTTAAAAACTCTCAACCGACAAAGGTAGATGATTTCCATGTCACGGTTGATGTTTGTACCAGTGATCCTACTAAGCTAGCTACAGAATATCACATCGAAAAAGGCCTATCGGAAGAACGTACTTTTACCTATCTTGATGAGATTCTAGACGCATGGCAACCATACACGGACGAGTGGATGGATGCGCGAAAAAAAGAGGGCTACGGACACGCACCTACTGAAAAGTGTGAGATTAAGATCGACAATAAGCCTGTTGATGGTCCAATAATTGAGTTTGTCGAGCCGACCGAGATAAGTACGGATGAGGAAGTGATTGATGTAAAGGTTGATGTCTTTACTACCGATCGCATTACAAAGGTGGAATTTATTTGGGACGATGTGCTGATGCTTACTACAAACAGTGAACCATACTCGGCCATCTTTGACCTTACGCAACTTGATGAATCATATAATACGGCCGGTGAACATACGATCTCCGTCAAAGCTTACGACAGCCAGGGAGGGGAAAGTACTGCGATATATACACTTGAACTTATTCGTGACACCTCGCCTACTCTAACACCCGGGCCTGATATCACACCTCTTGGTTTATAAATACTCTTCCCTACCGTTTTCTTCCAGACGTTTTAATAACTCTTTGAGTTGCGCGTTATCATCTTTCGGAAAGATCGCAACGACGTCATCGGTGTTTACGACAACCAAGCCATCCAGATTGATAGTTGCTACAAGTGACTTTTGGGAGCTGTTATAGATCAACGTGTCTTTTGAATCGATGTCGATGACATTGCCTTGTGTGACGACGTCCTGTGGGTCTTCTTCAAGTGTCTCTTTGAGAGATATCCACTCCCCTACGTCGTACCAACCCATATTCGTGTTCATGACGTAGGTCTCACTGGGTTCACAGTTTTCCGAAAAGATGTACTCGAATGAGGTCTTGTCTAACTCTGCGAACTTATCAGTTGATTCTTTGCTAAAGTCGCTGTTAACTATCTCCTCAGCAACGCTTAAGATCTGAGGTGCAAAGTCCTTATATTTAGCAAATAGGTGTTTTGGTTTTAATACCCAGTAACCGAGATTCCACGAATAATCCCCCGAACGAAGATACTCCTTGGCGACCTTAAGCGTAGGCTTCTCCATAAACCGAACGAACTCGCAGAGTACGTGATGTTGGTTAACGCTTTTAATGTGTTTACCGTATTTTAGATAGCCTCTATGTGGTGTCGGAAACCGTGGTTTCTCTGCAATGTTTACCGCCCTGCCCTCTTCGTTTACCAACCGCTCGGCCTCTTTTAAGGCTGAAACAAAAACATCTGGACGCTTAATGTAGTGGTCGCTCCATTGCAGCGATATGGTCTCGTCTGGGAACAACTTATTCACATAACAGCTTGCGAGTGCGATCGCAGGCCCCGTATCACGCATCATTGGTTCGAAGATAAAGTTTTCGTCAGGAAGTTCAGGGATCAGATCGCGCACCTCGTTTTCATATTGGATGCCTGTACTTATAAAGATGTCCTGGGCTTCGAACCCTCGTCTCAAGTATTCGTACTTCAGAAGGAGTAACGGCTGATCACCGATAACGGGCAAGAATTGTTTGGGCGATTGTTTTCTGCTTGCGGGCCAGAACCTTTTTCCGGTACCTCCAGCAAATATAATGATCTTCATCCGTAAATTATAGCGGATAACTTAAGATTCGTCGTCGAAAAGTAACGGTCTAACGAATCGTGGCGTCGTAGTCGTTAACGAGCATCGCTTCAATACCCTGACGGACAGGATTCAACTCGCTGTCGGCGAGACTTCTCTCGTCCTGGAACGTCAGACGCAAGGTTAAAGAGTGTTTCCCCTCACCTTTTAGCTCTTTGCTCTGATAGATGTCGAGGATTTCAGTCTGTTTTAGCAAAACTCGTGCTTTTTGTTTTACGGCGTCAACGATCTCCCCTATCGGATGTTCTGTGTTCACGATAAACGATACGTCTTGATACGCCGATGGTGCAACTGGGATAGGAGTAAATGTTTTGGGTTGACGTTTGGCAAGCAGATCCCAGATGCTTACCTCGTAAGCAAACGCCACACCTCGTGTGTCACCAAGATCGAGCGTCAAAGGCTGTAGCTTTTCGTAATCAGCTCCACATCCCAGCTCGTTAATTAATCTGACCCATATTGCCTTAATGTGCATCAAGGCGTTTGTAGGTGCCCCAGAGGACGCGTAGTGAGAGATTGAGAGCATGTATGGTTCTTGCTCGTCGATATTTATCTTCCCATCTTGTGGAATCGTTACCCGCGAGATCTCAAAGACGCTAAACTCGGAAAACCTCTTGGCGTTCTCAACAACCGTGGCTTGCATAGATGGCAACAAAGAGGAGCGCATATACGACATCTCGGGCGAAAGGGTGTTTACAACGTGTACGTCTTTTGTCTGAAAGTCACCCTTCCTAAGCTTTACGGCGTTATCTTCGATTCTGCTTACCAAACCCGCGCCATCCTCTTGAATAAAGCTGTAGGTGATGACCTCGTCAAGGCCCATACGGGTTAGAACGTCGCGTATACTGCCGACGAAGCGCCAGGCCGTGTTCTCAGTTGGCGGTTTAAGCGTGCGCATAGGTAATGTCGGAGTGATCTTGTTGTAGTCGTAAATTCGGCCGATCTCTTCATAAACGTCCTCTTTAATCCTCACGTCTTTTCTAAACGTTGGTGCGGTTAACTCAATGTCTTTGCCGGTGACCTTGACGTCAAAGCCAAGTCTTTCTAACGTTGCGGTGATCTGTGCAGCGTCGAGGTCTATCGTTTCCGGATCTCCCAGGTAGCTAACGATAGCATCTGTGTTGAGGTTAACCGTAGCTGGCTTGTAGATGATTTGGTTTTCGTCCACGTACTGAACTTTTTGGGGTTGTTGGCCAGTTATCATCACCATGGCATTGTTCAGCACGTCTAGCGTCATATAAGGGTCGATCCCCTTTTCAAATCTTAGCGATGCCTCAGATCGCACGCCGTGTCGTCTGGAGCTTGCCCGTACAGAAAACATATCAAAGTTGGCCGATTCTAAAAGAACGTTCTTTGTCTTGTCGGTTATTACAGCGGACTTGCCACCCATTACTCCCGCTAAGGCTATCGGTGTGCTCGTGTCACCAACGCGGTTAGCGATGACAAGATCGCTATCCGTCAACGTTAATTCGGTATCGTCGAGAAGAGTTAACTGTTCTCCCTCGTTGGCTAACCGGACCTCGATGTTTAAAGTCCCGTCCTTCTCTCGTTCCAGAAGATCTAAGTCAAAAGCGTGAAGCGGCTGCCCCCACTTCATCATCAGGTAATTTGTGACATCGACAACGTTATTGATGGGGCGCAATCCTACGGAATGTAGGCTAGTTTGAAGCCAGCCAGGGCTGGTTCCAACCTTAACGTCGTTTACTACAACAGCTGAGTAACGCTGGCACAGTTTAGCGTCAGGATATTTGGGAAGTGTGACGGTTACCACGTTTGCGGTTGGAATGGTTCCACTAACATCATTTAACCTTCTTATCGCAGGTTCGGCAAAAGATTTGCCCATGATTGCGGCAACCTCACGCGCCAAGCCTCTCTGCCCGAAGAGGTCTCCTCTATGGCTTAGTGCCTTGTTCTCAATCTCTAAAACGTGATCGGTGCCAACGTTTCTAACCTCTTCCACCTCCGCCAGCGAGTTAGAGAGATGATGTGCGATCTCGGACGGTGTTTCGTCCAGGTCTGCAATAAATTCTTTAATCCAATTAATACTTAGTAACATCTTAAAACTGTCTAACGAATCGCAGATCTCCACTGTGTATGTGACGTATGTCGTCGATATCGTAGATTAAGATAGCGAGGCGGTCGATCCCGATCGCCCATGCGAAGCCGTTGTAGACCTCTGAGTCCACGCCTCCCATATCCAACACATGCGGATGAATCATTCCAGCAGGAATTAACTCAAGCCACTTGTCACTGCCCGGTTTTCTGGCCAGGACCTCAATACCCGGCTCAACAAACGGGAAGAACGTTGTTAAAACCTTAAGCTCAAGCCCAAGATCGTACCGATCAGAGATAACCTGGGCTGCTGTCTTTAACGTGCCGATTAAGTCGCTTACACGCACGCCTTTGTCAACGTACATCCCTTCAAGCTGATAGAAGGTGTGAGCGTGTGTCGGGTCAAGCTTCTCGTTTCTAAAACAGCGCCCGGCGATTACCGTCGCGATTGCCCTGTTATCCTCCAGTTCTTGTTTGCGATTACGTAATATCCAGTTTTGCATCGAACTTGTGTGCGGAATGGGAATGTCCCCTGATTCAAGATAAAAGGTGTCCATTAGATCGCGGGCCGGATGATTGTCGGGGAAGTTTAACGTTGTGAATACCTGCTCCTCGTCGTTAACGAGACGGGCCTCCACGATCTCAAAACCCATCTGCGAAAAGACCTCGGTGATCTCAGCATAAGTTTTGCTGATAGGATGCCAGTGCCCAATTGCGGCGGGAAGTGATGGTATAGACGTGTCGATCTTCTCCATAACCTTTAGAACAAAAAGGTAATTAGCCTTCGCAAAATAATAAATGCGATGGGGAGAATCAACGATGGAACGATGTATTTTTTAGTAGTGAAGAGGCGGCTAACCACATAGAAGATGTCCGCACGGTACTGATATTCAAAGAAGCCAAAAGCAAGCTGTAGGACTGCAAAAACAATTAAGTATTCTTGTATGATTCCGGCCATAATAGTCTACGATGCGACTTGGTCGATAATCTTATCCAACGTTTTTGGGTCAGCTATCGCCAAATCGCTCATTACTTTGCGATTTAAAACAACGTTCTTGCCTTTTAGCATACTAATAAACTTGGAGTATGACAACCCCTTGGGGCGCAACGCAGCGTTAATGCGAACGATCCACAGTGAGCGCATGTTGCGCTTCTTCTGCTTACGCGAGATGTATGCATTAGCAAGTGCGTGAAGGATTCCCTCCTGTGCACCTTTAACCGTGCGACGACGATGTCCCTTGAAACCTCGCGCCTCTTTCTTTATCTTGTTATGTCTTCGTGAGCGGACGTAGCCGCCTTTTACTCTTGCCATACTTGTCTAAACTCCAGGTATTAACTTTTTGAACACGCGTACGTTTGAAGCGTCTAACGTAACCATTTTGCGGTTTTGTCTTAACGTCGCAGTACGTGCCTTTGCATTCTTGCCTATGACACGCTTCCTACGAAGAATCTTAGGCACCGCGCCTCCTGTGACTTTTATCCTTTTTGCTGCACCCTTATGGGTTTTCATTTTTGGCATCTTTAATTTTCGCTTCGCTCAAATTTATGCGTTCCTTAAAACTCACTTTGTTCGTTTTTAGAACTCGATTTTTTATATTTCGCTTCGCACAACAGTTTTCTATAGACGCAGTCTACTTTGGTTTGATGTACATCGTCATGAAGTTGCGCTCCATTGATGGTTCCGACTCAACGTCGGCAAAGTCGGAGATCTCACGTTTTACCGTCTCCAACTTCTCGCGTCCGATATCCGTACTCCCTTTCATGCGGCCGAAAAACTTTACAGTGAACTTGACCTTGTCGCCATCTTTAATAAACTGTCTGGCGCGGTTGATTCTCACCTGCAGGTCGTGATCGTCGATGTTGGGCTTGAACTGGAGCTCTTTTAGCTCCGTCTTTCTACCCTTTCTCTGTTCCGCCTCTTTCTTCTGCTGCATGTATTTGAACTTGCTAAGATCGATAATGCGTGCAACAGGCGGATCCGTCTTGGTTGTAACCAAAACCAGATCCAGGCCGTATTCATTTGCTTTCAAAAGTGCTGCCTCGCGAGTCAAGACCCCCAGACTTTCGCCCTCCGGATCAATCACCCGCAACGTATCATCGCGTATCGACTCGTTGGCTATATACGTTGGCTTTCGGTATCTTCTCACGTTACGGATCGTATTTTAACAAAAAGGTTTATTCGCTGCAATGCTATAAATCAAGCAATTTTTGTACTATCTTTGACGCAATCTCATTTGTGAAGCTGTCGATATCCATCTCGCCTCTCTGATCACCGTCGCGTGTTCGTACGTTTATCGTATTGTTTTCCATCTCCTTATCGCCTACCACGAGCATGTATGGAACCTTCAACTCTTGTGCTTTTCTGATCTTATTTCCCATCGTCTCGTCCTTATCATCGACCTCGACTCTAACACCTGCCTCTGTCAAGTGTGCTGCAGTGTCATCCGCGTAATCGACGTGCTTCTCTGAGATTGGTATAACAACGACCTGAACCGGAGACAGCCAAACTGGAAACGCTCCTCCGAAGTGCTCGATCATCACCGACATAAACCTCTCGATTGAACCCATAATCGCGCAGTGGATCATCACGATCTGTTCCTTCTCGCCCTCCTCGTTTATGCAGTGCAGCCCAAATCTGTTAGGCATGAAACGATCGAGCTGAATCGTTGCGACCTGCCACTCACGTCCGAGAGAATCACGCCCGATAAAGTCGATCTTTGGTCCGTAAAAGGCTGCCTCGCCCGGCGCTTCAAAGAACTCTGCTCCCTCTTGTTCCAAGATATCGCGCAACTGTCCTTCCGAGTACTGCCACTGCTCTTCCGTGCCAAGATAGGCCTCCATGTTGTCGGGATCGTGCATCGAAAGGCTGATAGTCAGATCCTCAAACCCCACGCCCTTGTAAAAGTCTTTGATAATAGACCAGATAGCGACAACCTCGTCATGAACCTGCTCTTCGCGGCAAAAGACGTGAGCATCGTCCTGGGTGATACTTCTAACGCGTGAGAGTCCCGACAGTTCGCCGGACTGCTCGTCGCGGTAAACCATGGTCGTGTTGGCAAAACGTTGCGGCATATCGCGGTAACTGTGTGGGAAACGAGCAAATATCTGTGTGTGATGCGGACAGTTCATCGGTTTCATAACAAACTCGTGTTCTTCGCGGGTTGTTATGTGAAAAAGCTCATCTGCAAACTTCGTCCAGTGTCCGCTTGTTTCGTACAACTCTCTCTTTGCTACATGTGGAATCTCGACCTTCTCAAATCCTTTCGCACTTCGCAGCTCCCAGACAAAATCGTCAAGCAGATTACGCATTAAGGTTCCCTTGGGCGTCCAGAGCGGCAGTCCTCCACCGACCATGTCGCTGAAGGTGAAAAGGTCCAACGTCTTGCCAAGCAGTTTGTGATCACGCTTTTTCGATTCCTCCAACATGAGCAGGTAATCGTCCAGCTCTTTTTGAGTAGAGAACGCTGTGCCGTAGATGCGCGTAAGCATCTTATTGTTCTCATCACCGCGCCAGTACGCACCGGCCACCGACATTAGTTTAAAAGCGCCGATCTCCTCTGCCGGATTATCAACGTGCCCGCCTTTACACAGGTCGACGAATCCTCCGCACTCGTAAACGGTGAGATCTTCGCCTTTACTTGCGAAATCGTCGATTAGCTCGTGTTTATACTCGTTGCCGGCAAACATCTGTTTCGCCTCGTCGGCGCTTACCGTCTTATGTGTAAACTCCGTCCATTTTGGCAACAGTTCATGCATCTTGTCCTCGATCTTTGCGAGGTCGTTTTCGGAGACGGCCTCAGTAAAATCGAAGTCGTAGTAAAATCCGTTCTCGATCGCTGGGCCTAAAGTTCTTTTAGCATCAGAGTAAAGCTCCATAACAGCAGCCGCCAAAAGATGCGAGGAGGTGTGCCGTAGATTTTGTAATTTTTCTTTGTCGTTCACCTGCTTAGTATATAACAGTGCGTGATTGTATTCATTGGCGAGGTACGAGTCAAGGGATCGATTAGACCATCTTCGATGCTTCGGGGACCTGACCGGTCGACAAAAACTCTTTTACGTGTTCGGCGACCTCTTGTGGCAGCAGTCGTGCCTTTAAGAAGTAACCGGAGGCGCCGATACTAAAAGCTTCCTTGATGATCGCCTCCTGGCCAAGGTTAGTTAACAAAAACACAGGTATGTTTTTTGTGTTGTCTTTTGCTTTGAGCGTTTTTAAAACCTCAATACCGTTGATCTTTGGAAGCATGATATCTAGAAGAATGATATCGGGATGATCCTCCTGGGCGTGGGTTAACCCTTCCTGACCATCGACGGCGGTGATTACGTTAAAATCAGCGCGTTCGAGCGTGCGAACGTAAAGGTCTCGCACAAAGAGATCGTCTTCGACTACAAGAAGTGTTTTTTTCCCCTGTGTGTCTTTGTTACTTTCCTCCATGTTCGTTCAGTATGATCTTGTGATCTTCACTAACCACCTGTTTGTTATCTACCGTAGGAAGGCTAAAACTAAACGTTGAACCCTTGCCAAGTGTGCTTTCAACATTAATTGTACCACGGTGTAATTCCACTATTTGCCTCGCTATGTACAGGCCCAAGCCCGTTCCCTTCGACCCCTGCTCAATAGCGCCGGCGACTCTAAAAAACTTCTTGAACATGTTCGGCAACGCATCTTTTGGTATACCTTGCCCGGTGTCGGTGACGTGTGTGACCACCATATTGGTGGTTGTGTCATGTTCGAGTGTGATCGTGACCTTGCCTTTTGTCGTGTAGTTTATTGCGTTTGAGACTAAGTTGTTTAACACCTCGTTTATGCGCAGAGGATCGGCGTATACCTTCGGGATATCGTACGCTCTACTGTCCCATAAAACCGTAATTCCGTGCTGCTCAGCCTGTGGTTGAAACGTTCTGACGCACTCATCCACAATCTTGACCCAATCGGTTTCTGTGCGATTTAACGTATAGGTGCCCTTCTCGATGCGCGAGACCGAAAGCAGGTTTTCCATCAGGGTGATAAGCTGCAGTGACGCAATATCGCCGCGCTCGATATATTGCATCTCGTCCTCGTTTAGTTTGCTGCCGGCATCTTCTTTTAAGGCACGTAGATAACCGCGAATTGTAGTAATTGGTGTTCGCAGTTCATGTGCTGCGGTTGAAACGAAGT
>JAGQKZ010000078.1 GCA_020429745.1 candidate division WWE3 bacterium | reverse complement strand
AACCGTAGGCTTTATCGTGAGGTGTTTTTGGCGGCTGAAGGTATTGAAGAATATCTTTCGGGTGTGATTATGTACGACGAGACGACACGCGAGAGAAGCAACTCGGGGGTTAACTACGTTGAGCTATTGGAGTCGAAAGGGATTATTCCTGGCATTAAGGTCGATAAAAGCACGACAGATCTACCTGATTTTCCAGATGAATTCTACACGCAAGGGTTAGATGGTCTGGAGGACAGACTGCTCAAGTATCGAAAATCTGGCTTAAGATTTGCAAAATGGCGCAGCGTGATAATCATCGGCGACGGCCTGCCCACCGAAGAAGCTGTTGAACGTAATGCTGCAGATATGGCGCTTTATGCATCGATGTGTCAGCAAGCAGGGATAGTTCCCATCGTTGAACCTGAGGTTTTGCGCGATGGTGAGCACGATTTAGCGCGTGCTGAAGAGGTTACGCAGGTGGTTTTACAGAAGGTCTTTGAAAAACTTGCGGATTATAAGGTTGATCTGGATGGCCTGTTGTTAAAAACCAGCATGGTCGTACCTGGCAGTGACTCGATGCAGAGGGCCCCTGAAGAGATTGCGGCGGCGACAGTACGCGTCTTGAGAGATACTGTGCCCGACGACACAGCCGGCGTTGTCTTTCTATCCGGCGGCCAAACCCCAGAACAGGCGACCGAGAATCTAAACGAGATATCCGAACATAAACCACTACCGTGGCCGGTGACATTTTCTTATGCTCGAGCGATCCAACAGGAGGCACTACAAGTATGGCGAGGGAAAGATGAAAATATGCCAGCAGCACGTGAGGCGTTCATTAACCGTCTGAAATTAGAGCAGAAAGCGTTAGTTGGTGATTTGAATTAGTGGACGACAAAGTAGCCACCACGCTTTTGCAGGTTCTTAAACTCATCGAAATTAACTCGAATATTGATGTCGGCGATGAATACGTGATCCCTTACAAAGAACGGAACCTCATGAAGGTTACCAAAGATGAAATATCTGTGCTCGGTGTTAATCTTGACGATAAGTTCACCATCGATAAACCCAGACTTCCGGATCATACGAAAAACATGAGTATGGTGGAGACGTTTATTAAAAACGTTTCTAAAGGTTTCCTTCGCATAAATCATATTGGGTTTGCATATCGTGTGATGGATAAAGATGCCGAGTATGAGTTGGTCGTAAGGGATTTACATGAAGCAGGGATTGATGTGTATGTTGAAGCTTCCAATGATCCGATGTCGAAGTGGATTTTTGCTGGAGATATTGGAAACTGGGAGAACACGATTATTGAAATTGTCCCTGCGGACAAAAAACGAGGCGAGTGGATGAACTACTGGTTACCACAGATACATATCGATATCGATACTGACTTGTCGGCCGAGCATATCAGTTCTCGAGTTAACGAAATATTTTCAGGTACTCCTGTCAAACCATTCAACGCGGTCGAAATAGATGGAGTTGTTTATGTTGTCGGTTTATTTGTAGCGATCGCAAATGGGGTTAACATCTATCTTAATTTAGGCACAGACCAGCGTGTTACAAAAGTTCACCGCTATAAAAGGTTGGAGAGGGTTGTATAAAGATCGCCTAAGTTCAACGTCTGGTACAGCATCGTGAGGGATGTTAGAACTCAACTTGCCTATCGTTTGGTTTATAATTAACCTACAAATTATGTCGATGGTTCCATTGCTAGAGCTGAGGATTTACCGCCACAGTAAAGATCAGTATCATCAGATAGAGGCGAACGACATTGATCGTATTAAGGGTCTATATGAACGAGGGTCGCAAGAAAAGTTTGAAGATTGGCCTTATGAAAGACAAACTCAGTTTTTGCAGAGAAATAGTTTTCCGCCGTGGGAATATAATGACTAT
>JAGQKZ010000077.1 GCA_020429745.1 candidate division WWE3 bacterium | reverse complement strand
GTCGTGGTGGCTTTCTCGGCGTAGCTACACTGACATGATCGTTGCTGCCGGCGGAAACATACTCTTTGTTGCGAATAATGACGACAAATCAGTCGTTGACGATTTAATGTCACGTGCTAACGGTCTCCTAATCCCGGGTGGTGCCGATATCGATCCGAGTCGTTACGGTAAAGATACTGATCCTGCAGCCGGCGTCACGACAAATAAATATCAGGATGATCTGGACTTTTATCTTCTTCAATATGCCCGTACGCACAACCTGCCAATTCTAGGTATCTGTCGTGGCATGCAGGTGATCAACGTGGCGTTTGGTGGCACTCTTCATCAGGACATAAATTCAATCGTTAAAGATAATTTACACGTTTCGAGTAAGTATCCAAGCAATGAGGAATCGAAGTGGACCGATGTTGAGTTAGATCCGTCGAGTTATGTCTATTCTGTGATCGGTGAGAATTCTATACGATACACCTGCGCGCATCACCAAGCGATAAAAGATGTAGCGGAAGGGTTTAAAGTTGTTGGAAAGGCAAGTGACGAAATCATTGAGGTAATTGAGAAGGTTGACGGAAATAATTGGATAGTTGGTATTCAAGGCCATCCCGAAGCGACTAAAGAAGGTCGATTGGCGGTGGACTTATTGGTTAAAGATTTTGTATTAAACTGTGGTAATCCGTAAATAGACAAACTCTACTTAGTAAGCAGACTTCCAAAAAACAAAACCGGACGCAGCAACTCTCTTGGCTGAGTTGCTACGCCCGGTGGTGGCAGGTCAGGAGCGCGGCTCCGAGACCTCTTGATCTGCCCTAATGGTTGATCCGGTCAATTAAACTTGCCTAAGGCAAGTTTTTCAATGGGGCACCTCGCCCCAGGTTATTTCCCCCCGCCGTTCGGCGGGGAATCTAGGCGTTGTGATAGGCGCGTGCCGGGCTGTGGTCGGTTAGCCGGCGCCGCGGTGCAGGCCAGTCGTCAGCTCGACGTTGGCCGTGGGCGTGGTGGTTTCAAAGGTGCTGCTCGAATACGTGAGCACATTCATAGGCGGTTCCTCCTGTTACGGATTGCTTCTTTGCCTTCAAAAATCCTTAACCGTGTAGGTAGTTTAATCTCGCCCCTTGGCCTTGAGAATAAACTCTCAGTTCCTACTTCGGTCTCAGAAGGTGAGAACCACACGTCGTTGTGTGGTCCTCACCTCTGGCGGAGAAAGCTCGGAGTCGTCCCGAGACGAGCCTCCTCCAGGCGAACGTTCGATAGGGTTGGTTTGAGCCCCTGCAGCTCACAGCCGCAGGTCTCATGCTCGTGGAGAGCCACCTTTTGGGCGGGTCTCCGAGAAAAAAGGTCGATGGCCGGGATGCTGGATATATGTTAGGCGATCAGCGTATCCATAAGCCCTCCTTGTGAATGCGGCATTGCCGCGCGGACCGGAGACCCATGTCTCCGGAGATCGATATCACCCCCTTTCTGTGCCCGTGGAAACGGGCATATCGGCCAATCCGGAGTAATTGGACTGGCTTTGGGGTGTGGCCGGCGCGCAAGGCGTCGGTCCCGGGGAGAAAAGCGTTTGCCGGCGTAAAGCCGGCTGGTCTAGTTGGTGGCTAGTAGAAAGATGCCCGTCGGACCTCCTCCTAACAGCCATCAACCAGATATTAATTTTGACCGGATTAAGTTAGAAATGTACCTGTAGTTTAGTCCCAAGATTCTAAAGACTAAACTCGTTATTCTTACTAATACAGAAAATTGTTTGTAATGTCAATGACTGTATCTTGTAGTATAATTACAATCGAGACATTTGGGGGACCTCCGAGGGGTATGCAGCTGGGCTGGCTGCATACCCTTCTCTTTTTCTTTGATACAATTAGCATGTGAGATTAATCTTTTCTGAATATCCAGCCGAATATGAATCGTATCGCTTTCCATATCAGGTTTGGGGCGTACAGGAGGACGATGATGATGCAGATGACGCACTAGAACTCGGTTTCATGCCCTCGCGCATGAAGATCGGACTTTGGTACCTGGGTCGTTCACTTCGCATTAGTATGAAACGGTTTAAGGAAAACTCTGAGAACAGAC
>JAGQKZ010000076.1 GCA_020429745.1 candidate division WWE3 bacterium | reverse complement strand
AAGCGAAGCGCGCAATAAGGCAGACACTTTGGCCTATACCGCTGAGAAAACCTTAAAGGACGCAGGCGACAAGGTTCAGCAGGATAAAAAGGACGCGATAACCGAAAAGATCAAGGCGTTGCGTGAAGTACTAACTTCAGAGAACGTTGATGACATTAATACAAAGACCGACGATCTATCGCAGGCCATCCAAGAGGTTGGTGCTGCAATGTATCAACAAGAGCAGTCCGACGACGGTGGTCAGCAGGAATCTAACCCGGACTCTGAAAACCCTAAAGACAACGACAATGGTGACGAACCGGTTGAAGGCGAGATTATCGAAGATAATAAAGAGTAATAAGGAGTTAGTAAATAGTAATCAGTAACTAGGAACTAGCATTTAATGAAAGCCCAAACAGACATTTGATATAGATAAATCGGCTCGTTTTGAAGCGTGTGCTACGAATAAGTTCTGATCAATCACATGTCACTTTTCACCAGGCACCGATTACTTGTTACTAATGACTTTTTACCTGTTAATATTTACTTACAACTAATTACTTGAACAATGGACTACTACTCGATACTTGGAATTACTAAATCCGCAACTGCTACTGAGATTAAATCCTCCTACAAAAAGCTCGCTAAAAAGTACCATCCCGACGTTAACAAGGAACCCGATGCACAGGAAAAATTTAAGGAGATATCACGCGCTTATCAGATATTATCAGACCCTGAGAAGAAAAAGGCCTATGACCAGATGGGGCATAGCAACTTTGAGCAGGCACGCAAACAAGGATTTGGCGGTAGCAACCAAGGTTTTGGTGGAGCGTACAACGTCAACTTCGACGATCTTTTTGGTGGCGGCTTCCGGGATCCTTTTGACATATTCTCCGAATTATTTGGCGGTGGTGGATTCAGTGGACGTGGCAGAAACAACCGACAAAAACGCGGTGAAGACATCGAGGTCGTAGCCAAGTTGACCTTTGAGGAAGCGGTTTTTGGTGCAGAGAAGGAGCTATCGTATAAAGCTTTTGACAAATGTACAACCTGTAAAGGAACCGGCAGCGCCGACGACAAGGCCGAAGATACGACCTGTTCGCAGTGTCACGGGCAGGGTCAGGTACAACAAGAATCGTCATTCCTGGGTGCCCGCTTTGCTCAGATCGTTACCTGCCCGCAGTGTCAAGGTCGCGGCAAGATTGTTAAGAATCCGTGCAAAACTTGTAACGGCACGGGACGTGAGCGGACTCATTTAACAACAAAGGTAAAGACTCCAGCTGGAGTTGATAATGGAATGCAGATGCGAATACCTGGCAAAGGTAATATCGGCGAGTTTGGTTCTAATGCTGGCGATTTATACGCTGTGTTCAAGGTTGAAGATCATAAGTACTTTACCCGTCATGGCAGCAATCTCTATCTTGACGTTCCGATCACAATTCCGCAGGCGGTTTTGGGAGATACGATCGAGGTCCCAACATTGGAGGGCAAAAAAAACGTAAAGATTCCCAAAGGTACAAATCACCGCCAACAGATCAAGTTGTCTAATCTCGGTGTTACACAGGTTAACTCCAGATCTCGCGGTGACCTGATTCTTAATATCGACCTTAAACTACCGGAAAAGTTGTCGGCGGAAGAACAGAAGCTCTATACAAAGCTCAAAGAGGTCGAATCTAAACCCAAATCAATCCTTAACAAACTTTTCGCATAAGTGTTATAATCTCGCGTATGGTCCGATCAGAATTCTTGGCCGCAATAAAACAAGTCGCGAGTGAAAGAGGCATTGAGCCCGAAGAGGTCATCGAGACACTAAAGCGTGCGATGGTCGCTGCATTCCGTAAAGACTTCCCCGACGAGAATGAGGAGGAGCTGGAGGAGGAGACTATTCAAGTAGAGATCGACAAAGAGAGCGGCGAGGTTACCTTAATGCAGGACGGTGTAGATATAACACCGCCAGGCTTTGGGCGAATAGCTGCACAAACAGCAAAGCAGGTAATTCTTCAAGGTGTTCGCGAAGCGGAAAAGCACGCTGTTGTTGAAGAGTTTCGTGAGAAGATCGGGCGTGTTGTTCCCGCTATGTTACAGCGTTTCGAACGAGGCAAGTGGCTTGTCGATGTCGGTCGTAGCGT
>JAGQKZ010000075.1 GCA_020429745.1 candidate division WWE3 bacterium | reverse complement strand
ACGAAGCAAATCCGAGCTTTTGTCTGAAACGACCAAGTCTGAATTGCGCGAGATATGGATCAAAGAAGAATTTGGGCGCGAGAAGTTTGTGCAGACCAATGCCATGGCTAAGGGCACAATCGTCGAGACTGACAGTATTCAACTACTGCAGGATGTTACGGGTGAGGTCTACTTCAAAAACAACGAACAAATAAGCAACGATATATTGATCGGTACACCAGACATAAAAAAACCGCTAATCGACATTAAATCTAGTTGGGACATTTGGACATTCGCCAAGGTAGATGAGAGCTATGCAGTCAAAACGTATATAGATCAATTGGCTGGGTATGCAATGATTCTTGAGGTAAATACTGCAAGGATTATTTTTGCGCTTACCAACACACCAAGCAGTATGACTGAGCATGAACTATATAAGCTATCGTTCTCGATGCCCGAGGAAGCAACAGAGAAGTATCGCAATAACTTTGTATACGACGATATAGAACCAAGCAAACGAATTAAATCGTATGAATTTAGTTTTAGCGATCTCGACTTCGATGAGATTCGTAACCGCGTTCCACTATGGCGCGACTACTTAAACGAAATGGAGTTATAAACGATGGCATTACGAGAATTAACACTTAAAGACTTTGACGAACTGCGAGCATTTCGCGACAAATGGTTAGACGATGCAATTCAAATGTATATTGCTTGGAGAGTACACGGAAAGTCATATCGTCAAATTGCATCAACCTACGGTATATCGCACGAATTGGTCGGGCGTAAGATAAAGTCGCTGATTTCGCAAATCAACAACATACAAACGGGCAAACTGAGTGTTGACAAGGACGGCGAGAAGTGATATAAATATAATCATGCGAACGGAAAGACTGACTCCACAATTGATTAAAGTTTTAACGATGATGCAAGATGCGGTTAAAGACAAGAATCGTTATCAAATCCACCCGGAAAAGGACATGCGCTTGACGTATTCCGAGCGTGCCAACTTTCAAAAACTCAGATACTTCGGTCTTATCGCCAAATCTAAAACTCGCGGATGGTGGGTATTTACCGACCTTGCCTCTGATTTTCTTAAGGGTGTGCGCGGCGTTCCCGTTGAGGTTTACGTTGATGACAATCATCAAGTGGGCAAATCTGATGATTTAAGGTGGTTTAATGGTGTCGATCTTCAAGAAAAGCCGTTTTTGTTGCAAGTGGGTGATTATGCCAAAGAGAAGGTTGCGCGATTGTTCGATGCACCGAAAGGGAGGTATCTATGACTCGCGAAGACTGGAAGAACAACGGATATGAGCCGGAACCCGTCGGCATATTTATATTCTTATTCGCAGCGGCGGTTATATTACTCCCGTTTATTCTATTGTTAATAAAATCGTAATGGCTAAACTAGACGACCCTCCTTTATGGAGAAACAAGGTAAGAAGCATACGACTAGCGAAGTCGATAGTTAGAAACAGTATTTGGATCGCTCTAGGGTTTGTGCTTTGCGGTTTGATACTAAGATCAAGCAGGCCGGTAAACATACATTATGAAAAACCAGAGATTACAGAACAACAAACAACAACACCGCCAGCGGGGTTTATTGGGCCTATTCAACCGCCCTACTGTCCCGTCGTTGAAGATCCTGCTATCGTCAGATTGCGCGCCTATTTTGAGATTACAAACCCTAGTATGGTCAAGTACGCTGGCTATCTCGTGTATCAGTCTCGTCACTACGGTGTTGATCCGTATCTTGTGGTCGCAATCGGTGTCTTGGAGTCCGGTAATTTTAGATCGTCTCTATGTAGCTACGGCAATTGTTGGGGTATCAATAGCAGCAGTGGCTATGTTCAGTTTGGTTCAATGTACGAGGGAATTGACCACGCCACCAAACTACTTGCCAGCTCAAGATATGCCGGAAAAACAATCGAGCAGATTGGGCCAATTTACGCCGAAGACGCGACCTGGAGTTGGAAGGTTAGGGCTATTTACGAGGAGGTTGCGGAATGAATGAACAGCAATCATTAACAAAGGTCGAACCCCAGTCAGAGGTGGACAGTATTACTATTTATTATCCAGACGGTGACGCACTACGTTACACCGTTGGGGAGGAATGCCCAACATATTCTGGGGTTGTTGTTAAGCTCAGTTACAGCATTACCACTCTCACCGTTACAGTCGCGTACGATGACGGTTATGGACGGGTTGTGTGTGGGGTGCCATTTGAGGTGATCGAAAGATGAAAAGGATAAATAACGAAAACCAAATTGGTGAAAACTGGATATCGATAGAGATTATAGGAGGAAGCGGACCCATCATTCGCAAGAGATCATTTACGTTCCGAGACAAGAGGTTCCCATTTGCGGTAGACCCGTTGGGGAG
>JAGQKZ010000074.1 GCA_020429745.1 candidate division WWE3 bacterium | reverse complement strand
TCACGAAAATTGTGAGAATCCGCGGCAGACTGTAAACGAACTTGATACGAGGACTCAATAACCGGTACCTCAACCCCCAACTCCTTTGCGGCGTTAATCGTCCATTCGCCTTCGCCGGTGTGGCCAATCTTTGAGCTTGTCGTTGATAGTTCAGGATCATCCACTAAGGCACTCTCTGCCCATCCGATAAGTCGCGAGGTAATGACCGATTGATTGTTGTAAATGCGGAAAACTTCGGTGAGATCGAGACCGTATTCGCTTTTCTTGAGGACCGCAGCACCTTCGGCGATCGCCCCCATCATGCCGTACTCGATGCCGTTGTGAACCATCTTTACAAAATGACCAGCGCCATGATCACCAAGATAAGCATAGGCGTTTGGGGCTGCGAGTATCTCAAATAACGGTTTTAACTCGTCGAAATCTGACCGCCTTCCACCAACCATCAAGCACGCACCGTTTAGCGCGCCATTGGGACCACCAGAGACCCCTACATCCATAAATCGCACGCCTGTTTTAACGACACGTTCAGCGCGTCTTTTCGTATCTTTGTAGAAGGAATTCCCACCGTCGATTAAAAGATCGCCTTTTTCGAGATAGGGGAGTAACGCGTCAATCATGCCATCCACAACGTCTCCTGCTGAGACCATCATCCATATCACCCTGGGTGTATCTAGCATTCCCGGCATATCGGCAATATTCTCAACCGTCTCTACCCCGATGTTCGCAACATCAATCCGCGGCTGTTCTGATCGGTTATATGCCACTACATCCACATTATGTTCAACGAGTCGAAATACCATATTTTTGCCCATCTTTCCTAGTCCGACAAATCCGATCTGCATGTTTAAATCATAGCACGACACAAGACGCGGACGGAGTACGCGTGACACTTTAATATCGCAATAAATTACGTATAATGCGTGTATGGGTGACAAGAAAAAGGTTTTCATCGGTGTGGCATGGCCGTACGTTAACGGCGACCTTCATATCGGCCACTTCGCCGGATATCTGCTGCCCGCCGACATCCAGGCAAGATTTCAACGTTTGATGGGTAACGATGTCTTAATGGTCTCAGGCTCAGACTGTCACGGTACTCCGATAACTGTTCAGGCTGACAAAGAAGGAAAAACTGCACAAGAGATCGCTGATTATTATCACGAACACGACGTCGATCTATTCTTAAACACGCTAAAACTCTCTTATGATCTTTACACTCGAACGGATACAAAGCACCACGCGCAGGTTACGCAAGACGTTTTTATCTCATTGCTTGAGGCTGGATATATCTTTATTGATACAGAAGAACAGTACTTTTCGGAAGAGGAGCAGCGTTTCTTGCCGGATCGTTACATAGAAGGGAAATGCCCCTTCTGTGGATTTGAAGGCGCCCGCTCCGATCAGTGTGACAACTGCGGGAAGTTATTAGATCAAGGGACGTTGATAAATCCGGTCAGCAAGATCTCAAAATCGGAAGCTGTACTCAAAAAGACACAGCACTACTATCTAGACTGGACCAAATTGCAACCAAAGATAGAAGAGTACGTCAAAGCCGTAGGTCCGAATTGGAAGGACTGGGTTTATCAGGAGACACTAGGCTGGTTACGAGAGGGCCTTAAACCAAGAGCTATAACGAGGGACTTGGACTGGGGAGTTGCGATACCGACGGACAGAATCCCGAAAGATATGCAGATTGAAAGGCCGGAGAACAAACGCTTTTACGTTTGGTTTGATGCGGTCATCGGCTATCTGTCGGCATCGATACTTTGGGGGGAAGAAAACGGCAAAGATTGGGAGGAGTTTTGGTATAAGGACCAAGCCAAAGGCGCAGATCTCAAGCACTACTACTTCATGGGCAAGGACAATCTCGTCTTTCACACAATGTTCTGGCCGGGAAAGTTAATGACTTATGACGAGGATCTGCATCTTCCGGACTTTCCGTCAATTAACATGTTCTTAAACTTGGACGGACAGCAGTTCTCCAAGAGCAGGGGAGTGACGATCGATACGAAAAAGATGGTAGACGACTACGGCAACGATCTTGTGCGTTTTTACCTCACCCTTGTAATGCCGGAGAAAAACGACTCTAGCTTCACCTGGGACGACTTCGCGCAAAAGGTCAACAGCGTACTTATAGGTACATACGGCAACTTTGTGCACCGATTACTTTCACTCCTTAAGAACGTGGACAAAGATAAACTCCAATCCCAATCAGTTGATGATGAGGTAACTGACCAGATCAACAGCACCTACGAAAAAGCTAAGACGAATCTCGATGCCTGTGAATACAAATTATATCTGGAATCAGTAATGAATTTAGCTATCTACGGGAACAAACGCCTCGATCATGTAAGGCTTTGGGAGTTAAAGAAAACAAACGAAAGCGAG
>JAGQKZ010000073.1 GCA_020429745.1 candidate division WWE3 bacterium | reverse complement strand
TGTTCAAGCGCTTCGTGGCAAGTTCGGCGGCCACAAGTAGCACTTTTATTTATTCCATTTTTCAAAGGAGCATGTGATGATGTTAAAGAAAGCTTCGCGTGTAGCACTAGTAACCCGTGATCGGGCTTCGGCGTTTCGTGCAGGTCTTAGCAAGTTTGTCCACGATCGTCTGCCGGAGGTTCAGTTATTGAATAGCAAACCTAACGATGACGATCTTGGCGATGCTGTCATAATCGCTACGGTAATCTGGGAAGGCGACTTTGAGGGGGTTTTAAGGCGTGCTAAAGATGTCGGAATTCCCGTCGTTGTATACCTAGCATCTCGTGACCCGGCGAGGTTTCCGGAATGGTTGCGGCAACAGGAAGACGTCGTCATCTTGGACTTTCTCGGTGTTGACAATATCGGGGAGGTTCTCGAAAAACTGCTCGATCGTAAGTAACGGTTGGGCTAACAGGAGCGGTTTACGACTTCGTTTCACGAAGTTCTAAGCCGCTTTTTTAAAGCGAGCAGAAGGCTAAGGACGGTTCTAGCCATTCGCGCCCGTCTTTTTTAATGACCTCTTTCGACTCTTCTGGCCCCCAACCTCCTGGTGCGTACTGAATGATTTTATGTTCGTCGCTAACTAACATGTCTGTAATCTGCCACTGCGCTTCAACTTCTGGTGCGTCAACAAAAAAGGTCTGATCACCGACGAATGCATCGTGAATTAGTCGCTCGTAAGGATCCGGGAAAATCGAAGCGTAGTTTTTGTAGCAGTACTGCATATACGTCTCCTCTAGTTCCAACTTGTGCTGAGACCTCTTGGTCAAGATCTTAAGCACGATTCCTTCGTTGGGTTGTATGCGATAGATCAAGGCGTTCGGAGTCATCCCTAACGGCGCATCTTTAAACATGCGCATTGATGGAGTTCTAAACACCATCGAGATCTCAGTAACATACTGAGCCAACTCTTTGCCTCCTCTAAAGTATGCTGGTACGCCAGCGAGTTTGCCGTCACCGATGATTGCCTTAAACGAAAAAAAGGTGTCGGTTTTAGAGTCTGGATTTACGTTTTTCTCTTGTCCATAACCTTGATATTGGCCGAGAACCGTGCTGTTGGTATCTGGCTTAAGAGAGTTTAAAAATTCGATGCGTCTCTTCGTGATAGCTTCATTCGTCCACTTATGTGGTTGTTCCATTGCCGCAAACGTCAGCATCTGAAGTAGATGGTTTTGACCAACGTCCTTTAGCGCTCCTACCGTGTCGTAATATCCCCCTCTATCGCCCACCCCAAAATCTTCAGCCGCGGTTACCTGGATGTGGTCAATATACTCTGGTGTCATTAGAGGTTCGAAGATTCCGTTGCCGAAACGAAATGCCAAAATATTCTGCATCGTCTCTTTGCCAAGATAATGATCGAGTCGAAAGATCTGATCTTCAGTAAAGTATTTTGCCATCAACGCATTTAACTCTTTTGCCGATTCAAGGTCTGTTCCGATCGGTTTCTCCACCATAACTCGCGTCCATCCACACTCAGAACGATCCAGTCCGTGCGTATTTAGATGTTGAAAGATCGTGGAGTATAGTTCTGGGTAGGTTGCAAGATAGTACATTACGTTATCGCAGTTGCGACCTTTTTTCTTCAGTTCATTTAAGTACGTCTCTAACTTATCGTAAAAATCTTTGTCCTCGACACTACCGTTTAAATAATGAACGTGTTTAGTCAACTTGTCGGCGACCTCTTGGTCAATGGGATGTGTGTGGTGGCGATTGTCTTCACGAAGAACCTTGTTGATGTAATCATGCAGCTCTTCATCCGCCATTGGAGAACGGGCAACGCCGATGATTGTTAGGTCTTCCGGCAACATGCCAGCTTTCGTAAGATCGTATAACGCAGGTATCAATTTAATGCGCGCAAGATTGCTGGTTATTCCGAAAATTACTAGTACGAAAGATTCCATCTGCATAATTTATCCTACCTTATTGTGAAATCGTTGTGACTAACGGTTCGACGACCTGCCAAACCATTTCCGCAACTGATGGTATGTCCATGCTTTTATCAATATCAATGCGATTCCAGATCTTCTTTAGACTTGGTAATTCAGCAGCGACATCGTACCCTTTGGCGATCTCGTAGTTAAATTCGGTAGTTTTACTTTCCCACTTGTCGCCGTCTTCGTCAAATGTCCGATGCATGGAGCTTGTAGGATCCATATATAGGTAGATCACAAGATCTGGCGTTACCGTTTCAATGGCCTTCTCGTTTACGCTTAAAACTGTTTCGATACCTTGTTTCTGCGCTCCACCTTGTATGGCTAGGCTAGTAATGTAACTTCTATCGGCAATTACAATCCCTCCTGCATCGACCGTTGGCTTAACGATTGTTGATAAGGTTTGTGCGCGTGAGGCAGCATAGAGATATACATCGGTTAGCGGATGCATCTCCTCGTTGAACTTTGTGCCTTGAACGACTTTTCGGATTGTGTCTGATAT
>JAGQKZ010000072.1 GCA_020429745.1 candidate division WWE3 bacterium | reverse complement strand
TTATCTCAGCGATGTAAGGTTTTAGCACAGTGACCAACTGCGGACTTTGTTTTAAAAGACTCTCCACAGAAGCATCGAACTCCTCCTCGGACTCTACCGAAAAACCAAGGATTGAGTGATAAGGATACAGGTCGGTCATCACGTTTGTCGTGAGCTTGTAAAAGTTCTTCTCAAGCTCAGATAGTGCTGGCAGCTGTTTGTAATAACCACTGACGATCGGCACAAACGATAACAACCTGACGTGTTCGATATTCGTAATGAGCACCTGAGTCCTGCCGTGCATCGCCTCAAGACTTTTTTGTAAAACATCCCATCTTTTAGATCTTACTGCGTTTTTAAGATCGACTGCAGCCACATACGACGAGCCGGCCTCCGAATACAACGCTGTTACAGGCCTCACAAGAAACATATAAAACGCACCCTGCATCAAGACACACACCACAAACAGTACAGATATTCGCTTTTTGTGTTCTTTTAACTTCTCTCTAATCATTACATAGCCCCTGACCCCTTAATAACAACCGGGAAGGTCTGAAGGATGATCTTTAAGTCCATCCATATGTTTGCGTTACTGGCATAGTAAGCGTCCATCGCCACCCGTTCTGTAAAGTTAATATTACTTCGTCCCGAGATCTGCCACAAGCCGGTAATACCTGGCTTCACGGTGAGCAACCTTCGTACTAAACCTCGTGTATCAGGATGTCTATCCTGCTGGGTCTCCAGTTCTTTGAGCAGATATGCGCGTGGCCCGACGATGCTTAGTTCCCCGCGTAAAACGTTTATTAGCTGCGGCAACTCATCGATACTCATCTTTCTGATAAATCTCCCTACCTTTGTAACCCTTGGATCATGCTCCAGCTTATAGTTAGCTTGCTGTTCTTTGATCTTTTCTACTTCAGTGTTTTCGTTCGCGTGAAGTAGCTCGCCATCCTTCTCCACCATCGACATACTCCTAAACTTAACAAGACCAAACTGTTGACCGTACCTGCCTACCCTCTGATGCACAAAGAACACCGGACCTTTTGAGTCTCGTTTAATCAGTATCGCTGTCAGTAATAGAAGCGGGGAAAGGACAACAAGACCGACAATAGATAGGAACACATCCATCACACGTTTGGCGATAATCATCCAACCTTGCAGCGTTGTAGGTTTTAACTCGATCACCGGCATGCCTGCCAAATCGTCGGTGGCCGCCTTAACCATAGCGGTATCGTAGATATCGGGTATGAACTTGAAATCGATACCGAGCGACTCACACTGTGCGATAAACTCCAAAACTCTCTCGTTTGTTAGCGACTCTGTTACCATAACCTCAGTAACGTCGTTGTCTTCGATGACCTTTCTTATGTCAACCTCCTCCAACAAGCCGAGCGTCACTACTTCAGAACTTGCAACCCGTTCATTGACTCCAATTAACCCTACGATCCGATAACCTGATCCCCTTTCTGCCAAAATTCCCTTTACGGCCATCTCAGAAAGAGATCCACTCCCTACAATCAAGATATTGCTAATCCAGACTCCACGTGCGTAAAGATAGCGTTCTACTCCACGAACAACTACTCGTCCTAGCCAGACCAAAACTATCGACATCAGTAAACCCAACCCAATAATTAATCGCGAATAGTCAAAGTACTTTCCGAAGTATATCCCTGCCCCTGCGATAGTTGACGCTGCGACAGAACCAATCGTTATTGCAAAAAGCTGGTCAACGAGATCTTTACTTCGCTTTATCGAGTATAAACCCAGATATGCATATAAGAGGACATACAAAAACGCCGCAATCAACGCGAAAACAACAAACTGGGCAAACCCAATCAACTGGGCATTATTAATGTAATCGCGGAAACGATACGAAAGAATAAAAGACGTGGCTACCAAAACATAGTCCGCCAAGATTAACGTCAAAGGTAGAACAATGGCCTTCTTCTTCATAGCTAATATATTATAGCAATCACGAGAAATCCCCAGAGTATAATCGAGATCAGGAGTGGCACGTCGGAAATAATTTCTGCCGAGGGATCAGCTCCACCATCCTTCTTATAGATCAAAAAGTAGTAGCGAAACACGGCATAGATTACAAATGGGAGTGTGAACACTAAGTTTGAGGTATGGAATCTCGCAATCGTCTCCGGACTTAACGTATACAACGCGAAACTAATAACACTCGCGGTTGCCGTCATTACCGTAAAGTGATCTAGCATTGTAGTCGTGTAGTTATCGAGTGTTTGCCTGTGCGAGCGTGCGTCGTCTCCTAGATAAAGCAGCTCATGTCGCCTTTTACCAATTACAAAAAACAGCGCCAGAAAGAAGGTCGTAACCAATATCCATCCTGAAACAACAACACTGATCGCTATTGCCCCAGCCATAACCCTCAACACGAATCCTGTAGCGATAATCAAGATGTCAACGATAACAACCCGCTTAAGCCCGACCGAATATGCAATGTTGACTGCTAGGTATGCCAATAAAATATACGCCACGTTTATGTTGATCATTACAGCGAGAAGCAATCCTATACTCATGAAAACTAATGCAAAAAGCCGAGCATGCGAAGGTGAAACCTTGCCACTGGCGATTGGTCGCATCTTTTTCTTGGGATGTGCCCGATCTGCTTCAAGATCAAACAGGTCGTTTAACACGTAAACACCACTTGCCATCGCACAAAAAGCAACAAACGCAACGACGGAAAGCTTTATATCGTAGATGGAACCTAATTGACCGGCAAAGATAAGCGGTCCAAAAACGATCAGGTTTTTTATCCACTGGTGTGGACGTATAAGTTTTATGTAGTTAGTCAAGTAACTCATGCCATCTTTCTAAAA
>JAGQKZ010000071.1 GCA_020429745.1 candidate division WWE3 bacterium | reverse complement strand
CTCATCATGAAAATCGCCATCTATCACAACCTAGGTGCTGGAGGTGGAAAGAGAGTCTTTTTTGAATACGCGCGTGAGTTGAGCAAATCTCATCACGTTGATCTTTACATCTTGTCGGAGGACGCTGAAAAATTCGCTGACATGAGAGGGGTGGTTAAAGAAACATTTGATTATGGATTCAAAGAGAAAAAGAACGATCTTTTCCTCCTAAAAGTTTTAAAGTCGAAACGTAATCAAAAACGTATTGCAGCCGACATCGATGCAAAGAATTATGATGTCGTATTGACTGGCCACTGCAGTCTTACAAAGGCCCCGCTTATCTTGCGATATTTAAAGACTCCAAGTGTGTATTATTGCCAAGAGCCGTTCAGGGACTTCTACGAGTATTCAATCTATAAGTCACGCTATGCAACTTTACCGATATTGCCAAGGGTTAAGTATGTTAGCCGGATGGTATTTAAAGGGCTGCTTGATCGTAGTAACGCACTGCGAGCTACTTTGATCATCGCAAATTCGTACTTCTCCGCAGAAGCGATCTATAGAGCATTTGGAGTGTGTCCCAGAGTTTCGTACCTAGGAGTTGACGCTAGTTACTTTAAGTTTCTTCCAGAAGTAGAAAAGACAAACGAGGTTCTTTCGGTAGGTCCGCTAGATAGTAAAAAGGGGCATATGTTCATTATTAGAGCTCTTGGAAAAATTGACGCAAACTTCAGGCCGGTTCTGAACATTGTTTACTACGGAGAGGTGGCGGGCTACAAGGAGGTTCTACAAAAAGAGGCAGATAACCTGGGTGTTGTAGTGAGGTTCAATCAAAACTTATCTGACGATAAGATTGTTGATTTATACAACAAGGTTAAGATAACGTTGTGTGCACAAGAGCTGGAACCTTTCGGATTGACTCCATTAGAATCAATGTCTTGTGGAACACCGGTGATTGCTGTTCGTGAAGGTGGCATGAAGGAGACGGTCATTGACGATTACAATGGATTACTTATAGATCGCGTTGAAAGTGACTTCGGCCTTGTAGTTGAGCGTGTATTGCGTGATCGTGAGCTTTGGGAAAAGTTACGAGACAACGGGATTGAGTTTATAAAAAATTGGAACTGGGAAAAGCAGACGGAAAGACTGTTAGATCGGTTTACCGACGTTGCTGTAAATAAAACGTCGTAATTCCGCCTCATTGCTACGTCCGTGTTATCATCAAACTATGCCGTATACGGTCGAGATTCTACAGGTACAACAAGTCACTCACGACGTGAAGCGGTTCGTGGTAACTAAGCCAGACGGTTACTCCTTTACTTCAGGGCAAGCCGCTGATGTGTCGATCCGTCAGCCCGGGTGGGAAGATAATCTTCATGCGTTTACATTTACCTCGCTAAATGAGGATGAGGTGCTGGAGTTTGTCATTAAGGGATACCTCGTTGCGGACTACCCAAAACATCAGGGAGTAACGGAAAAGATTCATTCACTAGTTGTCGGTGACGAACTGTTAATCAGCGATCCTTGGGGAACGATCACATACAAAGGGAAGGGAGTATTCATCGCCGGTGGAGCAGGAATAACCCCGTTTATCTCGATCTTTCGCGATCTGCATAAAAAGGGTGGACTTTCAGGGAACACGCTCGTCTTTTCCAACAAGACGGAGGCTGACGTCATTCTTGAACAGGAATTAATAGCAATGTTTGATCCAGAGCACTTGATTTTTACTCTCACGCGTCAAAGGTTGGCGGGATACGAATACGGACGTGTAGACGGTAAATTTCTGCAGGATAGGGGAATTGATTTTTCTCAATACTTTTATCTTTGTGGACCAAGGCCCATGGTTAATGATCTGAGGGCGGTCTTGTCTGAATTTGGGGCAAATGTTGAAAATATGGTTTTTGAAGAGTAGTTTGATCTGACGAGAGATGATGCTTAAAGCAGAGCATCTCCCGTCGTATTGGCCTCAGCGAGCGCGGTTGAGGTTAATCGGGATGAACGTCCACCTCGGCAGCTGCGACGACACTGACAGGTGGAGAGAACCCCACGAGTACCCATTGGTTCCCCGTGTCGCGGCTCCGAAGGTGAAGTTCCGTCCAGCAATCGCCTGCACCTGGTCCGTTGTCATAGGTAGGTTGAACCAGTGCCAGCCACCACCTTCCAGCTGGTGACCGTTCACGATCCAACTGATGAAGGTCTCAGGCTGATGGTCGGTACCCCAAGTCTGGATGTATATCTCCAGCCAGGTGGCGACGACCGGCTGGCTTACCCAGATCTGGGCGTTGATTTGAGCGCCGGTGATTTGAGAAGAACAATGACCGTTGTCTGTTGCTATCTCATCATTTACCAGCCCAGAAGAAGTGAACCAACCGATATTTGGGTCGTAAACCCAACCACGGATCATCGAAAGATCCGCCGGCGACAGAATCTGAGCGCATGTGATTGCGTTGAATGACGTTGGCATTGGCATCCGGCTGGGTGCCGGTGGGTTGACCTCCTGCGCCGAAGCGATCGGCGCAAAGAGTGAGCAGATGATCGTCAATGCGACGATCGCAAGAAGTGTGCGCTTGGACATGTCGTCGTCCTCCTTTTTGTGCGCAAAGTTGAAAAGGTACCCCACACAACGTGGGGTGTTCTTGTGTAGACGCCGATATTATCTCATGGAGGTGACTTAAAATGCAATGCGAACCCCATAGCGTTTTGATCTTTGTTGCGGTATAATCGCTGTAACAAAATTCCGGTTTTCTCGATCCACAAGGAGGATAGCAATGAGAAAACGAGTGCTCTTTTTAATCTTGGTGATCGCTATTGTTGCGTCTGCCATCCTGCCGGCCATAGCCTCGGCCGCTGGTTGTGGGCCTTGGACGTATCTCGGAAGAGTTGAGACAA
>JAGQKZ010000070.1 GCA_020429745.1 candidate division WWE3 bacterium | reverse complement strand
CTTTTGTCCGGAAACGGCTATGTGCAGGGTTAAAAAGGCCTCGCGCGGTTTCAACTCGCGACGCGTCTGTACCTCACGCAACACCTCTTCAAGCACTTTACTGCTCCAGGAAGACACATCCAGTTCGCTTAGAGCCGAGATTACCTCCGGCAGATAGCTCGTTAACACCTCTTCCGACAACACCGACGTCGCCAGCTCAACCGGCACCTCGGGCGTCTCCCAAAAAAACTGATTCTGTTCCCAGAACTCGCTCAATAACTTCAAACGCTCCTGCTCTAATGCGACAACCTTTGCCAGATACGCACGATCCGTTGTGTGAGAGTCAGGAACGAAACCTCCATCTACAAGTTTTTCAGATAGATCTTCGACCGTTAGATTGCGGATGTACACGCCGTTTATCCACTTCAGTTTGTCCTGATCCCATGCCGGTCCCGTGATGTTAACTTTTGTGATATCGAAGTCTCGAACCAGCTCCTGAATTCCAAATATCTCATCGCCTTCTGCAACCGGTGAAAGCAAGGTGCCTAGATAATTGACTATCGCTTGAGGCAAAAAACCCTGCTCACGGTACCACGACATAAAAACAGGATTTTTCCTTTTACTCAATTTACTCTTGTCCTTGTTGCGAAGCAGAGGGAGGTGGGCGAACTTTGGCAGCTCCCACCCAAAAGCTTGATACAAAAGAACGTGCTTGGGCGTCGAAGAGATCCAGTCCTCACCACGGATCACATGCGAAATCTCCATTAGGTGATCGTCCACAACAACCGCCAGATGGTAGGTTGGGAAACCATCGGATTTGATAAGCACCTGATCGTCAATCAGCTCATTTTGAAAAGATATCTCACCGCGAATCATATCCGTAAAAGCCGTCGTCCCCTCTTTCGGAATATCCACGCGAATCACATGTGGTTCGTTTCGCTTAAGCCTCTCTTCAACCTCTTCGGAAGAAAGATTCTTGCAGCGCTTGTCATACATCTGCGGCAGGCCTTTTGTAACCTGCTCGTTTCGAATTTGATCCAACTCCTCGGCTGTGCAGAAACAGTGATACGCCGCACCTTTGTCGACTAATTTTTTGGCGTGTTCGCGATAGAGCTGCAATCGTTCGGATTGGATATATGGTCCAAACTCACCTTCCACGCCTGGCCCTTCATCGAAGTCTAGCCCAAGCCAAAGCAGCGACTCAAGAATGCGATCGATAGATCCTTCGACGTAGCGAGTTCGATCGGTGTCCTCAATACGCACGATAAATCTACCGTTGTTTTGCTTGGCAAAAATATAACTTACAAGTGCAGTATTCGCATGACCAATATGAAGATTTTCCCCCGTAGGACTAGGAGCGATGCGCACACGCACTTTTTCCGAACCTTGCATGAGTAGATTGTATCAAACCCGTCCGATAATCTGTCGATATTATCGAGGCGGGCGGGCCCGCCCGCCATACAAGCTCGCGCCAGCGCGCCATCACATCCTTACGACCTTTAAACCTTCCAACTTTCCAACCTACCCCAATAAGTTATACTTATAGATAATGACTCTGACGCAAACAGCACAGGCTTTCCGCACATTCGTCAAGGTATTTGCAGTGTTAATAGTTGCTGTAATAGCAATAAGAGGCGGGACGCTAATGTTCGAGATCTTCTTCCCTCCCGAACCACCCGAACCACCTGCACCCGTGTTTGATGCGAAGTTTGGTGCACTACCTGTGCTTAATATCACGACATCTCTTGCACAGTACGCCGATAATTACTCCGGCAGGCTTGACCTCCTGCAGTCATCTCTTCCCACTACCCCTGAGGTTGCATACGTATATCCTGTGCTGAAGGCCCCCTATGGCTTTCTGAGTGAAGATCGAGCAAAGGAGGTCGCCGATGCCTTTGGTCTCTTTGGTGACCCGTATAAACTGAGCGCGATCGAAAGTGTTTGGCGCGGCCCCAACCAAACCTTAACGGTAAACGACCAGACTCTGAACTTTTTCTATCAGTACCGTTACAATCTCGATCCTTCAGTATTTGTAAACGGCACCTACACAAGCGCCCAACAGGTCATCATCGCGGCCCAGGAACTTCGCGAGAGTTACAACATATTCGGCGGTTATGCCGACGATTTGGGAGTTCTTCAACCTAAGATCTATCTGGTAAAGTACCAAAATCAAACGCTGCAACCTGCCACAGATTTTTCAGATGTAACCGCCGTACGCGTAGACTTTATCAGAAACCGAATAACTTACGCGCTTGGTGGGCAATCAACCCGAACGTACGACTTTGTGTCTCCAAACTACGTCGGCTCTGTGGCTTACGTGCTCATGGGAACAAAGGACTTAACCACTCCGCAGCCACTCGAGGTTTCTCATACCTTGTGGAGATATAACGCTTCAGAAGGCGGTACTTATCCGGTACTTTCGAGCGTTAAGGCGTGGGAGATGCTCCAGGCACAACCACAAAAGTACACGGTGTACGTCGGCAACCTAAGCCTAGGGCCCCTGGATCGTAACACGTCTATTCCCACGATCAGCACACTTACCGTAAAGACCGTCACGTTCTCTTACTACAACCCCAAAAACGAGATGGACTATATTCAACCGGTATGGGTGTTTAAAGGCAAAGCAGGACTGAATGTGGGCGGTGAGCTTGATTGGGTAGCCTACGTACCGGCGATCGATACTGCTTACGTCGACACATCAACGATCACACCTACAGCAACACCACCTCCAGCGTTTTAAGAGTTACTCGCCAAGGTAAACAGCGCTACCTAAGTGTTT
Organism: candidate division WWE3 bacterium; assembly: GCA_020429745.1. Taxonomy (GTDB): domain Bacteria; phylum Patescibacteriota; class 4484-211; order 4484-211; genus JAGQKZ01. Next base: position 181 of record JAGQKZ010000070.1, on the reverse strand, counting down.
GCTGTAATCACTGAAATCTTCGCCCTCGCGTTTTACCTTTAACCCCTTAGCGCGTGCCTGTTGTGCGATGTTGAGGTACGTTGAGGTAAGGTCTGCGTAGTAGACCGCAAAAGCCTCACGACTCGACGGCAACACAGGACTCCCCGTCTCCCGTTTCCCCTGGTGGCTGACGATGATGTGA
>JAGQKZ010000069.1 GCA_020429745.1 candidate division WWE3 bacterium | reverse complement strand
CAGGAGGTTATCACAAAAGATAACGTGCCGGTTGGGATTAATGCGGTTGTTTACTTTCAGGTTGAGCGTGCCGAGGATGCGGTGTTGAAGATTCAAAATTATTCTTACGCTGTGAGTCAATATGCGCAAGCCGCTTTGCGTGATGTTATCGGTGGTGTTGAGCTCGATATGCTTTTGACGGAACGTCAAGAGTTGGCCGGCCAGATCAAGTCGATTGTTGATGAAGAGACTGACAGCTGGGGTATTAACGTTACCGCGATTAAGATTCAAGACATCGAGTTGCCAGCCGACATGAAGCGCGCGATGGCAAAACAAGCCGAAGCTGAGCGCGGACGCAGGGCTGTGATCATTACCGCCGAAGGTGAGTTGACGGCATCAGAAAACTTGAAGAAAGCCGCACAGAATCTTACAGAAAGCGGCGGTATCTCAATTCGTACGCTGCAAACGATTGAGTCAACAACAGCTAATCCAGCTAACACGATTATCTTCGCCCTGCCTACCGAGATCATGAAAGGATTTCAGTCCTTTATGAGCGGGATGAAGAAGGGGCCAGAGAGTAATTAGTAATAAGTAACTTGTTACTAGTGACTAGTGAATGGTTATGAGAGGCTAGTTTCAGACTTTATTCTCAGCTTTCTTGTCTTCGTGCGTCAATCTAAATTACTTCACCTGTTGGAGAAATTCGTTTGCAATTTGTGCCGTGTCTTGTGTGGCGCTATAAAAGTTCTTCCAAAGAACGACGATGTTAGCCCCATTAAAGAACGCGCTTTGCACTTCCCTACTTGTGTCGCCTCCAGCTATAGATATCGCAACGTCGTAGGCGCCTTTGACCTTATTGATCAAATGGATCGGTAACGGTTTATCTCCGAGCTCAGTCTCGTCAACACCTCGATGTAACAACACAACATCGGGCAGTTTTTTTAGTTTCCGTAACACCTTGTAGGGCTGGTCGATGTTCATCATGTCGACCATGCTATCTATGCCGAGCTCATTACAACTTGCGATAAACTCGTTAACCGTCTCAATCGGCGCTTGTCCAAGCACTATCGCTGCCGATGCTCCACCTTGAAAAGCGATCTGTACTTCGCGCTGTGCACGATCCATGCACTTTAAATCCGCAACGATGTAAGGGGTAGCGGGTTGTGCGTTGCGGGTTAGAGGATTAGTTGACGCTTGCATAGCGGGCTGGCCTGCCCGACCTGCGAACGAGAAGATTGAGCTGGCTAACATTGAGTTGTTAAAACCCATGTTGAAAGATGGCGCGAACCCCAAAAGTTTCGACTGCCACATGGAGCGAATACTCCGAATGGCGTGTGCGCCAAACTCTTTAATTAGTGGCGTACCGACCTCAATAATGATGCGATCCGATTGAGGAAGAGACGCGATGATTCTTTGCGCGTCATAGATGTTAGAGTTTAAAGCAACCTGAAGATAGTGTTTTTTGGAATCAAGCTTCATACCAGTTTAAGTATAGCAGTAAATAGCTGCTAGCGAACCGTTGATCCGTTTGAAACGTCGCTTTCAGGATGCAACAAAACCGGTTTCCCTTCATCGTCCGCTGCCAAAATCATCCCCTGGCTTTCAACACCCATTAACTTTTTCGGTTTAAGGTTTACTAAAACTGGGATTTGTTGCCCTACGAGTGACTCAACATCTTCGATAACCTCGCCGATTCCCGCGACTAACTGTCGTCCTTGTTCGTCCCCTGTATCAATCATCAGCCGCAAAAGTTTACTCGAACCTTCTACCCTTTCCGCCGATAATATCGTGCCGATACGGATATCGAGCTTAGAAAAATCGTCGTAGCTTATCGTCTCTTTCATACGGCTAGTATATCTTACTTGGCCATCATTAAGCAGTGCTACAATAATACGGTGGAAACGGTCAAAGGCATTGTTCATCGCGTCACATACCAGAATCAAGAAAACGGCTACTGCGTTATCAAAGTAAAACCAGCACCCGAAAGTGCGCGCAAACTCTTTGACGTTGAGGTCGATGCCGATCAGACGATTACGGTTACGGGCAGCCTTTTGATGATTAAAAAAGGCGACGAGGCTGAGTTTTTGGGCGAATGGAAGGAGCACCATAAGTACGGAAGCTATCTCGATGTACAGAGATTTCACCTGCACCAACCAACGAGTCTTGATGGTCTGGCGCGATTTTTAGCCACCGATTATTTTAGCGGCATCGGTCCGGTGACAGCCCAGTTACTCGTTGACGAGTTCGGTGAGCAACTCCCCGAAGTTATCGAGAACTCGCCACAAAAGTTAGCAAAGGTTAAAGGTGTTTCGCGCGAGAAGTCTCAGGAGATACAGGATGCATGGACCGAGGCTAAAACGGTTCGCAGCGAGATGATCGCTCTTCAGGGCCTTGGGATTACCCCACTCACGGCTCAAAAGGTTATCAATCAATACGGTGCAAAATCGGTTGATCAGATTCGGCAAAATCCCTATCAACTAGCACAGGACATTTGGGGTGTCGGATTCACAAAGGCTGACGAGATAGCTAAGGGAATCGGATTTAAAAACGATCATCCGTTTCGGGTGCAGGCGGGAATTTCTTACGCTTTGTTAAAGGCGCTCGACGACGGGCACATGTATCTTCCTCGCGAGGAACTGATAGAAGTTGCGCAAAAATTACTTGGCGTGAATAAGGAGCGCGTACAGGAACAGCTTGAGACGTTAGTGAACAGCAATCAACTGGTCGTCGAACGAGGCGATATTAGTCAACCAACGTATTTAAAACAGTCATTTAATCAAGAACAGGAGCTCGCACAGTTGCTGAGAACGGTTCATGACACAGATCGGTCTAGGTCCAAGCTCCGACATATCGCTGGCAAGGACGTTGAAAAACGCGTTAAAGAGATTGAGAAGGAGAACGAATTTGAGTTGAGTACCAAACAACGCGAGGCTATCATGATGTCGCTTAGTGCGCCCCTTTCTGTTTTAACCGGTGGTCCAGGAACGGGAAAGACGACGACGATTAATACACTGTTAGCATTGCTTCTTGAAAACAGTGTCGACGTAGCATT
>JAGQKZ010000006.1 GCA_020429745.1 candidate division WWE3 bacterium | reverse complement strand
TCCGGCATCACCTAAACCGGTGTAATCCAACCGCGTCACAGCAAGCGAGTTGGCGTTAGCCGTTAGTGCAACTGCATTAAACAACGTAATAACCTTGTCTCTTACCGGCAGAGAACTAACCGCCGTATCTTCATAGCTTGCGATAGAGTCCAGCGACTCCTGCGCCTTCTTAATTAAATCTAGCTTGGCGTTTAGATCATCCAGCGACAATCTCGCCGTCTGTGCAATCGATCGTGAGGAAAGCGCTTGTTTGACCCCGGGTATTACACCAAGAATTAGAAGCATTCCGATCCATAAGACCAAAACAGCGATCAAGATATACTGCTGATTCCTGCGCTCTTTTAAGAATGGAAATTTATGTAGCATCTCGTTCATGATTTAATCTGTATTGCCATCTTGAAGTCGATCGTCGGAACATCCGCCTCGGCGTTACGATCGATACTCGTTATCTCTACCACATTAAAAAGGTCGGTTGCATACAGCGACCTTCTCCATTGATTCAACGCCTGATAATCGGTCGAATGTGCCGAGATATCCACAGTTCCGGGATTAATCGTAAACTGATCAAGCGTGATCGGCTGCGGGATCGTATCGGCGAAGGTTTGTAGATAAAGCTTCTTCGGGGAAAGCGAATCAACGGTCTCGCCCAATACGTTAAACTGCTGCTGTTTTTTCAGGAACTCGTCTAAAACATCCTGTTTGTCTCTGACATCCTGCGTCTTCTCCGTAATCTCCGTAATCACGTTTCGTAACGACCGATCTTCGTACCACCTAAAGGCAAACGACCCTAAAACTAAAGCATACATGACAAAGATGATGTAGATACCGACGTTATTAAACCAAACCACAAGCGGCAAACTTGCGTGCTTCTTGTCCCTACGCGCTTGCGGAAGTAAGTTAATCCCTTGGGGCATGTTAACTTCAACGTTACACTACACGGTAGAATTTTTCAATTATCAGTAGCTTGGCCGAATAGTCCGAGTTGATCGCCGCGGACCGGATTGATTGCGTTAGCCTGAACGTGAAGGTCGTGTAAAATCTCCGATGCTCGCGCCGTAATCTTTGGCGGTAGACCAGCACGCTTGGCCACCTCAATACCGTAACTCTGACTCGCCTTCCCTTCTTTGACACGATACAGGAAGACAAGTTTGCTCCTCTCATCCGACACCGCTAGGTGAAAGTTTCGCGCCTGCTTGTAAAAACGCGGCAGCTCGGTAAGCTCATGATAGTGCGTCGCAAACATCACCTTGGCCCTGCTGTTTTGCATGATATACTCCGAAACCGCCCACGCGATCGACACCCCGTCGTACGTACTCGTACCGCGCCCAACTTCATCAAGCACCACGAGGCTATTGTCGGACAGGTTGTTAACGATCTGTGCCGTCTCCAACATCTCCACCATGAATGTCGATAATCCCGCCGTTAAATCGTCCGCCGAACCGATGCGCGTATGTACCCGATCGACAAGCTCAAACCGCATACTCTCTGCCGGAACAAACGAACCGATCTGCGCCATAACAACTAAAAGCGCAACCTGACGAATAAACGTACTCTTTCCTGCCATATTCGCCCCCGTTAAGACCATCATCTGCGTGTTTGCCGAACTTAAATTAGTATCGTTAGGAATAAATGACGAGAACGAGATCTGCTCAACCACCGGATGCCGACCTTGAACAATCTCAAGTTCTCCGTCGCCGTTTGATGAGATCTCGGGGCGCACATAACTCTGTTGCATGGCTGATGCGGCGAAACTCTGCAGCACATCCGTTGTGGCAAGTAACGTCGTGTATTGTTGTAGAGCGCGCGTCTTGTCTAACGTCTTGGCCACGACCTCGGCGAACAACTCGGTCTCCAATCTTAGAGCCTCCTCCTGGGCAGTCAACACCGTATCCTCGTGCTTCTTCAACTCATCGATAATATAGCGCTCTGCGTTGGTTAGTGTCTGTTTGCGTACGTAATGCGCCGGGACACGATCGATGTTCGACTTCGATACCTCAATGTAGTAACCGAAAACCTTATTAAAACCTATCTTCAACGAGCTGATACCCGTGGTGTTGCGTTCACGTTCCTCGATCTCGGATAGCAACCCTTTGCCTCCGCGGGCAACATCTCGCAGCTGGTCAAGCCTTTCCGAAAACCCCTTCTTTATATAACCACCCTCGTGCATGTTAATCGGTGGATCGTCAGCGATCGCCCGACTAAGCAGTTCATGCACGGCCGAAAGGTCCTGCCAGTTGACCTGCTCAACCATGCCGGACAAAAGAGATGGCGCGTTTTCAAGTAGCCCGCGCACCTGTTCTGAGATACCAAGCACAGACGAGATCGCAACAAGATCACGAGGTCCGCCAACCGCTAGAGCCAGTCTTCCTATAGAACGCTCCACGTCACCAACCTGCTCTAACAAACCGGTTATCTGTTCGATGCGACCTTGATCGCTTTCACTATCATCGCCAATAAACCAAGAAACAACGTCGTAGCGGGCGTTAATCGCATCTTTGTCAACAAGCGGCTGAACCAGCCAGTTTGCCAGCATGCGCTCCCCGGCCGGTGTTTGCGTTGTATTTAGAACTCCAAACAACGACTCGTCTCTGCTTCCACGACGTTTGCTACTAAAGATTTCAAGGTTTCTAAGCGTCTGACCATTTAAGGCTAAATGCTTTTCCTCACTGATCAGCATGGGATTTTTCAGAAACGATAGGCCGTTCTTTTGCGTGCGCTTCAAATAGTTTATACCGTTAGCCAGGGCGATCTGTGCCGATTCTTTATCATGGATATCAAATCCTTCGAGCGACGTCACCTTATACTGATCTTTTATCACACCCAAAGCCTGATTGGGGGTATCGACCTCTGAATCGTCGGCGAACGGACTTACACCAAGACGCGAAAACTCCGACCGCACTGCAAGATCGTTGAAGAGTTCACGATTTAAGATCGCCTCCACCGGCTGGAACCGCATGATAACCTCACGGAGATTCCGAAGTAGGTTCTCGGAACCGGAATCAGCGAGTTTATTCTGTGCGACCAAGACCATACCGCTCTGCACCGATAAAAGTGAGATTCCAAGAAACTTTTTATGGACATGGAAGGTCATCAACAGGTCACCGCCACGTTGGTCACCTGAATCGTCGAGCACGGTACTTGGCGTTACAACACGAATAACATCTCTCTCAACGATTTCAGCACCGGCGGACGGCTTAGTGATCTGTTCACAAACCGCGACCTTGTAGCCGCTATGTACAAACTTTTGAATATAACCTTCAGCAGCATGAAAAGGCACTCCACACATGGGGATTTCGCCATCTTTCCCCTTGTGTCGCGAGGTCAACGTAATCCCCAATACCTTTGCCCCGATCTTGGCGTCATCTAAAAACATCTCGTAAAAATCACCCAGGCGAAAGAACAAGATTGCATCAGGATATTGCGCCTTAATTTCGGCGTACTGTTGCATCATTGGTGTTGAAAAACTATTTAAATCCTGCATAGATCTATCTTGTTAACCGACAACAAAGTAGTCGACTTGAAACGTCCGCATAACACATTATAACAACAGACTTTACATTGCAGCTTTTATCGTTGTATTATTCCCTTAGATTTTGGTTTATATGGTTGAGAACTACAAAAAAGACACTGCCTTTACGTTGATCGAACTTCTTGTAGTAATCGCCGTTTTGGGTGTTATTGCTGCCGTCTTCTTCGTTTTAGTTGACCCGTTGGGCACCCAACAGAAAGGGCGGGATAGCAAACAAGCCGCCGATTTAAACCAGGATGTAGTAATCCTCTCGGCTTACTATTCAAGCAAGGGTGAATACCCGACAACACTCACCGAGCTAGAAACATTTAATGGGCGCACCCTGCCTATACCGCCGGAGTCGGTCTCGGAGGTGTTGGGCGCATCTTACGGCTACTTTACAGATTCGGGCGAGGCGCGCCTCTGGGGCTACCTAGAACAACACGACGCCTATCTTGTTTTTGACAGCAGCTGCAACACCTTTGTCGTAACGCATAACGACCCAGCCGGGCTAGGCTTCGATTGTGGGACAGAAGACGTATATCCGTTATCGCCAGGAGCGGTGCTTCCAACCGCAACGCCCGTTGTGCCGACACCAACACCGGAGCCTATCGTCTACTACCATGTTTCTGGATACATTGACGTTCAAGGTCGCGCCAACGATTCGGGTGTAACCGTAACTTTTACAGGCACACCGGGAACGTTCACCGCGACGACAGTCTCAAGCGCTGCCTGGTCGATCGACGTACCTGCTGGAGACTACACGATAACGGCAGACAAACCACTATATCTTCTTATGCAGCGAACCGACACGATCTCTGCCGACGCCACGCTGCCAACGAAAACGCTTTACGGAGGAGACGCTACCAACGACGGAACAGTCAACACTGACGATACCAACCTCATCAATACACATTTTGGCGAGACCTGTTCTAGCCCTGGATGGGACCCAAATGCAGATGTAAACGGCGATTGTAATATCAACATTCAAGACCTGGCTCTTGCTGGAGGCAATAACGGCAAGGTCGAGCCACTAGTCTGGTAGACGGCAGATATGCTTGGATTACTGCGCGCTGACTTTCAGTTTATTAATACTTCGTGCTATTCGTGTTATATTGAGATTTAGCAATAGCACCGATGCAACCGTTACTGACCCAAATAAAAAACGCAATTGCTAAACGAATCGTCCCGCTTAGTACCGTCACGGTAAGCGTTTGCTGTCTGCTATTTTTCGCATACTTCGTCTACGACGTTATATGGTGGGACAGCGTAGTTTCGCTATTATTTATCCTTACGTTAACGGTAATTACTACCGAAACGATCGTGCGCCTTAAGCCAGAGGACGATGATAAATTAAACAGCTCGGAGTATACAAATTTCACCCACAAAACGATGATTAACCTTCTTCCTGAGATATACATCCTTGTAAACAACTCCGGCATAATTCTTGAGATCAACGACAAAGCGCCTACGGTATTAGGCTATAAATCAGAAGATATACTAACCCGATCAATCTCGGAGGCGCCATTTGTGAACGATGAGGGAAAAAAGGTGCTTACAAAAATGTATACGGCCAAAGAACCTAAAAGAACAAAGTCATCAGCGATCAATCTAATTACAATAAATAAACAGATCAAGAAGAGTAAGGTCGTAGCAAGCGCGCTGAAAAACTCCGAAGATCTTCGTGTAGGAACCATCTTTCTAATAAGCAGCATCTACAGTGACGATCGTATTGAAGAGACGAAAAAGGAGTTCGTTTCCGTGGTATCCCACCAGCTAAGGACTCCATTAACGGCGATTAAGCTATTTGCCGAGATGCTTTTTAACGAGGAGGTCGGCGAGATAAATCCCCAGCAAAAAGACTACATCGGAGACATTATGCAGTCCACCGAGCGCATGATAAAGCTTGTAAATGACCTGTTAAACGTTTCACGGATAGAGGCCGGGCGCATAAGCATAAACCCTGAACCACTTGAGGTCGAGAATCTGATTGATACCGCCGTAAAGGACATACTTCCAATTGCAAGCGCCTGGAACTGTGACATAGACTTTATACGCCCGGAAACACCACTCGGCAGTATTCCTCTCGACCAAGCTCTTTTGTATCAGGTAGTTTACAATCTCCTAAGCAACGCCATTAAGTACTCTAAAAGAGGTGGGGCGAAGGTATCGGTAGAACTGAATAAACGCGAGAAGGATTTCGTTATCAGCGTGCAAGATAACGGAATAGGCATCCCCAAAAAAGACCAGAAGAAGCTGTTTACTAAGTTCACGCGCGCCGACAATGCAATCACAGCTAATACGGAAGGAACCGGCTTAGGGTTGTATCTTGTTAAACTGATCGTCGATACCGTAGGCGGAGACGTGTGGTTTAAATCAGAACAGGACATAGGAACAACGATGTATGTCTCACTGCCGTTAAGCGGTATGGAAAAGGTTAAAGGAGAGCGTCAATTAGCTTCGTAACTGTACGATTCTAAACGGCTGGTTCAATAGAATTTTCTTCATTGTGCTGATAATATAAGAACGTGGCGGAACAAAAAAAGATACTACTTGCAGAAGACGATAAGTTCATCTCAAAAGCCTACAAGTTTGGTCTGGAAAAAGAAGGGTACACCGTCGATGTCGCTCTAAACGGTGGCCAGGTGACAGATAAGATAAAAGAGTTTAAGCCTGATCTGATACTGCTTGATCTCATTATGCCTCTTAAGGACGGATTCGAAGTATTAACCGAGATCAAAGCCGATCCAGAGCTAAGCAAGATACCGGTGATCGTTTTAACTAATCTTAGTCAGGAACCCGACATCGTAAAAGCAAAGAAACTCGGAGCGGTCGACTATCTCATCAAATCCAATATGACGTTAAGACAGGTGATCGAAAACGTTAAGTTTCACCTGGTAACTTAAAGAATCACTAATATGACACAACTTGACGAACAAAAACTACGCGATCTCCTTGTCACCCCAGGCTACATTGCAGAGAAAGAGTTCAACGCGTCTGTCACCGAAGCGAGCAGCTCCCAAAAAGAGCTTATCGATGTTTTGGTTGACAGTAATCTAATAAAAGACGAAGAGTTTGGAAAGCTTGTTGCAGATGATCTAAATCTTAACTTCGTTGATCTTCGCAAAGAGAAGACCGATGCAAAAACACTCCACATCATTCCTGAGACCGTTGCAAAATCAAGGAAAGCGATTGCGTTTAAACAAAACGATCAAGGTCTTCATCTCGCGATGTCCAACCCCGATGACTGGGAACTGAAAAATCTGATCGAGAAAAAAACAGGCCAGACGGTGCTGACGTATTACGCTACCGATCGGGATATCCACCTTGCTTTAGGGCAATACCGCGAGAGTCTCTCTGAGGTTTTTGAATCAATCCTTACGCAGATGAATCAAGCCGGGACCTCGCGCGAGCAGCAGGACGAGTTAACGATTAAGATGGTTAATTCGATCATCGAGTACGGCTACTACAACCAGGCCTCTGATATTCACATCGAGCCGTATGAAGAGGAGGCCGTAGTGCGATTTAGAATTGATGGGTTGATGCACAAGGTGGTTGAGATGCCAAAAAAACTCCACGACTCAATCCTCCAACGAATCAAGGTGCTGGCGAAGATGCGTATCGACGAACACTATCGCGCACAGGATGGCAAGCTTCGATATAAGGTGGAGGGCGAGACGTTAGACATCAGGGTATCGGTCCTCCCCATCGTTGAAGGAGAAAACGTTGTGATGCGACTACTCTCCTCGGCTACCCGTCAGTACAGTCTGCAAGAACTAGGACTTGATGATAAAAACTTGAAGATCGTCGACGAACAGATAAAACATCCACACGGAATGATTCTCACCACGGGGCCAAGCGGTTCAGGAAAGACCACAACCCTTTACGCAATACTAAAAATATTAAATCAACCTGAGGTACATATCGCAACGATCGAAGACCCGGTTGAGTACGACATCGAAGGTATCAGTCAAACACAGGTCAACACGAAGACAAACCTCACGTTCGCAGAAGGGCTACGTTCCCTTGTGCGTCAGGATCCTGACATAATCATGGTAGGTGAGATACGAGACGAAGAGACCGCCGATATCGCTGTAAACTCAGCGCTAACCGGACACCTTGTGCTTTCAACTCTTCACACCAACGACGCGCCAACCACACTTCCCCGTTTTATCGAGATGCAGGTCGAACCGTTTTTAGTTGCTTCAACGATCAACGTTATCATCGCACAAAGACTGGTACGAAAGATATGCGAGAAGTGCCGGGTTTCGAGCGAACTTGAAGCAAAAGACAAGACGATAATTAAGAACGACCATCACATCAAAGAACTATTCGAAGACAGAGGATATAAGGATCTAAAGAAGGTTCGGGTTTATAAAGGCATGGGGTGCCAAGTTTGTGCGAACACCGGTTACTCTGGAAGAATCGGCATTTTCGAGGTCTTAGAGATGCAGGAGAACATCAAGGAGTTAGTCTTACAGCACGCTTCAAGCGATAAGATTATGAAACAAGCACAAAACAACGGAATGACGAAGATGCTGGAAGACGGAATTAACAAGGTGCTAAACGGCATCACTACCCTTGAAGAGGTGCTACGGGTTACAAGAGAGTAGTCATGAAGCAAGACAAAGCTGCCAAACCAAAAACTAAATTTTCACTAAACCTGCCTTTTGGTAAACCGTCTGCCGGACAGATGGCTATCTTCGCCAAACAGCTTTCAGTAATGGTACGTACCGGTCTGCCGGTTACGGAAGCGCTTGGCATCACAGCGGAATCTACAAGCGGACCATTGAAGAAGGCAATCCTTGAGGTTCTAAAGAGCGTGGAGTCGGGTACTACTCTTGCCGACGCTTTCGATAATCAACCTCAGGCGTTCTCCAAACTGTTTGTGAGTACCATGCGAGCGGGTGAGGTCTCAGGAACGCTCGAGGACAACCTAACCAGTCTTGCCACACAGCTAACAAACGAAAAGAACCTTATGGGCAAGGTAAAAAGCGCGATGTACTACCCTATCGTCGTCGTGATTGCGGCGATTGTTATGGGAGCGATCGTTGCATTTGTGGTTCTTCCCAAGATGACGCCGATCTTTAACAGCCTTAGAATCGACCTCCCTTTTGCTACCAAGGTTCTCCTTTGGGTAGCCAACCTGTTTCAGGCGTATGGTGTCATTATTATCCCAGCGATCGTTATCGGAACACTGGCACTCGTCACCGTCCTTGCACAGAGATTTGCGCAACCTTTTACCCATCTTGTGCTAATAAAGTTTCCGATAGTTAAACGTATATCGAAGAACCTGGGCCTGGCGCGTTTTTGCAGAAATCTTGCCATGCTATTAACCAGCGGGCTCAATATCGTTGAGGCTTTCGAAACAACCAAAGACACGATCGGTAACTACTACTACGCAAAGGCTTTGGAGAAGGTGAGTTGGCACATCGGTCGTGGTGGAAAGATCTCAGAGAGCATCTCAGAGTATGAGGACCTCTTCCCCAAGATAATTACCCGCATGGTAGAGATGGGAGAAAAGACCGGACAACTAGAAGAGGTACTGGCCTACTTAGGCGAATACTACGAGAACGAGGTAGATGTCGCCGTCAGAACGTTCTCGAGCACCCTTGAGCCACTGTTGCTCCTTGGCGTCGGAGGTCTGGTGGCATTTATCGCGCTGGCGATCATCACTCCGATCTATCAGCTTACTGGAGGGATTTAATCATGAAGGCGTATGAACGAGGATTCACTCTAATTGAGCTTATCGTTGTTATCGGCGTCTTACTCCTTCTTGCCGGAGCAGCCGCGCCGATCTACGGCAACTTTCAGGTAAGAACCCAGATTAGGGAGGCAACGACCACCGTTGTGACATCACTAAGAAACGCTCGGGAAAGGTCTGTAGCGCGAATCGACGACTCCACCTACGGCGTCTACTTCGCATCGGGTAGCTCTGAGGTCGTGCTCTTCAAAGGCGACAGCTACGCAGGCCGCGATCAAAACTACGACGAGATCTATCCGATAACCTCATCGCTCACCATGTCTTCAACCTTTACGGCTGATGCGATAACGTTCACCAAGGGCTTAGGTATCGCCAGCGAAGGCGGTGGCGTTGTTATCTCATCCTCTGCAGAGTCCTCCACCGTAAGCGTCAACGACAAAGGGGTAGTCTCGTACTAACGGTTAATAAAAGTACGAAAATCGTTTACAATCAAGTAATTAGAGGTATGCGACTACTTACAGATTTAACTGCCCCACTAAGAAAAAACCAGACCAGGGCCAGAAATGATGGCGGTTTCGGACTGGTTGAGGTCATTCTTGCCACCGCTTTGTTTGCCGGAATGGTCGCCAGCATTGCAACTCTGATAGCCGGTGGATTTAGAAGTCTTTCTCAGGGAGGAGAGCTAACACAGGCGTATGCGCTTGCGCAGGAGGCGGTAGAGTCAGTCCGCTCGATACGAGACGACGCCTGGAACGAGATCATCTTCAACCAAAGCGGCATCGAAACCGTCGGCAACCAATGGATATTTAAGGGCGAAGGAACGACTGATACGATCGGAAAATATACCCGCACTCTTACCTTTAACGACATCTGCCGCGATAACAGCTACAACGTCGTCACCTGTCCCGGATCGTTCACCGACGTCAATACAAAAGAGCTAAGCATCTCTATCTCCTGGGACAACTTCGCAGGCCTACCAACGTCATTTGACTCCTCAGTTTACTTAACAAACTGGGAGAGCAGGCTTTGGATAGAGGACACAACAACCGATTTTAACGACGGCGTATTCACAAACACGGAGGTCTCGACGGTCCTCGGCGATGGAGACGGAGCCGTTACCCTGCAACCTAACTAAACGATGCTTAGCAACATGACATCATACTTAAGTAAAAAAACCTTCCGATATGGACTTCACCTCGTTGTCATCATTGCCGTTTTGTTATTGGGATCAAATACTATTGATGCGCAACGACCACGCCCCGCTAATTACCGCCAGGAACATTATTGGTTTCTCGACGACGACAACACCATAAACGCCGCCAGCGGGTACTCAACACCCGATGCAAACCAAGATACCGCAATCCAAAGCGTTTCTTTAAACTCAAAGTTAAGACTTAGGATTGCTGTGGTTCAGACGCGAAACAACCCAAACCAGAACCTGACTGTTGCTCCCGTTCTTCAGTACTCAACAAATGGAAGTAACTGTAGTAGTGGCACATGGACAACCGTACCAAAATCTTCAAGCTGTGGTAGCAACCCTATCTGTTTAACAGCCAGCACCCAATTTAGCGACGGAACTTTAACAACCCAAAGGTTTAACGACGGACACACGTTCGTTGGTGGTGACGGGGTCGCCGTCAACGGAGACGGTAACGCCATCGTTTACGCCAATCGCAACGAACACGCAGAGTGGGAATGGATGCTAAATATAACCAACAACGCCACAAACAATATTAACTATTACTTAAGGATCGTCGACGCAAGCCAGGGCGCTCTAAACGACTATCAACGTTGCGCAACTCTAACTACAGCAGAGGTCTCAAACAGCGAGCTCTTACACTATCGATGGAGAAACGACGACGGTGGAGAGGTCGGCACTGCTCAGCAACTGGGGACGATCTACCCGGACGGCGACTACAGCCCGAGCTGGCAAACGGTCGTCCCAGGTGGGGGGTATCACTTCGCTGCAGTTAACGAAGGTGATCCGCCAAACACATCAAATTACATAGCAACAACCAACCGATCGACCGAGGATTTTGATTTACAAACGCTAACAGGAGGAACGTCGTATACAAGAGTCGATGTGCGTATCAATGCACGCAACACCGGCAACGATCGCATCGGGGTGAACCTCGTTGTCGGCGGGTCCGATCAATCGGAGAATACGATAAACCTTAACCACAGCTTCAACTGGTACACGTCAAGTTTTACCGGGTTGAATATGACTCAGAACCAGCTCGACTCGTTGCGTCTTAAGCTTAGGCATATCAGAAGAGGTGGGACAGATCAGGTGCAGGTAGCTTCGGTAGAGATCACCGTTTATGGCATCCCACCCGGCGCGTCGTTTAAACAGCCTGAAGATACCCCGGTGGTTGACCAGAACAAAAACGAGAACGTCCGCGTTCGCTTCCTGGTTAAGAACAACTCCCTCACCTATTCTTCTCCCACCAGCTTTGTCTTACATTATGCTCCGAGAGTCGGCGCGGACTGCAGCGGTGGCGACGAGACCTACCAACCCGTCCCTATTCAAAGTAGTTGTTCGGGATCGGCGGTATGTATGAACGTATCGACTTATGTTACAAATCAGGAGGCTTCGCAGAATATAAGTCCGGGCATAACCGATCCGTCGGGCAGCTTTACCTCGGGAAAACTTGTTGAGGATCCATCAAACGCGGCGACCAATCAAGCGATGTTACCTAATCAGTTCACTGAACTGGAGTACGTAATAATTTTTACCGATGATGCGACCAGCGGTGAAAGTTACTGCCTGCGCCTTTCGCCTATCGACGTCTATACCAAAACCGCGCTGATAACCCTTAGCTCAGCAGGTGGCTATGTCTTAAACGGCACCTACGTCTCGAACGCCTTCGACGCTGGTGCTCCGAGCGTTTTTGACTCGATCGAATGGACGTGGAGCACAACAAGCCCATCTTGTGTTACCTGTCAGATTAGGCTTCAGATTCAGACCGCTCCGGACGAAGGCGGTATTCCAGGGGCATGGTCGCCGACCTGGAGTGGCCCCGAAGGTGAAGACGGCGACGAGACAGATTACTTCACTATTAGTACGGGAGAGTTAATCCATACCGATCACAACGACGACGAATGGATTAGATACCGTGCAACGATGGAAGGTGATGGGACAGACTCGCCTATCCTCGAAGAGGTAAAGATTAACTATCAATGACAAATGTAAGCAATCACCAAAATCAAGGTTACACTCTCGTCGAGCTTATCATCTACTTAGCGATCATGAGCACTTTAATGGTTAGTTTTATCTATTACACAATCTCAATCACAACTACCCGAGCAAAGAGCAACACGATTCAAGAGGTACAGGCTAACGCGAGAACAGCGCTTGAGGTTATAAGCAATGCGGTGCGTGATGCAAGTGGCGTCAACCTCGGTGCGTCAACTTTTGACGTCGATCCTGGAGTGTTAAGTCTAGTAAACGATGATCCCGCGAAAAACCCCACGATTATCTCGCTTGATCAGGACGACGGAACCTTGCAGATTAAGGAGGGTGCCTCGCCTACTCTTAACGTCACCTCTGGTCTCGTTAAAGTTACAAACCTGGCCTTCTCGCACGAGAATCCGCTGGACGAACACGGTAACATTAAACTACAGATGACGATCGATCACTCTGCCACAACGGGTGGTGTGGAGTACGACTACGCGTACGATCTGGAGACGTCAATTAACCTCAGAAAATGAGACAAAAAATGGCCACAAAACAGGAAGGATTCGCTTCACTATTCTTAGTGCTCGTAATTGGAGTGGCGACCTTGCTTATGGCCCAAAATGCTATTCTGACGGGAATAAGTGAATCGCAGATGGGGTTTTACTTCTCACAAGGCGGAGAGGCTTTTAACGTGGCAGAAAGCTGTCTTGAAGAGACGATTCAGCGGATAAGATTTGACTCCAACTACGGCATCGGTGCCGGCACGATCCCCTTGTCTACATCCGACGGTACATGCGAGATCGACGTAACAGATCCCGCACCTAATCAGCGCGACATCGTGGTATTGGGCTCAAACGGTTTAGGTTACAAGAAGATCGCGGTGAACATAACCGTAAATAATAGCGACATTACTTTGAATACATGGGAGGAACGTGATGATTAACCTTGCACTGGGAGCAAAGGCCATCGGGCTTGATATCTCGGACCATACCATCGAGGCGGTTGAGGTAACACGCGACAGCAAAGGGCTTGTTGTAAGCAAACGAAGTCGGTCAAAACTTAAAGCAGGAATCGTTGAAAACGGCTTAATAAAAGACCAAGAGTCGCTTGAAGACGCCGTGTTAAAGGTCTTCAACAAGACAAAGCCCGACCCCTTCGACCTCTCGACACCCACGGTTGTTGCAATCCCCGACGATCAGACGTTTATGCACCTGGCAAAACTGGCACAGGATAACACAACAGAGATAGCAAAGATAGCAGAAGCGGAGGCTTTGAAGAACATCCCGATCGAAAAGGACAAGGTAGTTTTCACTTACAAGGAGATAGTCGGTCCGGACAACACGAGATTTCTCCTGCTGGTTGCAACGGATAAGCATGTTTTATCTTCATGGACCAGTTTTTTTAGGACGATAGGTCTTAATGTAGATGTTGTTGATATTGAGCCGATGGCGGAGTTTCGTGGATTAAGTGTTGAAAACAAGGAACCGGTTTGTGTTGTTGACATGGGCCACTCAACAACAAAGGTCTCGGTCTTTTACGGGAGGTCCATGTTCTACTCGCACTCGATTCCGATAGCGGGAAACATTATTACGCAAGAGTTAGCGTCCAACCTTAACATCTCTGCCAAGTCCGCCGAACAGCTCAAGATTACGGAAGGGCTATCAAAGCCTTCCAGCCAGATGTTTTTAATCGTTGCAAAGATTCTGGCTAAGGTAGACGAAAGCATAGTTTCGGCGTTGAGCCACACCCAGGAGCTACTTGGCCACCCGGTCGCGAGTATCGTACTTATAGGCGGATCGAGCAACATCAAGAAGTTGCCTGAGTATTTCGAAGCAAACCACGAGGTTAATGTCAGCATTGGCAAACCCGTAATAGCATTTAAGCAAAAGACCACGAAGTCTCTTGATTATATTCAGGCGATCGGATTAGCGTTACGCGGTATTCATAAGCACTGGAGCAGTGACGACATCGCTTTTACGCAGCCTGAAAAACATGACTCTCAAAAAAGAGCTGCAAAAGAAGATCCAGGTCAAAAGATCCGAACAGATAAATCTAATGATACTGCAAAGGCGGCACCAACAACAAAGCAAAGGCAAGTAAGTACTCAGGTATCAAAGTTAACCACCATCTTTGCAAGATTAAAAAACGTAGTGATTAATAAGCGCACACTGGTTATCGGATTGGTCGTCGTTGCAGTCTTAGTATCGTTGTTTTTCGGGTCAAGGTTAATCGGTGGCACTCTTCGACCATCAAGTGACGACATGTCGCCTTCCCCAACGGTAAGGCCTTTCCTGCAAGAGATCGTGGTAACCCTGCCGTTAATCACAAGCACAGAACTCTCAACAAACGGTCGTGTGATGGGGCGCAAGATAACAGACCAACTCGATTCAGCAGTTGAGCCGGAATCACAGATTACAGACTCACGGACCAGGACGACAGACGCCTTGCAACCCAACGAACGGCTATGGAGCGAACCGTTAAACGTAAACAAAGATGAGTCTACTATTACCTGGCTTGCCTACGACATCAGCGGGATCGACGAGCTCATCCATCAGGAGATAGAGGTAGATATCGGAAACAACGCCTGGTACGAGGTCGATTCATACGCTGTAAATGGCCTGGAGACAACCGAAAATCCCGACGTCTTTCTGCTTAACGTTGCGGCGGAGATCAACTCATCGGTAAAGATCGAGGTGGACGAGAGTTAGTCGTGCATAGACTCAAACGTTTTCGTTGTGCTAATATGAACAAGTATAAGGTTAAAGGAGGTGATAACAGTTGAAGATACTGCCTAACAATAAAAACGCCGGTTTCACATTGATTGAACTTTTAGTTGTTATAACTGTTATCGGAATCTTAGCCGCCGGAGCCTTCGTAGCATTAAATCCCGCCAAACGTTTCGCCGATTCGCGTGATGCAACGCGCTGGACAGACATCTCCGCCATTCTCGACGCCGCCAAGGTCGACCAGGTAGACAGTGCCGGAGCCTACACAGCAGCGATCGCTGCTATGGTAGCAGATAATTATTACATGATCGGAACGGATAGTGGCGCTAACTGTGACAACGTAACGCCGTGCGATGTCACGATCGACGATGATGGTGTAAACAACTACTGCGTCAACATATCTCAGCTCGCCACGGACGGATATCTCGCTGCTGTACCTGTAAGCCCTAACGGAACAGGCACCTGGGACGCCGCAGAAACAGGCTACTACATGGTTAGAAACGCAAACGGCTCACTTACCGTGGGAGCGTGTGAAGGAGAGAACGCGACAATCGAGGTAAAGAGGTAAGATTAAGCACGTTTCCTGAAAAAAGCCAGACACACGTCTGGTTTTTTTCGTGCAATGCCAAAACTTGAGGCGTAATGGATTTTAACCTTCTGGCCGATGTTTATAGATTTATCAGTCCGCCGATCCATCCAAAGGTCTCCTGCAGGTTGAAGATGATGAGGTCCAAGACTGAGTCAGTGGCCCTTCCGGTAATCACAGCGTAGTCACTAGAAGCCGCCTCGTTTATCGCTGCATCCCTTGATACGACCCGAAGATGATACGGTTTCGATGGCACAACATCAGAGATGATAACAACGTGAGAGTTTGTTAATACGCCATCTTCTACGGTCTTGTTTGTGTAAGTCGTACCGCCTACTCCTTCGCCATACTCTACCTGCGAGGTGGCGTTCTCATCCGTCTTCCAACTGACGATTATTTGTGCGGTGGCTTCTTGGCCCGAACCTAAAATCGCTGTTTCAACGACTATATCCGAAATCTTTGGCGGACGGGTATCAAAAGGTGTGGAATAAATCTGCAGATCTGATGTTGCTACGTTTCCATATTGATCTCGACCTTTAGCCCTAAACTCATAAATAGTGTTGTCCAGCAGATTTGGTACAACAAGCTCATGATCCGTTAACAACTCTGAAGTTACGCTTTCAACGAACGTTCCGCCTTGTGAGCGATACTCTACGATAGAGTCGGTATCAACGTTTGTCTCCCATGCCACCTTGATAGTTGCAGAGCTTGCATCAGCCACCGGCTCAAACGTTACGTTAAAGATTCGTGGAAATGCCAACGTCTGAAATACATAATCATCAGATTCCAGCACGTTTCCTTCAATATCGGCGCCTGAGATCTTCACATGATATAAACTTTCTGCATCCAATTCCGTTAACCTCACCGTATGAACCGTTGTGGCTCCAGTGCTTTGGTCGGTGATTTGATTACCGTATGCATTTGTTTTTCCATATTTGACCTGTGTGCTGCTCACCGTCGTTGTTTTCCAGGTTACGATTGCTGTTGTCTGGCGCACATCATCGATGGTTACTTCACTTATCGCTGGTGCAACTGAAGTTGTAAAGGTGTGCAATTCGGATAGAGCATCCGTAAGACTGTAATCGCGCGCATCATCGAAACTCTGCAAGCGATAATAGTAGATCGTCGATGGCGCTAATCCAGTTAACAAGATCTCATGCGCGGACACATTATCCAAACTTCCGTTCGAAAAACCTAAGTTATTATCTGTCCCGTAAACAACAAACGTCGTTGATTCACGGTTTGTCGTCCAGGTTATCCGGGCTGTACTCGACGAAACCTCAACTTCGGGATCGGAGGTATAGGTTGGTGGATCAGGATAACGCCCAGTAGGTTGTTTATCAACCGTCGTAGAACTAGCCGAAATCGCACCTGCGTTATCGACTGCTACAACAAAATAATAATATGTGGTATCAGTATCAAGACCTGTCTCTGCATATATCGTTGAAGCCGTTTGGGCAATTTGAGAAAAGTCGCTACCTGTTGTACTTCGGTAAATATCGTAGTGGTCTACATCTCCATCAACCGGCGTGTTCCACGCCACAGTTAATCTATAAAGTTGGTTAGCGCGATCAGAACTATCGGTAATCGACATGCTTGTTGGAATACCGGGAGCGGTTGTTGTCGCTGAAAAATCAACTGACGCGAAGTTATCAAGATCGTAGTTGCCAGCATCATCAACCGCAACAACGTAAAAAGTATTGGTACCTTGCTGCGTTGCATATGGACCTTCAGCTAGCGACGTTGCTTCTACTTTCGTAACGTTACCTTCAGTCGGTTCCTGGTTCACGCTAAAGTAGTAATAATCTATCGTAACACCGATATCGGAAGGCGCATCCCAAGAGAACGAAAACTCATTTTTTGTGTTCGTGGTTGGCGATACAGCCAGGTTGGTGGGTGCGGATGGTGCACCAGATGTAACAAAGGTATCTTGCGCGGAAAACGCTTCATTACCATCAATGTCTTCACACCGAACACGGTAATAATATGTCGTTGATGGTAGTAAACCGACGACCGTGATGTCATGTTCTACAGCGGATGTTCCAGCGCCCTGCTCCGTATATGACGACGATGGGTTTGATTTTAGCTGCACGTAACCCTGACATTCCCGATCCATCTGCCAAGCAACCTCAGCGGAAAGAATGGACGGTGTTACGGATGGATTCACAACAATATTTGGAGGACTTGTATATCGACCCGTAGGCGTTCCCGACACAACACTGCTTTCCGACCCCTCGCTTGCGGCATTATCTTCAGCCGTAATCTTGTAGTAATACACCTGATCTTTTGTCAGGCCTGTATCGAGATAACCGGTGCTTGACCCTGAGACGGTCGCGATAACTGTGTAAGACGTACCGTCCAAAGACCGATATACGTTGTAGTGATCGATTCCCGAACCTACACTGGTCGGCGCCTCCCAGGTAACCGTCAGCTGATACTGGTTATTGTCACGATTAGACACGTCGGTTAGAAGAAGATTTGTAGGTATTCCCGGTGCAGTAGTGCTTGCAACAAAAACCGCGCTGCCAAGATTACTATAATCGATAACGCCGGAGTTATCTTTCGCCACAATTTTAAACTCGTTAACACCCTGCTGGGTCGCAAGAGGTTTTCCGGCTAACGTACGCGTTGTTGTTTCACCTGTGGTAGTTTGCGTTGTGTTATTTGTGTCCAACGTTGCCTCATTCACCGCGTAGTAATAGCTGTCGATAGAACCAGAGTAACTCGCCGGCTCATCCCAACTAACCTCAAAACAGTTATCCAATGAGGTACAGGTCGTCCCCGACAATGAGGTTGCCGTCGTAACAACTACGTTCTGAGGCTCTGAAGGAGGTGTGGAGTTATAATAATACTTTACCGAGATATACGAGGAGCTTTTATTTCCAGCATTGTCGAGCGAACGGACGTAGAAAAGGTTTTCTCCTTCCTGATATGACGGCACGCTATTTACTTCGTTTCCCGTAATGCACTGATCCGTGTAGTACGGACTTCCGCCATCGCTTGTCCCGGTTTTGTAACAATAACCGTACACTCCACTTTCAGGATCAGTGCCGTTACTAGTCCAAATAAAACGAAAAGAGTCGACCGAAGTATAGCCTACGGGGATTACAGAAACCGAACTCGGATTTGCAGGAAGACCGGAATCGTACTTGTAAATGAACGGCGCCCAAGTCGTGGAAGCGACGTTCCCCGCAGTATCTACAGCCTTTATCCGTAAGAAGTAGGTAGAGTTGCTGGAAAGTGAGGACGTTGTGTAGTTCGCCGTTGTCTGGTATGCCCCGAGACTTTGAGGATCGGCAGATGAGTTGGTGCCGAAGTAAACGTAGTACCCAGCGATTCCAGAATCGGCATCAGCCGCACCACTCCAGCTGAAGTACGCGTTGGGGTAGTTGTACCAAGTGTTTGTATTCAGATCAACCGACCCAACCGACTGATCTTTTGCGGTTAGCGTATCCGGATTCGTTGGGAGTTCGAGATCGGCCTGATAGTTAATTGCAATGCTGTCAATTTTAGGATTTGAAACACCGTCTGACGATGCGAAGTCGCCGCTAACCTGGACATAACGTGCGTCGCCCGTCGCCACACCCAATCCGTCTAAATCCCCCTTAGTTTTAACAAACGTTGTGCCGCTGCTTGCCGTTCCCAAAGTAATCCAGGAAGCACCTGTTAAACCGCTTGTAGTTGTAGCCGCTCGCATCTTAAATGTGATATCGGAACTTGCACCAACATCAGCGATAGTCGCGCTAAATGCTGTGCTACCATCCGTGCCATCCCCCCATCCCCCGTTCCACGATAGATCTAACGCATTACCGTTGGACGCACTTGTCCAACTGCCTACAGGCGCTAGGGATCCTGTTTCGCTTCCTAATGACACAGTTGGCTCAGGGCTTACACTGTAAGATCCTCCCGGGTACTTGAAAAACTCCCGCGAGTTGTAATCACCGACGATCGTCTCGCCTGTGCCCCAGTTATAGGTTGAAAACGTTGGATTGCTCATACCGGAAGGATGAAGCTGCGAGTTACCGGTTGAAGAGAAGTTAACCTCAAGGGTTCCATCAGAAAGCCGCCATCTACGCCAACCATCGTTGTAAGTAACAAAGAAAAGATAATTCCCGTCGGATGATATCCCGTGGTTGTCAACACTTTGGAACGAACCGCCGAGTGTAATGTCGTCAAGCCACACTAGGGTGTTTCCGGAAACTGTATAACGGCGCAAGATCATCGGTTGGCCGCTTACATATTGCATGGTCAAGATGCGCCCTTGTGGATCAGAACCAAGGTTGTACGTATCCCAACTGCTTCCGAGAAGCAAAGGTTTAGCAGGCGGGATGGTAATAGAAGACGAAACCTGCGTATCCCAATCATAAGCAGTCAGAGTACTCGCCCCTTGGCGACCAAACACACGTCCATTTGAGTAAGCTAAACCATTATTATTGCCTCCTAAAGAAACCGACCGGGTTCCGATCACACTACCTGTCATATCTACCTTTGTAAGTTGACTTCCGCTTGTCGCATAAATATAGGTGCCATCTGTGGCAAGTCCTATCTGACTTGCCCCACTCGCATAAGTGATTTGGGTTGGCGACGTCTCCCCGGTAATGATGTAAACATTACCTAGGTTCACTGGTGGATTTGCCGCCGAATCATACCCATAATAAACATAATAGTTATTATCGCTGTTACTCGCTGTAATTTGCGTTTGAATTTTAAAAGCTAGCACGATATTCGAGTTGGTGAATACACTCAAATCACGATCTAATTCTACCGTCGATCCGTTGTCGTAAACGATACGTACATCATCGCCCGGTGTAGTTGCAAGAGAGTTTGCGTATAACGTTGCCGCGGTCGGTGTCGTTCCAGAATCAAGCGTAACAGTCGCTGTATAACCGGCATCCATAGTAGATGAAGAGTTATTCGTTATCGTAATCTGCCTGCGATACATGTAATCAGCGTCCCACCAATTTGCAGCCCCGCCTGTTAACTGCACGACAGCAGAAGTTCCAGAACCCGACACTTCAGTCGAAGTGAACGAACCGTAGTTAAACTCAGTATCCGTATCGACACTAACTTGCGAATCGGTAAGTCCAAGAACCGAACCACCAGGTTTATCTTTGTCGGTCTTTAGCACCGCTAACTGTAGTAGCAGCAATCCTGAGAGTGTTACCGCAATTGCCGATAGTAGTGTTTTCTGTTTAATCATATCGATAGCTAAAATACATTAAATACCTGTCCTAACCATCCAAACGTATCTTGCAGGTTAAAGATGATAAGGTCCAAGACCGAGTCAGTGGCCCTTCCGGTAATAACAGCGTAGTCACTTGACGCAGCATCGTTCAGTGCACCATCCCGCGATACAACTCGAAGGTGATAAGGTTTCGATGGCACAACATCGGAGATTATTACAACATGGGAGTTTGTTAATACTCCATCTTCTACCGTCTTGTTTGGATACGTCGTCCCACCTACTCCTTCTCCATACTCTACCTGCGAGGTGGCGTTCTCATCCGTCTTCCAGCTGACGATAATCTGTGCGGTCGCTTCTTGTCCCGAACCCAAAATCGCTGTTTCAACGACTATATCCGAAATCTTTGGCGGACGAGTATCAAACGGCGTAGAATAGATTTGAAGGTCTGATGTTGCGATGTTTCCGTATTGATCCCTTCCTTTAGACCTAAACTCGTAACTTGTATTATCAAGGAGATTAGACAAAACCAGCTCATGTTCGGTCAAAAGCTCAGAGGTTACGCTTTCTACAAAAGCCCCTCCCTGTGGTCGGTATTCAACGATAGAGTCGGTATCAACGTTTGTCTCCCATGCCACCTTGATGGTCGCAGAGCTCGCATCGGTCACTGGTTCAAAAGTTACGTTAAAGATCCGCGGGAAGGCTAGGGTTTGAAATACGTAATCGTCGGATTCAAGAATATTGCCTTCAACGTCGGTTCCTGAGATACGAAGATGATAAAGATTTTCTGCGTCAAGATCTGTTAACCGCACCGTATGAACCGTTGTGGCCCCAGTGCTCTCATCATCGATCTCAAGTCCATAACTATTAGTTTTACCGTACTTTACCGTAGTTGAACTAACAGTTGACGTTCTCCAAGTCACAATCGCCGTTGTTTGACGAACCTCTTCGACCTTAACATCAGAGATCGCAGGCGCTACGGACGTCTTAAATGTATACAGTTCCGAGAGCGCCTCAGATAATTCATAGTCACGTGCATCATCAAAGCTTTGCAATCGATAGTAGTAGGTACTCGAAGGCTGTAGACCAGACAGCGAAACCGTGTGTGCTGCCACCTCGTCTAAGCTTCCAGAAGAAGCCCCAAGCACAGACGTTTTTCCAAAGACGATAAACGAAGACGATACACGATCCGTGGTCCAGTCAATCGTCGCCGAGGTTGATGTAACCTCAACCTCGGGGTCAGAGGTGTAGGATGGTGGGGTTGGAAACCTACCCGTCGGTTGCTTATCGACGACAGTGCTATCTGCACTTTCTGATGCGGCGTTATCAACCGACGTCACCTTGTAATAGTATTTAGTATCAGTATCCAGACCGCTGTCAAAAAAACCAAGAGAAGAAGTCTCGGCGATCTGTTCGTAGCTTTCAGAGTCGATGCTACGATAGACGTTGTAATGATCAACCGTACCGGTGGTCGGCACATTCCATGCAACGGTCAAGCGATAAAGCTCGTTTGCCCGGTCGGAACTATCACTGATTGACATACTCGTGGGTATCCCCGGCGCTGTGGTCGCGGCCTCAAAGTCGACTGACGCGAAGCTATCAAGATCATAGTTTCCCGCATCGTCAACCGCCAACACGTAGAAGGTGTTAGTCCCCTGCTGGGTTGCATAAGGTCCTGCGCTGAGACTGGTCAAACTTGTTCTACTGACATTCGCATCTGTTGGTTCCTGGTTAACACTGTAGTAATAATAGTCAACCGTGACACCGATATCGGAAGGCTCGTTCCATGAAAAGGCAAACGAGTTCTGCGTGTTAGAGCTAGGAGTGACAGCAAGATTGGTTGGTGCTGAGGGAGCCCCCGCGGTTACGAATGTTGACTCGGTCGAAAACGCCTCGTTCCCGTCTTCATCTTCACATCGGATGCGGTAGTAGTACGTTGTGCTTGCGGTAAGCCCGACGACGCTAACCTCATGCTCAATCGACGAGGTACCCGCTCCCTGCTCGCTGTACGATCCGGTGGTGCTAGTGCGAATCTGAACATAACCTTGACACTCACGCTCCATCTGCCAACTAACGGTAGCCGACAGGATAGACGCCGATACCGTTGGCGCAACAACGATGTCAGGAGGAGTTGTATATCGACCCGTAGGCGTTCCACTGACAACTGAACTCACCGATCCTTCGTTTGAAGCGTTATCTTCCGCACTCACCTTGTAATAATAAATCTGATCTTTTGTTAGCCCAGTATCG
Organism: candidate division WWE3 bacterium; assembly: GCA_020429745.1. Classification (GTDB taxonomy): domain Bacteria; phylum Patescibacteriota; class 4484-211; order 4484-211; genus JAGQKZ01. The sequence goes on along the minus strand of JAGQKZ010000006.1, from coordinate 8,360 downwards.
AGATACCCTGTGCTTGTACCTAAAGCCGTTGCGATCTTTGTGAAGGCTGTACCGTCGGTACTGCGATAAATGTTATAGTGATCGATGCCCGAACCTGTGTATGAGGGTGTATTCCAGGTGATAGTCAACTGATACTGATCGTTGTCGCGATTACTTGAGTCGGTTAACAACATATTGGTAGGCATGCCTGGGGCTACGGTGTTAGCGATAAAATACGCACTGCCAAAATTTGCCCATTCAATTATTTCCGTGCTGTCCTTGGCGGCAATCCTAAACTCATTGACTCCTTGTTGATTGGCCAGCGGTCTTCCTACCAAAGTTCTGGTACTCGTCTCGCCCGCCGTTGTTTGTGTTGTATTGGTATCGTCTAAAACGCTCTCGTTAACGGCGTAGTAGTAGCTATCAATGGAGCCAGCATAAGACGCTGGCTCGTCCCAACTTACCTCAAAACAATTATCTAAAGATGTACACGTTGTTCCACTTAGAGATGTTACTGCAGTGACAACAACGTTCTGTGGCTCAGACGGGGGCGTCGAATTATAGTAATATTTTACAGAGATATACGACGAACTAAGGTTGCCAGCGTTATCTTTAGTCCGTACGTAAAATACATTTTCTCCTTCTTGATATGACGGCACGCTATTTACTTCGTTCCCTGTAATGCACTGGTCAGTGTAGTATGGACTACCACCATCGCTCGTTCCGGTTTTGTAACAGTATCCCCATTTCCCGCTCTCTGAATCGCTACCGTTATCGGTCCAAATGAATCTAAAAGAATCGGTCGCGGTGTAACCTATCGGGATAACAGAAACAGAGCTTGGATTTGTAGGCAGACCCGAATCATACTTGTAGATAAACGGCGCCCATGCTGTTGATGCAACGTTGCCTGCAAGATCAACGGCCTTGATTCTTAAATAGTACGTTGAGTTGTTAGACAACGACGAGGTTGTATAGTTGGCGGCGGTCTGGAAACTGCCAGCCGTTTGTGGATTAGCCGACGAGTTGGTACCGAAGTAAACGTAGTAGCCGTAGATACCCGAGTCGGTGTCCACTGCACCGCTCCAACTGAAATAAGCGTTCGGGTAGTTGTACCAAGTATTCGTTGTAAGGTCGGTGCTGCCACCAAACTCATCTTTAGCAATCAACGAGCTGGGGTTCGTCGGTAGGTCTAAATCTGCTTGATACGACAAGGTGAAATCATCGAGTTTTGGATTATCAATTCCGTTACTTGAAGAAAGGTCCACCTCGATCTGTGCGTAACGGTTCGTCCCGGCGCCGATTCCAAGAGCATCTATCTCTGCCTTTGTTTTCGTGAACGATGTACCACTGTTTGCCGTACCCAGAGTAGTCCAACCTTGACCTAACATATTCGCCACACTTGTTCCTACGCGCATCTTAAACACAATCGAAGAGTTTGCACCAACGTCAGCTACCGTCGCACTAAAGGCGGTACTTGGATCGGTGCCGTCACCCCAACCGCCATTCCATAAAAGATCAATGACATTACCATCGCTTGCGCTAACCCATGTACCAGAAGGTTGAAGCGCAGACCCTTCGCTTCCGATATCGGCAGTGGGCTCCGGGTATGTATACTGTCTCATCTGCGGATAACTCCACAGGTTATGCTCATCATTGGGCTCGTTGCTCGAGTTATTATCCGCTTCGTAATATGCGTACACAGGGTTATCGCACTCCATCATCCAACCGGCAGTTACCCATTGGTGACTACTAGTACTACTTTGACCAAAGTAAATAAAGTTGACATCGCTACGCGTTCCAGCTGTATGTGGGTTGCTGTAGCCGGATTCTGGATTGCTTGGAACGCCACCCGTGGAGTTGTACACCGTACATGTAGTATTTTCGACCGGTGCCGCTACCGCAATATATTGAGCTACCTTATTGCTACCAAACTTGGTCCCCATCTCCATCCTTGACCAAAATGCCGTATTTTCTCCACCGTCACCGTCCGCCAACTGGAATGCACCATAAGTATCTGCACTCGATAACCGATATCCGGCCGAAAGTCCTTGTGCACCTAACGAACTTGAAGTGTAGATTCCATTTGCACTAAGATTCTGACTGCCTGTTGACCCTGCACTTGTCACCCAGCTTACATTGGCCCCACTGCTACCTGCGGCGATCTCTAAGTAGTTTGACGGCACACCATATAAATATCCTGAAACAGCCGGATAGAGCACAATCGCATCATAATAATTACTTCCACTTATCGTGTAATGATGGACATAAACCGGAATGTCACTAACAATTCGTACGTGATGGTCATCGTACGAACCGGTATTTACTACTTGCGAAGAATACTGATTAATCGTGCCGCTCCAACTGACACTTCCGTTGTTGTATACAGTTACCGTTGCATTCCCCCAATGAGAATAGATTTGATAATAATGATCTGATCGATCTGAATAGTGAACAAATTCTGTGCCGGCGTACGATATCGGCGTCAACATATCAACACCTTCTCCGTCACCGTCGGCAAACATCAGCTTCTTGGCCGAAATTTCGGTACCAACCGAGAGTTCAGATGCAGGAAAGCTCCCTCCACCTTGCGCACCAAGAGTAAGCGTAGAGGTTCCGTCGCTGACCGAGTTGCCTGCCTCAAGAGACAAAACCTTGAGCGTATCCGCAGCTAACCTTGTATCAGCAACCAAACCAACAACCTGCTCCGAGGAGTAACTAAAAGTATCACTCATCGACTGCCCAGCCGTGGCTGCAGGGTTTCCGTAGTACATGTAGATGTCAGTTGTACTAGATGCAGCGATCGTATCAACCTGTACCCAGATCTGCGTATCGGACGTATTGCAGGTTTGAACGACAAGGGAGTAGGGTAAAACCTCATTCGAGGTGTTGGTAAAACGAATATCGTCACAATCGCTCTGCATCTTTCCGGCTGTTACCAGAGCCGCTGTGTCCAGACCTTCAACAAGTATCTGATACTCCGTGAGCTCGTTTGAATTTGAAGTGTTATCGATTGATAAGATACGTTTATAAACAGTGTCATCTGGACCGGCACCACCCTGCAGTTGAACGACAGCGCTATCACCACTGCCCGAAACCTCTGTGGTCGTTGCAGTGCCTTGGTTAAATTCTGTAGCATCGTTTATTACAACCTGACTTTGGGTCAAACCAAGAACGTCACCGTCCTTAACTACCTGGTGATCTTTCACAATAACTATCTGAAGTAAAAGCAGGGAAGAAAGTGTAAGGGTAATCGCCTGAATTATCGTTTTTTGTTTCTTTATATTCATGTCTTCCAGTAATTTACCGTGTCGGTGAAAAGGTACTCCGTCTAGAAGCTGAATAATCCACCTAGCCATCCGAAGGTCTCTTGAAGGTTAAGCAAGATTAGATCAAAAACGCTGTCCGTCGCGCGCCCCGTGATCACAGCATTATCCCCAGACTTCGTCTCATTTAACGCCCCGTCGCGGGAAACGACCCGCAGATGATACGGTTTAGAAGGATCGAGGTCGGAGATAATAACGACATGCGAGTTTGTGAGTGTCGCATCCTCTACCGTAGTATTACCGTAAGTTGTACCCCCCACACCCTCGCCGTATTCAACCTGCGAAGTGGAGTTTTCATCGGTTTTCCAACTCACGATGATCTGTGCTGTTGCTTCTTTACCAACACCAAGAATTGCGGTCTCGATCACTATGTCGCTGATCTTCGGCGGACGCGTATCAAACGGCGTGTCGTAGTTGATGATGTCTGACTGCGCCAAGTTACCAAACTGGTCTCGTCCTTTGGCTCTTAGTTGATAACCCGTATCATCCAGAAGATCGCTTATCGTTATTTCGTGATCCGTTGTAAGTGCCGACGTCACCTGCTCCTGGAAGTTCGATCCTTCCGGTGCAAACTCAATAATCGTATCGGTTTCAACGTTTGTCTCCCAGCTGATAAGAAGTGTCGCGCTCGACGCCTCCTCCACCGGCTCAAAGGTAACGTTAAAGATGCGAGGGAAAGCTAATGTTTGAAAAACATAGTCATCACTTTGGAGTGCATTCCCATCGATGTCGGTACCAAATATCCTCGCGTGGTAAAGACTCTCAGCGTCTAAACCGGTTAGGCGAACGGTATGTGTCGTGCGAGCGCCGGTGCTGGTATCGTCGATCTGCTGACCGTAATCCGCGGTCTTTCCATACTTAATAATCGAGGTGCTCACCGTCGTGGTCTCCCAGGTGATAATCGCTGTTGTTTGGCGGACATCATCAACGGATACGTTACTTATTGCGGGAGCCACAGAGGTCTCAAAGCTGTACTGCTCAGACAAGGCGTCGTCCAAGGTGTAGTCGCGGGCCTCATCGAAGCTTTGGAGTTTGTAGTAGTAAGTTGTCGATGGATCAAGGCCGCTTACCTCAACTTCATGCACGAGTATCTCCTCCAAGCTTCCAGTCGAGCTCCCCAGTTCACTCGTCTTGCCATAATTTATAAACGAAGACGACGGTCGATCGGTCGTCCATTCGATCGTAGCGCTTGATGAAGTAACAACGATCTCCGGTCCTGATGTATACACAGGTGGTGTGAGGTAACGACCAGTTGGTTGCTTGTTCACAATGTTTGAGAAGTCTCCAACGGCACCAGCGTTATCCTCAGCATTGACCTTGTAATAGTAAAGCACCTCGCTGTCTAATCCGCTATCCAAAAAGGCGTTGGACTCCGTTTGTGAAACGAACGAATAACTTGTGCCGTCGACGCTGCGATAGACGTTGTAATGGTCGATCGACGAGCTAGACAAGGCTTTCCAACGCAACGTTAAGGCGAAATCTTCGTCCGCGCGACTACTTGAGTCAGTGATCGACAAGTTAGCTGGTGCATCCGGATCAGGCGTATCGATAGTAAAACTGATGCTTATGTAGTTTGCGTAGTTGAAGTTTCCTACGTCATCGATAGCTATAACGTAAAAGGTATTTGTCCCTTGTTTTGTTGCAGCGGCGATCGGCCCAACACTGGACGCTTCTACGGAGACTACGTTGTCTTCTGTCGGAACGCTGTTTACCGAATAGTAATACCCACCGATCGTCACACCTTCATCTACCGGAGCATCCCAATCGAACGTAAAGCTGTTTTCGGTATTTGTTGCTGGTGTAACGGTAAGATTCGTCGGTGCCGATGGAGCATCGTTTGTGGTCAGAGTGTAGTTCGGTGAATAACCGACATTACCATCCTGGTCTACCCATTTCAGTTTAACGTAGTAAGTCGTATCCGGCTGTAGGTCAACTAACGTCACCTCATGCTCACCGGTTAGTGTTGAGTTGCCCTGCTCCGAACCGAGACTGACGGTTGTGCCGTATTGGACAAACGAGGTAGCCGGATGCGTATCTGGATTGTCGGTAAGCCACGATATTACGGCTGAGCGGATACGGGCACTAATCGTTGGCGATCCAACCAGGTTTGGTGGTTCGGTGAACTTACCTTCGGGTTTTAACGACTTCGTACTTGTGTAATCAGACTCTGCACCCGCGAGATCAACGGCCGTGATCTTGTAGTAGTACGTCGTCGTGTTGCTTAATTCAACATCTGTAAACGCGTACTCATTTTGCCCGGTGTTGTGTAAGAATGTCTGACGAAGATCGAAGCTTGAACCGTCAGTGGACCGATAGATGTTGTACTTATACAGCTCCGACCCTGGATTGTCGGCAGGTTTCGTCCATCCAAGCGTTAATCGATAAGTCGACGCCAATCGATCTGAAGCATCACTTAATGCAAAGTTTTGAGGAGTGTTCGGCGAGACCGTATCGGATTCGAAGGCGATACAACCGATCTGACTACCACAGTCATACTCTTCGTCCCAGTCGACGTTGCCAGCCTCATCTTTGGCTACGATATAGAAGTAGTTTGTGCCCGGCTGGGTGTTTGGTGTTCTAAAGGCAGAGAGGAACCTGGCGCTCGTTTCCGCAGACGTGGTCCAACGACCGTAGGTTTCGTTGTTACAGTAACTCGCCGTCGGTTCTTCGTTGATCTGATAACAGTAGGCGGTAATATCGAAAGCGTGCGTTGATGGTTCATTCCACGAGAACGTGTGTGAGTAAGCGTCTCCGACAACGTCACCGTGCTGAACGCTTAACACCTCGCTTGGTGGAGTAACAGCGTAACGATACTGCACCGTCTCCCAGTCGCCGTTGTTCGAGTAGTTTCCGGCGGCGTCCTTCGAACGTACCCTAAACGTATTGGTGCCTTCTGCCAATGCGGTAAGTCCGGTAACCGCAAGTTGCGTGCTCGCAATACACGTTTCACTTGCGTCGTACGTTCCCGCATCAAAGTAACGCATGTAACAGTACTCGAAGTACGGCGAACCTCCGGAGTCCGACCCTGCCGTCCAGGTAAAGTCAAAATCATCTGTGGATGTCGGAACAGACGGGTCGGCCGTGATGTTTGTCGGCCTGGACGGAGCGACGTTGTCTAGACTAAAAGTGAACGGCGCCCAAACACTCGATTGAACGTTCCCGGCATAGTCCCGTGTTTTGATACGCAGATAATAGGTGTTGTTAGTCGACAACCCTGATGCGGTAAAGTTGGCGGTCGTTTGGAACGTACCATCAACAGCAGGGTCGGCCCCAGAGTTTGTACCAAAATATACAAAGTAACCATCTATTCCGATGCCACCTGCATTATCGCTTGCTCCCGTCCAACTAAAATAAGGTGTCGATCCGTTATACCAGTTACCGGTTGTTATAGCACTTCCCGCCGGTTCGTCCAATGCGGTGAGGTCGGTAGGGTTGCTTGGTGCCGTACCATCAACGAAGTAACTTACGCTTAAATCGTTAATCGTCGGCGAGTATATCTGGTCAGAGAGTAGCTGAACGCGAACCTGTAGATATTGATCTAGAGATGAAGCCACTGTGTAGTAGTCGCTACCACCAACGGTAAGCTGGTTAGTAGTGTTATCCCAGGCCGGATCCGTGCTACAGGTATCGTCCGCACACGTGCGGGTGTAAACAACATAGCTGGTGTTTGCCGGAGTTGTTGCATTGACAGTGATCCCGCCGAAGTCATAGATGTCGCCCGTATCAACGATCTCTGAGTACCACGAACCGTTCGCCTCAAATCCAGTACTTCCCGAAGTTGGGACGTAACGGGTCATCGCTGAAGTGTTGTAACCTCGAAAACCGTAAAGGATTCCAGATGGCCCTGTTGTTAAAGCGCCGTAGTACCAATACTCATCGTTTGTTGATTGTGTGTCCCAAGTGTCGGTGGATACCGAGTAGACGTACATATTAGTGTTCGCGTTTGTACCAGCCACAACGTAGATCTTGTCGCTGCCATCGTATGTACATGCATCAGACTGATAGATGTTGCCCGGGGCATCAGTAAGATCATCGTACCAGGTGTCGGCGGCGATATTGTATCTGAACATATCGGCGGTGTTTTGTGCACGGACTTGATAGATGTTTCCTCCTGCGATCACGGCACAACCGCCTTGATAAACGTTGGCAGGTATCGCGTTTAACCCGGCCGAGGTCCACGTCTTTGTGGCAATCTCATACTTGTAAAACGCATTCGTGTTCTGACCCCGCGCCGCGTAGATGTAACCATTTCCTCCATCGACCAGATTGGCGCCATAACCAAGCCAGATACTGCCAGGGATCGCCCCACCCGTATCCCAGGTATTACTTGCCACATCGTAGATGTACATCTTCGACTCAGTATCCTTGTTATACGCCCCTGCAAAGTACACCTTATCGTTCTTGTAGAGAACATCGTTACCGTAATAACCAGGTATCGGTGCATCCATGAGTCTCGTCATGTCACCGGTTGTTATCTCGTACTTATAAAAGTCGGTCGTGTTATTACCTCGCGAGATGTAAAGTGTATCGTCACCATCAAAGGTGACACCACCGTAGTAGAAGCCGTTAGAGGTTTGGTCAAACGGCAGTCCAGGTGTGTTCCACTTGTTGTTGTTTACGTCGTAACTGTAGAAAGAGTATTCGTTGTAGCCACGCAGGGTGTAGATCGTCTCTGTGTTGCCGTCGTAGATCATGCCGCTGCTGGATCCGTAGTGCTGCGCCGTCGGCATCGTCGCCATGTACTCCCACAACTTTGTTGTGATGTTATAGCGCATGAAGTTATGAGATTGCCCACCGCGTGTGGCGTAGACGTACCCGTCGTGGTACAAAAGCTTACCGCCATAACCCACGTAGAACGGCACAGTCGTTTGGTTCGTCCACGAGTTTGCACTTATCTCGTACTTGAAAAACTGTGCCGTGTTATTACCTCGAGTGGCGTACAAACAGCCTGAAGCGTCCGTACAATAACTCCCATTGGGAACGTAAACCAGTGACGCGCCGTAATAAAAGTTGTTCGGAGTGGATGTGAGCGCCGCCCAGGTGATTGTCGCGATGTTG
>JAGQKZ010000068.1 GCA_020429745.1 candidate division WWE3 bacterium | reverse complement strand
CGAACTATTTACTCATCCCTCTCGTCCTGATTGTCTTATCCGGTTAGTAGTCTGAGAATTTGACATGCTCGTTGTCGTGAAAGGTGAGCTGCGAATAGATTTCGTCAGATATAACAGCGATATCATGCTCTTTGCAAAACCTGACAATATCTTCTATCTGACCTTTGGTTGCAATACAGCTTGTTGGATTATTGGGGTAGTTTAGTATGAGCACCTTTGGGTCGTGACCTTGGTTAACAGCTTGTGTATGGGCTAACTCCAGTTCATCGTAGGTGGGAACGTAGTCGTGAGCTGCAGATGTTGGGACGTGAACTACCTTTTTGCCTGAGATGATCGCCTGCGGTGCGTAGCTCACCCAACTTGGTGCCGGAAGTAAAAGGTCGCCGTCTAAGATAGCAACGGCAGAGAACAACGCACCTTTGCATCCGGGTGTAATTATTACGTTTGCGCTTTTTACGTCTTCGTTGTTGATCGTTTTATAGAATGTCGAGACCGCCTTTCTTAAAGGCAGTATGCCTTGCACGCTTTCGTAGTCCGTGTGAAATTCTGGGTCTGATGACTTAAGCTTAGGGTGAAGTGGAAAGCGATTCTCGCCAAAACCTGCATTTATTACCGATTCGCCCTGCGCCCTTAAGTCTTTAACCTTTTGATTTATTGCAAGCGTTGGGGAGGTCTTATGCGGGATGTTCATCTTGTACCCTATAATTTTACAACCGGGTTGGGTGAGTGGTCAAACGTACGGATGTCCTAATTTTTCGCCTTGTTGGCTCGTCTAAATCCTTACCGGCTGGATGAAAGTTTAGAATGATCTGTGCTTACAGCTTAAGATTAGGTGTAAACGCTCTTTGGCTTTGTAAAGCCCTTAATCAGCTTGGCTGTTGTGTTAGAATTATTAAGTTATGACGGTACAGGTTAACGAAACAAACTTTGCACAGGAGGTTCAACAGAAAGACGGTTTGGTGCTTTTGGACTTCTGGGCTCCTTGGTGTGGTCCTTGCCGCATTTTAGGTCCGATCATTGAGGAGATTGGCGATACTGTCGAAGGTGTGACTGTTGGTAAGGTAAACGTCGATGAGAATCCAGTTCTGTCGGAACAGTTCGGCGTCCGCAGTATTCCTACAGTAATTCTCTTCAAGGACGGTCAACCGGTTGAACAAGTTGTCGGTGTTCGTGCAAAAGAGGTGTTCTTGGCACTCATCGAGAAGTATAAGGTTTAAAACTCGACGATCAGTTACAAGTAATAAGAAACAGGTAACTTTTTTGAGTTTGTTGTCGGTTCCCTTTTTATTGTTTAATATTATATTCATTAACATGGAAGACGTTAGAAAATTGGCAATCATAGGTTCTGGTCCGGCAGGGCTTACCGCTACCATCTATGCTGCACGTGCGAACCTAAGTCCCATCGTTCTGGCAGGAATCGAGTTCGGCGGTCAACTTATGACTACTACCAAGGTCGAGAACTATCCTGGTTTTATTGAAGGCATTGATGGCCCAGAGTTGATGAACAACATGATGGAGCAGGCAAAGCGTTTTGGTGCCGAGATCGTTTACGAGTTTGTCCGTAGTACGGATTTTTCTAAGAAACCGTTCGTTTTAAAAACCGATTCGAATGAGTATTTGGCGGAAAGCGTTATCGTAGCGACAGGATCTACGCCGCGACGTTTAGGAATTGAGTCTGAGCAAAGGTTTTGGGGTAAAGGTGTTTCGACTTGTGCCACGTGTGACGGCGCCTTTTATAAGGACAAAATCGTGGCCGTGATTGGAGGCGGCGACAGCGCGATGGAGGAATCTACCTTTTTAACTAAGTTCGCCAGCAAGGTCTACATTATTCATCGCCGGGATGAGTTCAAAGCTAGCAAAGTCATGCAAGAGAGAGCACTAAATAACGAGAAGATCAATATTGTTTGGAGCAGTGAGGTAGTCGAGGTGGTAGGAGACACGTTCGTCACGGGGTTAAAGTTGAAAGATACCAATACCGGCGAAGAATCGGAGCTGAGCGTTGACGGAATGTTTTTAGCGATCGGGCATGAACCTATGACGGAACCATTTGTAGGACAAATGGAATTAGATCCGCGAAAATATATCGTGACCGAGGACGGTGTACATACTTCGGTGGACGGAGTATTCGTAGCAGGCGACGTCGCTGATCACGTCTATCAACAGGCCATCACCGCGGCAGGAATGGGATGCAAGGCGGCGATAATGGTGGAGAAGTATCTGGCAGGGTAGAGATGGGTGATTAGTGAAGCGTTATGAGTGAGTGGCGATTTGTGAATAGTAAGAGCTATGGGTGAGTGATAGTTGTACGCATGCAAACAGATAAAAGTGCGCAGAAAAATGAAGTATATGATTTTAGGTCATTAGAAACTTGGAAACGATCCCACGAGCTTGCATTGCGCGTATATGGCACTACACGGAGCTTTCCGGATGAGGAAAAATTTGGCTTGGTAAATCAATTGAGACGCGCTGCGTCTTCGGTAGGCGCAAACATTGCTGAGGGCTATGGTAGGTACAGCTTTAAAGACAGAATAAGGTTTTATCATCAAGCAAGGGGTTCATTAAAGGAAGTACAGAACTTTTTGTTTCTTTCTGTTGATCTCGGACTGTTAAGCAAAGATATTTTCTCGGAGATTTTAGACTTATCGATAACCACGGAAAAGTTGCTGAACGGACTAATCCGGCATTCTCAAAAATCCGCATAACTCTTCACTATTCGCCAGTCACTCTTAACTATGACCCAATCAAAAATTCAACTACATCGCCTTCTTGCATAACATAATCCTTTCCTTCGAGGCGGACTTTGCCGTTCTCTTTTGCTCCGTTCCAACCTTTTTGTTCCACAAAGTCTGAATACGTACACACCTTCGCCTTAATAAAGTTTTTTTCAAAATCTGTGTGAATTGTGCCGGCAGCTTGCGGAGCTTTTGTACTTTTTACGATCGGCCACGCACGCACCTCTTTTTCGCCAGCCGTAAGGAAGTTGATCAGTCCTAGCGTGTCGTATGTTGTCTTAACCAAAAGATCCAAACCCGGGGCCTCGATCCCATACGCTT
>JAGQKZ010000067.1 GCA_020429745.1 candidate division WWE3 bacterium | reverse complement strand
TGCAAGGTTGCAACGGCGTCTTCGAATCGTTTTTTGAGGCTACGACTGGCAGCAACCCCACCTGTGACGAGAATCGATTTTACGTTGTGTTGTTGGGCGGCGTGCATGGTTTTTGTTACAAGGACGTCAAACGCGGCTTCTTGGAAGCTTGCACAGATATCCGTAATTGCCTGCTCGTCCAGTTTGCCGTCTGCCTTTAGATCGCGCACCTTATACAAAACCGCCGTTTTTAAACCGCTGTAGCTAAAATCAAGGTCTGAAGAAGAAATCATTGGTCTTGGAAAATCGAATGCCTCAGGGTCGCCGCCTACCGCCATCCTTTCCACAATCGGGCCACCGGGGTATCCCAAATCTAGCATCTTGGCGACCTTATCGAACGCTTCACCGACGGCGTCATCGCACGTTTGCCCAATCTTTTCAAGCTGTCCGTGGCCTTTCATGAGCACAAGGTCGGTGTGCCCACCCGAGGCAATAAGTGCGATTAGGGGAAATGCGGGTTTGTTCTCCGCACTATCGTCGAGCCAGCCCGAATAAATATGCCCGACCAAGTGATTCACCGGGATCAGCGGTTTTTTCCAGAGACAACTTAAGACCTTCGCCGTTTCGACGCCAACAAGAAGAGACCCCATCAACCCAGGCCCGACCGTGACGGCGATCGCATCAATGTCGTCCTTGGTCATTTCGGCTTTGGCAAACGTCTCTTTAAGAACGGGGATAATGAACTCGACCTGTTTGCGCGCTGCAACTTCGGGAACAACACCTCCGTACTGGCTCTGAATATCCAAACTCGTTGCCACCGCGTGGCTTATTATTTTTACACCGTCTTCGACAATTGCAGCGGCGGTTTCATCACAGCTGCTCTCAATCCCAAGGATTTTCATAAGCCCCATTATATAGTCATCAAACTATATAATGGTTAAGTGCTAGCAGAAGTTAAGAGGTTTTGGAGTGATGACCAAAACAAAAAGAATATACTAATCATCCTTCTTTGCTATTGGGTGCTTAATCTGATCGTTTACCTGCCGTTTATTTTTCACTGGGGAACCTATGGACGTTTAGAGTTTGGCAACAATGACACTTCTGTTTTTGCACGCTATTGGGACGGTCCTTTCTATGCGGGTGTTGCGAAAACGATGTATGATCCAGGAAGTACATATTTCGACCATTTCGACTTGGCAGCAGTGGAGTACTACACAAATCATTTTCCATTATTTCCACTGTTCATAAAAGCTGCCGGAGTGATTATGCCACTTGAGGTCTCGTTACTTTTTGTGAACGCGGTATTCGGTGTGGCAGGCGTCGTATTGCTCTATTATTTCTTCGTTATATTTTTGCCTAAAAAAGAGGCTGCTGTATTAAGTCTAATTGGCTTGGTGATTCCACTTCGAATTTTGGTTTTAAGAAACGTAGGAAACTCCGAGATGGTGTTCTTCGTCTTTGTTGTGTTGTTAATGATCTTTGCGGTTAAAAAGCGCTATTATTGGGCGATTATCATGGCGGTATTAGCAACGCTAACCAGGCAAGCGGGTGTGTTTCTGTTTCCTGCCTTTTTAATCATTACCTATATTTATGAACAGAGAAACTGGAGGTTGTACCTTGCGAGCACGCTAATTCCGCTTACGTTCATAGCTGTTTATTTGTGTTTATATATGTGGGTTGGTGGTTATGAGCTTATGACCCGTCAAGGTGGATTCCAGATGCTCGTAACGCCACCTCCCTTTAGTGTTATGTTCTTGATGGGGTTCAATGCGTCTGGGATCTTTTATCTATATTTAGCTTATCTTATCGGAATTATCACCGCCCTGCGAGATCGGATGAATGAGAAGCTCTTTAAGGTTGGAATAATAAGTGCCTTTGCAATATCTTATGTTTTCTTCTCCGTGCATCAAGATAACAGTCGATATCTGTGGCCATTCTTCGCATTTGCCGTATTGTTGCCGCTAAACAAGATTTTTCAGGAGAGACGCGTTCAACTAGCTCTATTGATATTATTGCCTGCGATACTACTTAACGTATGGTCTATAATTGTCTCAAATCAGATGCCGATAGAATGGTTTGGGCGTTGGCTCCAAGCGATACGGTAAGTAAGTCTTAAAGCTTGATGATCTCCTGATACGTCTTATACGGAATCGTTACGCGGCCTTGTTCCTGCATCCTCTTCTTCCCCTTGGCTTGTTTTTTGAGAAGTTTGTCTTTTCTGGTCCTGTCTCCTCCATAAAGTTTCGCTGTAACATCCTTCCGCATGGCGGGAATGTCGTCACGCGCGATAACGCTGCCTCCGATAGCGGCTTGAATTGGCACCCGAAACTGTTGCCTTGGCAGATTGTCCTTTAACTTTTCAACCAACTTCTTGCCGATCTCTACCGCCTGCTCGCGCACCACGAGACGCGCTAGAGCGGGATGGCTCTCCTTGTTAAGTAACACCTCGAGCTTAACCAGGTCGACCTCTTTGTACTCAGTAATCTCGTAATCAAGCGAGGCGTATCCTTGTGAAACTGACTTAAGCTCGTCAAAGTAGTTGCTGATTACCTCGGCCAGTGGCATGCGATAGGTTAGTTCTACGCGGGTGGCACCGGCAGCACCACCGTCTTCACCGCCAAAGTACTGCATGTCGACGAACTCGCCACGGTGGTCTTCACTGATCTTCATTAGCGGTCCGATGTATTCGTTTCGAGTGTAGATTGCCACGTTGCACCATGGTTCTTTGATTGAGGTGAGTGCGTTCGGCTCAGGCATCTCGGGTGCTGACTGCACGTTTATCGTCTGACCATTTCGCAACTCCACCTCGTATCTAACGTTCGGGGTTGTTATCTGAGTGTCGACACCGTATTCGCGAGCAATACGTTCGCGCACGATGTCAACGTGAAGCAGGCCCAAAAATCCGCAGCGAAAACCGGAACCTAGAATGCTCGAGTTAATCGGCTCAAAGGTAAACGCGGCGTCGGTTAAGTTGTACCGCTCAACCGCTTCACGAAGCTCGCGAATCTGGTCGGCGTCTTCGGGAAAGAGATTGGCAAAAACCATCGGTTTAGGTTCGCGATAGCCGGGGAGTGCATCGACCTTCGCGGAGGCGTCTTTTGTCGTTATCGTGTCGCCAACACGGACCTTATTAATGTCCTTGAGTCCGGTGGCAATATAGCCAACTTCGCCGGTTTTAATGCTT
>JAGQKZ010000066.1 GCA_020429745.1 candidate division WWE3 bacterium | reverse complement strand
CCACAATCGATGGTGGTGTATCGCTCGTCGCCGTCTTCATCTGCTGGCTACTCCTAATCACAAGCTTTGTGTTTTACGGCTACGTGATGGAAGCCTGGCGATGGGAGCACGATGAAACGATATCGGACTATAAGCGCCTGGGCCAACTTAAATGGTTTTTGGTCTTGGCGCCACTCAGCATCGTCATTCTTGGGTTCTTTGTGGTAGTCGGTGGGCTCAAACTAGCCTCTGACTTCGCCGGACCGCCGATCGGCGATGCAATCGGTTGGATCGTCGACAAGGTCGTTGAGCCGGTCTTTGATGCTATCTGCGACCACATACTTGAGCCGATCGTTAAGGTCATCGAGCGTCTCAGCCGGGTGAGCGGAGTCGGCGTCAAAACAGCGCTGTTATTGATGTCGATAACATACATCGGCGCAAGACTCGGTGCGTACTGGTGGTGGTGGGCGGTTGCCGCCTACGTCCTGCTGAGAGTGTTGAGGTGGATCGGTGTCGGTAGAGTAATTCGCCGATACACTTATCGCTTCGACGTCTGGTCCGACGACTGGATCGAGCGACGGGATGAGGAGAAGCGGAATCGGCGGATGAGTGCGATGCCGAAACCGCACCGAACCTGGGAGGTACCGGGCTGGATGAGGATGATCTGGATGTTTATCCTTGCGATGGACTACCAGATCTGTCCGCTCATCACAACGCGCGATGATAGAGAGGAGATTGAAGAGCCGCTGTAGGCTCACTGTGGCTGGGGAGAGAAGATGCGAGGACATCTCTCTTCTCGGCCGCAAAAAACTAATTAAACAGTGCCGTTGCGGTGTCCCAGAAGAAAGATTCGCAACAGGTTTTCTTGGTATAATGTTCGGGTCGGATAAATGGTAGTATTCGGCGAAATACATTTTGGATTATGGCGATATTTGTTGTAAATGGTGGAACAACTCTTTCGGGTGAATATGTTTTGTCGGGTGCTAAAAACGCTGCACCAAAACTTCTCATTGCTTCTCTTCTTTCGGACCAAACCTGTACGTTTCATAATATCTCCAGATTTTCCGATACATTTCGTAGTATCGAAGCAATCACAGCACTTGGTGGTAGTGTACGGTTTACAGACAGGAACAGTGTCGAGGTTAACTGCGCTGATATGTTTGGAAACGAGATTCCAGTTGATGCTATGTCGGCACGTCAGTCTGTTTTGTTTATAGGTGCAACATTGGCTAGGCAAGGCTACGTTAAGATATTTAGCCCCAAAGGTGATTCGATCGGTAAGAGGCCCTTAAATAGGCATCTCGATGGTATAGTCGCCCTTGGAGGAAAGATTATCGATAGGGGAAGCTACATGGAGATTTCCATGCCCAAAAGACCTCGTCCAACGGTTTATACATTTGAAAAGACCACACACTGCGGTACCGAGAATTTAATCTTGGCATCCGTTTTTAACTTAGGGAAGGTTGTGTTGAAGAACGCAGCTCAAGAACCTGAAGTTGACAATTTAATTGAGACGCTCAACGGTATGGGGGCAAGCGTCAAACGAGTTAGTCCTAGGGTCGTTGAGGTCGTTGGTGTTGAACCACTTCTTCACGGTACAGAGACAACGAGCGTTTACGATCGCCTTGAGGCGGCAACCGCTATTACTCTTTCGATCATGAATGGGGGGCGGATTACCGTCATTCATACTCCACATGAGTTAGTTACAGAATTTATTAAATTTTGTGAAGAGATAGGGGTGCGGTTTCGATGGAACGGGGATAAACTCAGCATAACGAATATTAAAAAGCCTCTTAATACCGCCAATATAACAACCTCATGGGAACCGGGTTTCATGACCGACTGGCAACCTCTCGCGGGTTTATTACTTGCTACTTTGTCTCGAGGAAGATCTTCAATACACGAACGAATTTACGAATCTCGGTGGAAGTATCTTCGTGAACTCGCCAAAATGGGGGTTAAATATGAGTTATTCCAGCCAGACGGCTATGATGCAAAGTTTTACAACTTTAATGATTCGGAGTTTAAACCAGAAGATTATTATGGTGCATACGTCTACGGGCCAACGGAACTTAAACCCACCACCGTGCAATCGCACGACGTGCGCGCGGGTATCGATATGCTGATCGCTGCACTATCAGCGAACGGGGAATCGACCATCATGGATCCATCCAATCATATCGACAGGGGATACGAAAATATAGTGGAGAAGCTAATTAAATGTGGAGCATCTATAGTCCGCATGTGAAGCGTACCGCTAATTAAACAGTGCTTTGGCTGTGTCCCAGAAGAATGGTTCGTTTAACTGCGTCTTTTCAAAGTACCACCACTCCGCGCCCCAAAAGTACAGATTCTCAAAACCAGCTTTTTGTGCGTAATTTATGGTGTCGATGAATAACTCACGTGACATCGTTTTGTCCTTTTCTTCTCTAGTCAACTTCGAACTGATCGCCGGTCCCCACGGTTCGGCCTGCAGTTCCGTCACAAAGATCTTTTCATACGGCACGTGCGTCAACTCGGCCTTGATCTTGTAGGTCCAATGAGCGAGTGGATATTGGAAGTAGATCGGCTTACCAAAGATCAGTCCCCAGAAGTCGTACCAGATCCGACGATACATCGAGATCGCCAAATAATCGCCTGCTAGATACGTCGGCAACCATACACCGCCTTCGCCGCTGTCCTGAATAATAATCGGCCTGCTATCGAGTTGCCTTACGATCGCTACCTCTTTATTTAGCGTACTCCACTTTATCTCGCCAGCACATGTTCCAAACGGGAAGAACGGTTCGTTTTCGACCTGCCACATGACGATGTTGTCATACTCTTTTAAGTTGTTCATCGTATTTTTAATGTAGTCAAAAAGCTCGGCGTCCTGCGTTGCCTCGTCATCAATAGATTTCCACCACTCCGGTTCAAAACACTCCGGGTACCGCACCTGCTTACGACCAAGAATCATGATCACCGGTATGTTTCTTTGTTTTGCCTCGTCAAGCTGCCAGCGGATCGTGCTGAAGTCATACTGATCGTTTTGCGGTTCGACCTCGTCCCAGTAGGCGACCAGACGCAGATGAGGAACCTTTAAATCATCGAGAATCGCCAGATAGGTTTCGCGCCAATCAAGACCGAGCTCGGTCGCATACTTATTGCTGTAGGTAATGCCGTAGTTAATGTGATCTATTGGTTTAGGGCGCCAGAGAATAAAGAGAAAAACCGGGAGAATGATAACAACCACGA
>JAGQKZ010000065.1 GCA_020429745.1 candidate division WWE3 bacterium | reverse complement strand
CCTGATGTCGAGGTAACCTTTATTGTTGATGGGGCAACGGTACACGATCGTTACTCCGAAGCACGCAAGGAATACTCGTTTGAGCATATAAGCAAAGGCCTGCAAGAGATCGTAGCTCCTATCGGCACCAAATACTATCTTGATGCCAAGGATGCACCAAGCGACTATGTGCTACAGGAGACTGACACGTTTGACACCTGGTTTAGCTCCGGCCAATGGCCACTCACCACTCTCGGATATCCCGATTCGGATGACTTTAAGTACTTTTATCCGACAAGTGTGATTGACACGATGTGGGATATTCTGCCGTTTTGGATTATGCGAATGCTGATGTTTGGTCTTTACTTAACCGACAAGGTTCCATTTGAAAAGGTGCACATGCACTCTCGTGTGGTTGATTCCAAAGGACAGAAGATGAGTAAGAGCAAAGGGAACGTGGTTAATCCGATGGAGCTTGTCGAAAAGTACGGTGCAGACGCCCTGCGATTTGCCCTAGTATTTGGCGTTGCCCCGGCTTCGGACATTCCGCTTGGAGAGGAGAAGATGATCGGAGGAAGGAATCTTATCACAAAGATCTGGAATATAGCGCGCTTTATCCTTGCGATTGACCCTGAGACCGCAAACAAAGAGGGTAAGGACGACGCCGAGCTTAAGGAACTAATCAACCAAACGATTGGGGAAACCGAAAAAAATATCGAGGCTTTTCAGTTCGGCATTGCCAGCGAGAATCTTTATCATGTTATCTGGGATCAGTTCGCCAGCGTGTATCTTGAGAGATACAAAGAGGGAGAGGTCTCATACAAAGCGCTAACCGATTCGTTTGGTGCTTTGCTTAAACTCCTCCATCCGTTTATTCCCTTCATAACTGAGGAGCTCTTCGCAAAGCTACCGGGCAACGAGAACCGCAGCGCCAGTCTTGAAAACTGGCCAACACCTTTACCCTAACACTCGGATACGTTATCCTGTTAATCATGCTATCTCTGATAAAAAAACACGCCGTTGCTGTAGCGGTAACGCTTAGCGTGGTTACTCTGCTCGTTGTCAGCGTCTTTGTCGCCAACGCGTTTAACGAATCGTTAAAACAAGGTCAGGTCTACGATTACTTCGCACGTGCACAGGACGCCATAAAAGAGGGTGATTACACCTCTGCCTTCTCGCTGTTAAACGAGGGTTTGACGATTGAGCCACAAAACCAAACACTCCTTTCCAGACAGGGAGACGTTGCGTTCTTAAACGGTGACTATCTTCTGGCTAATCAGCTATACGCTCAGGCAGGGATCACTCAAAACGCCGCAATCTACTACTACGAAGGACTAACCGCACTCAGCAAGCAGGATATTGCAGACAGCCTTGCGTACATGGAGAAATCTAAAAATCAACTCCCCGAACAGTACGAAACGTTAAATATAACGAGAATCAACGCAACCGAAGCAGCGATTAACGTGCTCAAGCAAACGGAGAATCCGTTCCTGCAGCAAGCACAGATTGGTCGACTCTTAATCGACCAGAAGGCCAGTACGTTAGCGATTAATGTCCTAACAACGCTTGTTAACGACCAACCGAACTATCGTGATGGCTATTACCTACTTGGCGCCGCCTACTACCAAAAAGGTGACTTGGAAAAAGCAAAGGAAAATATTGAACAAACCCTGTCGATCGATCCAAACTACGAACCCGCACTAACCTTAAACGCGAAAATCAAGTCATAAAGTCTGAAAACTCTTGAGATTAAGACTCGTCGGCCTCTTCAGAAGAGCTTCCTCCGTCCTCGGTCTCTTCCTCGTCGTCTTCCTCTTCACCCTCTAACGCCGCTTTAGCTTGCGCCTGTGCCTCTTCTTCCTCTTCAAGCTCCTGCTGCATCGTCTTGACCTCGTCAATCTTGATGATAACCTCTTCTGGATTATCTACCATAACCTCAATCCCCTCAGCGAGGCTAAGATCCGAGACGGTAAACGTATCGCCTACCTCCGCGATCTTCGAAAGATCAACCTCGATTGCGGGAGGAATGTTGTCGGGTAAAACCTTAATCGGCAGATCCTGCATAATCTGGAGCAAAACTCCGCGCTTCTCTTCGACGGCTATAACCTCGCCGACAAGCTCTAACGGAACTTCAACCTCAACCGGCTGGCTTAGATCAACCTCAAAAAAATCAACGTGTTTCGGCTCTGAGGTCACCGGTTCAAGCTGCATATCGTGGATTAGAACTACGCGTGGAGCATCAACGTTCTCGATCGAAAGCTCCAGGAGTTCGGTATCCCCTCCACCGCGAAGAAAACGCGCAAACTCTAACGCATCGACCTGGACGTTAAGCGGTTCATTTTTGGGACCATACACAACTCCAGGGACAAAGCCCTGACGACGTAACCTGCGATTTTTTTTGCCGGTCAGTTCTCTTAGTTGTGCGTTTAGTTGCTGTCTAGACATCTTTGATATGTGTTTACGACTTCGAACACGAAGCTCAGCTGCAATTTATTATACCTTGACCTCGCTACTACTTGTAAGCTAATCGCTATTTAACGTTTGTAATTGCGACGCCAATCCTATACTATTGGCGTGTCTATGGCGGAAATCAGCGACTACGATCGAAGCGGCTACGACTATACCAAATACTGGATTGAGCGTCAATACGAGGACGAAGCCGAAAAGCGAGCACTTAGTGTGATGTTGCCCCAAACGCCCGGAAAACTTTTGGATCTGGGCGGCAGCTTTGGTCGACTCATGTCCGTTTACGGTTTACGCGTAAAGCAGGCGGTCATTGCTGACTACTCCGAAAAAGCGCTCGAGGTCGCGCAAAAGACGATAAACGAACAAAATATTAATAACGTATCGACATCGAAACAAGACGCCTACCACATGAGCTTCGCAGACGGAGATTTCGACACCGTCATTCTTATCCGCGTGCTCCATCACATCGAAAACGTTGACGAGCTGTTTGCCGAGGTTAACCGCGTCCTCAAGCCGGGAGGAATTTTTGTTTTGGAGATGGCAAACAAGATGCATCTCAAAAACGTGTTTAAGCACCTCTTAAAGTTCGACCTAGGCTTCTTTAACAACCGAGAACCGTTAAATTTAAGCAGCACAATGATCAATAACGAGGCAGGAATCTTTTATAACTTCCACCCGAAGACGATCGAAGAACAGCTAAAAAACAACGGATTTGTTGTGGTTAAAAAACGTTCTGTGTCGAACCTGCGTCTGCCGGCGAGGATTAAAAACCTCCTGCCCTTGACGGTCCTAATGATCCTCGACACACTGCTAACCCCGTTCTTTACCGCCCTAAATCTTGGACCCTCGATCTGGTTTACTTTGCAGAAAAGGCAAGATTGATACGAAACGGCCATTGTATTCGACGTGTGACTGACGCAGCATCAGACGTTGATAAGAATCCCGGAACGTTAAAGGTAAAGACAACCTGTTCGTCCAGTATTCCCGGCTGCGGCTGCCACAGTAGTTCGTACGTAGACGACGTAGAAACGTTAAGATCTCGTGGCAAAACGTAGGTGACCGTTAGCGTTTTATCTTCTTGCGGTGAAACCTTGATAACACCAGCAACCTCGGTGTAACCAAACATCTCTCCCACGGTGTAATCGTCGAGTTGTGGCGTAACGTCTGTCACAACCGATCCTTTTGGCACGTAAACACGAACATAGTTTATATATTCGCCACCCGGCCATGAGTCACCCGGAGAATCGTTTCTCCACGTGACGGTCGTTGTTGCTTTCAAGTCACCGTTTCGGTCGACGTCGATCGTGTGCGCGGTTTGCCTCGTTACCCAATAGTTTGCCTTATTACCCGAGAGGTTCGTATCGATAACGCTTAAAAAATCACTGTCGCTCGTCAGTAGCTGGCCTG
>JAGQKZ010000064.1 GCA_020429745.1 candidate division WWE3 bacterium | reverse complement strand
ATCTTTAAGTCCACTAATTAACTTTTCACCGTTTTCTTTGTTAAAACCAGTGACTAGCATTAATTGTTCTTTCCCGTTTAATATAGAGTATATTTTTATATTATCCCGTATTATTTTTATCTTAGAAATTTTTTCTGTATTGATCGTTTGAGTAATATCACCAAATGCAAATCTTGATCGAAGGGAAAAAGTGTTTTCGTTAATCGTAAGCACATTTTCTATAAAACCCCTCTTTTTTAGTAACGAGTATTTTTTAATATGTCCTATCAAAAGGAATAAACCAAGCGTCAGGTAAGCGAGTACTAAGCTAATAATCGCATCGGTAATTGCATAAAAGTATTTACCCAAAATTATAAGGTATAAGTACCAGATCACTACAGATAGTATCCACAGCCTGAATAGGGAATACTGCGCTAATTGGAACTTACTTTTTATATACGAGTTAAAATCTACGGTTTGATGAATCTCTATCTCTTGCACAGCCACATTATACTATTGTGACAGCGTTATGGCAACCGTACAACAGAACATATTTACGCTTTAATCGTCCTGTACTACGCATGGGCAGGCCCGCTACTTTCTAATCGTAACTTTTATGGGGATTATCATTAGTATTTACCTACATCGATTAACTACAACTCTTACTAGTAGTTTAAGTAAGTAGTTGCTAAACAACCCCTTCAATTGAAGCCACAGGGAGATGAAAATGCAGCGATTAGTAGTTATTAATCAACTCTTTGTAGTATTCACCCGTCGACGAAAATGTACCGTTCACGATAGCCGCAATCTGCTGTTCATGAAATATCGACAGTAACTGTGTATAGGTTAGATTCTCATACTCCGAACTGTAATCAAGGTAGGTGAAAAAGTACCTGCTCCAAAAAGGCGATATGTATTCAACATCACCCGATTGCGCAATCTTTAATAGCACATCGAGAAATTGTTGATCGAGCGCCGCCCAGAACGAGTACATATCTCGCTTGAAGATGTCTGCATTGGCGGCCACATCGGTTAAAGAGTCACCTTTATCGACCTTGTATAGCCATGCTTCATCGATGACTACCTTTAAGTTATTTTGCTTGGCTAAGGTGATGGTCTGTGAGATATTATCCAAAATCTGCGTGCTAAGCGGATAGATGTGAAGGCTCAGAAAGTCAAGACCATTCACCTGTACTAGACTTTCTACGAACGAGATCGGTAACCAACTCGATGCTCCAGCTCCCACAAGAGTATTGCCCTTATACATAGCAGAAATTACATCCTGCACGTTCTGTGCATAGAGTTCAGGGTCGTTGTAATCGGCAAAACCGGTTAGATCGGCAAACGTATCAGGTTCACTGCCAAGATTTAAATAATCGGGCGACAACTCGTTAATAATTATCTGCGCCATAGTACGAGTATCATGAACATACTTACTTGCGCTAAGCGATGAATAATCAACACTTAGAGGAGAAAAATCAGTGCCTGAAAAAACTACCCCCATCTCTACATCCATCTTCATGCCTCGTTTTTTGACCTCAGCCGCATACTTCTTGTAAAAATCCAGGTACTCACCTTGTCGATTAAAACCCGGCATCAGAATCGGGTAGGGAATAGCCACTGTAACTCCTTGAATTCCCAACTCCTGAAATCGGTCAAGTTCCAACGTAGCTCCTACTATCGCATCGTTGTTGATAAGATCCTCGCCGCGATTACCGTTTGCGACTAACGCCTCAGTTCCGAAGGTAAGGGGTGGTTTTGTGGCAGTCAATGACTCGTCAAGCGACTTATTGATTGCCGAAAGGCCTTGATCGATCCGCCAATAAAGAGACTTATATTTAAGCGGAGCATCATTTATCAGCGCACCGGGAGAATCGGGATTTTTCAATCTCGACAAGGCGGCAAGGATGATAACGAGCAAGACTACGACAACAAGGATTATTACAACTCGCTTCTTTCGCATATGGCTTTTTCATTATGTCGGAAGGTTGAGATCGAGTCAAACATTACTTACATGAAACCTAATAGCCAGTAACGAGTATTAAATTATTTGTTACCTGCTAAAAGTTATAAGGGCGCATCAACGGCATCGACCGTTGCTGCGCCCTTTTTGCTAGCGATTGCAACCACGCTCACGGTTGCGGCAATGGTAAGTTTCCGCCTCACAACCAGGACAGCTGCAAGTGCAAACCCCTCCGTCGTCCCTCAAACCAAACAGAAATGCTAGTAACCAATTCACTTTGAAACCTCCTCAGTTATAGTTTCTTGTACTTAGGCACTGCAGCTGAAAAGTGCTTGCAAAGCAAGCTCTTCTGCGGCCTTTCTCCGAATGCACTCCGGGCAACCTCCTTCGTGCGTTGCGACTCTGTCCGCCAACGCTTGCAATGCATTCATTCGAGTGTACTGAGTAACCGGAGGAGGAACTTCCCAATAAAATTCTTGGCCGCAACGTGCCGTTTGAGTTACTAACTCATACATGACAACCTCCTTGTTAACTAGGGCTCAACACCCTGCGAAAAGATAATCAGATCATATCATAATTAATATTATGGGGCACATCATTAATAATCTATAATAGATTTTTTACAAACAAGCACAACTCAAAATCTTACACGTACCTTCTCGGCAAAAGCCTGTGTACTTACATAGGATACTGTATTAAATTCAGTATTCGTCATCTCAATCGTATCCCAGTTTTCACGATCGTAGATTATGGCACCCGGGACTAAGTTATTCATAACCTTTGTTTTAAGCTCAAAATACTTATCTGGCTCGAGCACAAAATCCATGTCGCCGAGATATTTGCCGTATGATGTTGGATCAGGCTTTCGTATATACAGATGCGTGTAAGTGCGGGCGGGAACGTTTTCAATGCCTTCGACCGTTAGCAGATCTTTTAATTCAAAATACTTTTGTTGTGGGTTTGAAGAGGGGAGAGTTATTGTTTGTTTTACCTGTTCAAAAAGCTCATACTCGTCATCACTCTGACAAAACACGCCAATATTGCCAGCAACAGGGAGGTATTCCCCCAAAACTGATTTGCAGATTTTCATGCAGTCGAGATGAATAACCCGAATGCGTTCAAAAAGTTTCTCAACGTTATTCATATAGACAATTTTAAACACATGTAACTGAAGACTCAAGGTTTGAGGCAATACAGATGTATTTTTTGCCCAACCAATCCCCTCTAACCTTAAGGGAATAACTTGGTTAAACTTTTGGTGAGTCCAATGTCCCTATTCTAGAACCCCTGATTCAGAGTTTAATCTATCCAAACGAGCGATTAATCGAATTGGGCTTTGCTAGTCAAAATGCTATCCTAAAATCAGGTAAGTAGGGGGGGGGGAAAAGAATTCGAGCTTAGTAAGTTTCGGCATATACGATGCTTGCCTGGGTCAATTTGCGGCCAACGGGAAGGTGCAAGTAACGTAGCCGTATATACCGTGTGACACGGTGTAACATATGCACTACCTTTTTCTAAAAAGCTCATGAAAATCGGATGCGAATTTTGCAAAAAATGCGTCATTAATCAAATTTGGTGCACCTTCTTCAGAATCTTTTAGGGCGTTATCTATTTTTTTAAACAGGTCAATGATTTCGCTCGACTTTTCTTTGTTGAATACATTGAGAATCATTTGCTCTGCTGGCTTGATTTCTCCTCTAGCAGTTTTTTTAAAAGACCCCATCTCTTCTTCGTGATCAATCATTTCTTCCAGTAGGGATTCCATGTCAACCGTGTGGCGTTCCAGAAATATTTTTTTCGCTTGTTTCTCATCCATTTTTAATATCTCCTTATATGAGGGATACTTTTTAGTCATGTTGTTTATGTTAGTAGTTGAATGATATTTTTTCCAGCCAAGTGTATAGAAAATCAAAATCGCTGGAATTAATAAGATTAGAAGCATGGAAATGCCAGACGGTGAATAACTATCGAGTACAGAGAATACGTCGCC
>JAGQKZ010000063.1 GCA_020429745.1 candidate division WWE3 bacterium | reverse complement strand
GTAACGACCGTGGTAATGTGTGTCGTAGTTTGCGATCTTGCTTAGTTTTACGGTAACGTCGCTAACGAGGTATTTGTTCTTGAGTTCGGTCTTGAACACACTCGTACGATAGGCCGGTTCCGTCTCCTCTTTCGTGAACGAACGGGTTTCGCCGGTTGCGAGTTCGATTGCATTTAGAGAAACCAAAACGTCTTCAAATGTTTGTCCATACGCGGCAAGATTTTGAACGGGTGCGGCACCGACGGTCCCCGGAATATATGCGAGATTTTCCACACCACTCCAGCCGCTTTCCGCGCTCCACATAACAAACTCGTGCCAATTTTCACCTGCACCAAGACGTAGAGTGACAGACTCATCGTCCTCGGCCAAGATCTCGCGACCGTGGAAGTTTACTTTAATAACTAATCCTTGATAATCGTGACGAAAGAGAATGTTGCTGCCCCAGCCGAGGATCATCTTTGGCACGGTGGTGTATTTTTCGTCATTTAATACAGACTCTAGTTCGTTAACAGAGTCTACCTGTACAAAAAAACGTGCTTTAACATCAACGCGAAAGGTGTTGTAGGGCTTTAGCGAGATGTTTTCGTCGTAGAACATGGTTCTATTGTATCAACACAGTTATCCATCCATCAATCGGCGTTTTCAGGCGCATCGGTTAACAATAAACGATTAGATTTGGTATAATCACACACATGAAGTTAATTAAGGGTAAAAAGTTCACAGTCCACGATTAGAACGTCTTCTGAAGACGGTATAGAAGGTATTACGTAAAGCAGGCGGTGTATAAGCCACTCGACGTGTTTACTAAATCCACTAAGAAAAACAAGCAATAGTACGTTATGATAATTACGTATGGCAGGAATAATCGTAGATATCGGAACCGGAGACGGGGAGTTCACCTATAAGATCGCCAAAGAAAATCCCGATCGCCTTGTAATCGGCATCGACCCGAATCACAAAAGCATGATAAATGTTTCGACGAAGGTTGATAAGAAACCGGCGAAGGGCGGATTGGAGAATGCAATGTTTGTGCTAGCCGATGTGGAAAATCTTCCCGAGGAGTTAAACGGTGTTGCTAATCAGGTGTTTATCAACTTCCCGTGGGGGAGTTTACTGCGTGCGGTTGTAAACGTTGAACAGGTTGCGTGGAAGAGCATTAAGCGCATCTGCCAAGACGGCGCACAGATAGATGTAGTGTTTGGCTACGATCCGATAAAAGATGCAGGTGAGCTGAAAAGATTGGGAATCGATGAAGATATTTCGCTTGAATACATTAGATCGTTCATGTCGCCTAAACTAGAAAAGCTAGGATTTAAGCTTATAGAGAGTGAGGAACTAAGCGACGAAGAACTCCAAAACTATCCGTCTTCCTGGGCGAAAAGACTGTCGCACGCGGGTGGTAATAGAAGATATTACTGTTTGAAGCTTCTTTGTGTTAAACGTTAATTTATGACTGTAAATATTGAGACAACTGATAATCAGAATGAGCTGTTGACTCAGGTTGATGAAGATAACAAAGTTATTGGTGAAATCAGTCGAGGAAGGGCACACGAAACGTATGGTGTTTACTATCGAACGATCTACGCTTTGGTTGTTAATCGTGAGGGTAAGGTATTAGTACAGAAAAGAAGCGTTACGAAAGATCTGTATCCAAACTGTTGGGATCTGTCTGTTGGTGGACACGTCAATTACGGTGACAGCTACGTTGAGACTGCGGTTAGAGAACTGTTCGAAGAGTTGGGAATCTATGCAAACGACAGTGAACTGTTTTTAAAAGGTCAGGTTTTAGTGCGTTTGCCTAAATCGAACGAGTACTTTAGTGTTTTCGAATACAGTCTCAAAGAAGACCAGAAGGTTTCTGTTGCAAAAGAAGAGGTTGGAGATGTAGTGTGGATGACAGTTGAAGAGATAAAAAGTTCAATGGAAGAAAGGTCTATGGAATGGTACGAAAGACCGATTCAAGTTATCGAGGCGTTGTACTAATTCCAGCAGCCAAAAGGAATATCGCGTTCTAATAATTCGCCGGCGCGATACATCATGCTCTCAAACTCGTAGATATCGTTCGTTTCGTAATAGTACTTTGCAAGAGTTAGGAAACGATGAAATTGATGAAACCGTAATTCGTCGCGATCGATGGTTTTTCCATAACCTTCTTCAAGTTCGGGCAAAACGGTGTGATATTTGCGATAAGTAAGTGTGGCAAAGTCACGCAGGGGAGGGGCGGCGAGTGCATCAACCCAATCGATAATCACCGGATCGCCATCGTTCCACATGATATTTGACGAGCTAACGTCGTTATGTACTACTGTCGCTGAAAAATGCTTGTGTTTGCTCAAATAATTACTAAGCTGGTTAACGATCTCGTCGATGACTGCGGAGTAATGTTTGAACTCGCTAGCTAACTCGTAATCGGTTGATTCTTTGATCTCGTATTCGATAAGTTCGGCGTAGGTTTTGAACTGTTCTTTAGGGTTCGTAAGTGAGCCGAAGTACTCAAGCTTAATCTCGTGAACCTTTTTTAACTTTTCAGCCGTTTTGCGAAAGTATGTATCGCGGTTTAAATCGTCTCTTTTTAGATGGTCTTTAGCGTTGCCTCCCGGAATGAACTCCGAAAGCTGCCATCCATAGGGGAAAACATCATGTTTATGCGCAAGATGCACAATGTTTTCGTGAGATATGGACTGTGCCGATAGAAGTTCGAACACGCTCTCGAGATGTCCAGGCGTGGGCCAGTTGGGGAACTTAAAGATCTTGGCAACGTAGATTGGTTTGCTATGGATTTCAACTAAAAATGAAAAGCTGTCCCAAGACACAAACTGTCGCGTGATTTCAACGTTTTCTATATCGAGTAACTTTTCAATCTCTTTCGCCAAACTTTTGCGGTACGATTTCTTAAAGGTCAAGTAATCAGCCATGTGAACGATTGTAACACTAGATTTCGTGATAGAAGATCAGACAAGCTCGTTTAATAGTTCTGGAAAGTCATTCTTTTTCATCTCTTCCTCTGTAAAATGTCCCATTCCTTCGTATCTTTTGATTTCGATATTTGGCAAAGCATTCTTTATCAATTGGACGGATTCTAAGATGTCGGGCTCATCGTCGTTTGATACAAATATCTTAAGTTTGGAAACTCTCGAGACAAAATCAGGGTCGATATCAAATTCAAAGAAATCCGATGTCTTCCGTCTATCGGGATCTAGCCAGGGCGCAACCAATATCACAGTTTTCAGAGTTATCGCATTCTCGGTGAGCCATCTAACCAAAAAGCCACCACCACAACTATGACCAACGAGTATCGTTTGATCGTTTACTTCAAATCTCTCAAACTCGTTCTTCCATTTTTCATAGTCTGGCTGATATGCATCCGGCATCTCTGGGGTTTCGGTATGAATGCCACGTATTAAAAGTTGTTTTTGTAGCCAAGGGAACCAATGACTGTTTGATAAAGAGGGGTATTCGTCGCTGAAATATTCTTCTTCACTACAAGTTCCGTGGATTAAAATTGCGTTTGACATACCAACGATTATTGTATCGAAACTTTTGAGCGAAGCCAAATTCGTCAAGTTGCGTAGCAACTTATAAATTTAGACCGTAGGGATAAATTCCTGGTCGGGGTGGTCGGGCTCGAACCGACGACCTCATGGTCCCAAACCATGCGCGCTTCCAGCTGCGCCACACCCCGCCCGCCATCGCAAGACTGAGCTTGCTCAGGCGTTGCGGGCGGGCCCGCTTCGCCAAGCAAGTACATCGTGCTTACGAGTCGTTGCATACTGCCGCCTCGCCAAGCAAGGACATATGCCTGCGAGTCGTTGCATTCTATCGCCTCGCCAATAAACAAAACTACTCAGCCAATACGATCTTTTAAATATCTTCTTCCAAAACCAGTCTTAAAATACTTCTCGCGTTTTATTGCGCGTTCTTTATCTAGACAAGCTTCATAATACACTAGTATAAATGGCCGTCTGTGTTTGGTAGCCGCTACCAATCC
>JAGQKZ010000062.1 GCA_020429745.1 candidate division WWE3 bacterium | reverse complement strand
CGACATCGGCCAGACTAAGGCTTGATTGGTTGCGCGCCTCAGGGGTGTTCTCAACAACAATTGCAACCGCCGGACGTGCTATCACCTCGTTATATGTTGCTTCGGTGACGTACTCACCTGTTAGTGGAAGAGTCTTGGTTTTTGGCTCTTCCGGGGTTATGAGGGCAACGTTATTGTTGTCGCTTAGGTTGTTGTGCAAACTGCCAGAATCATTCTTCCCACTTAGCGCCACAGCACCGATCGTCACGACAAGGAGCAAAACTACAACGCCGGCACCCCCTCCGTAGACAAACCGCTGGCGCTTGGTCATCGCCTTCCACTTCGCCGCTATCAAATTAAGCTTAACTTTGACTTTCCCGGCAACACCGACATGATGAACATCTGTAAGGTTGTCCTCGTTTAAAATTATGTCGTCGTTCATATCATTATTCTACAACTAACCCAGCGCCTTTTGTATAGCTTCGCTCTCCTCTTTCGAAAACTCAAAATCCGTCGCCTCACCCGATTTGACAGGCTTAGCGTAGACCCTCGTCCTTTCCCTCGCATGGAGGCTCGATATCACAACGCCGTCATCCTTCTCATCAAGCAACGCGAGGGCGAAACTCTGATTCCCACCGGTATCATCAAACGGATTGAAGCGCACGATAGCGACTTTGGCGATATGCGACCTACCACTCGTTTGCACCCCACTTAAAATCTTCTCTATGTCGTTCAATCGCATCTGCACCGAACCGACACGCCCCATGTGCTCTTGCAGTATGTCTCTCAAGTTATCTCTACCTGTGTTTCCGACAAGGCGCTTATTNATAGTATAGGTTTTAATCGTTACAAACGTGAGGAGAATGAGCCAGACGAGAAGCAAACCTACCGACCCGAGTATTAACAGGCCCTTGGTCGCATTGCCGTTGCAGCAGACGTTTAATAATTCTTGCCACATGGGTAATTTATTTATACGATACATGTCCTCTAAAATCAAACTCTCCGAGCTTGTTTGTACACCTATCCGACGGCTCTAATCAAGGTCTTCGGCCAGGTGTGTATAAGATTTGTTTTTACGCCGAGAGAACAACCACAATCACCCCAATCATCATAACTATCGTAACCCCAACACAAATTACCAGTTGACTACCAACACCCGGATGTTAAAGTCTACTAGTAGACGATATTGACTAATGAGCAGTATACACGCCACACTAACAACCAGACAGCAAGAGGTTCTAGACATCATCGTCGGTGGAATCGAGATTAACGGTTATCCGCCTACCGTACGCGAACTGCGCGACGAGCTGGGTGTGAATTCGATCCGCGGAGCATCGATACATTTGGACGCGCTTGAACGAAAAGGATACATTCAGCGAACAAGTAAAGCACGTGGAATAAAGGTGTTGCGCGTCAACAACCGTCCAGGAGGTAGACAAGAGATCCGTATACCGCTAATCGGACAGATTCAAGCCGGATACCCACTTCTTGCGGAAGAGAATGTCGAAAAGTACATCAGCATTAAACGCACGCACCTAAAGGGCAACAGAAAAGCGTTTGCCTTACGGGTAAACGGCGAGAGTATGATCGGAGCCGGTATTCGCCCGGGAGACATCGCTCTTATCATACCAACAAGCGAGGCACAAAACGGAGACATCGTTGTCGCCCTTTTAGAAGAGTCTGCCACGCTGAAAAAATACTACCGTTTCGACGACTACATCGCCCTTGTGCCCGCCAACCCGCAGTTCGAACCCATCGTCGGGCAAGACTTCAGCATCCAAGGTAAGCTGGTCGGTATCGTGCGCGCCGACGACGATCAGGCGGGCCTGCTTTACGATGAGGCGTGTCTCGTTCCCGTTTATAGAGATGAAGCATCAGATGGGCCTAAATCCGTGGTAAAATGGGTTTATGGCCGCACAACTGATTGACGGTAAAGAACGCTCAATTACTCTCCTCGAGCAGATGAGGGACGAGGTGTCGTCGCTTGAGCAAAAGCCTGGACTTGCGAGTATTGTCGTTGGTAACGATCCGAATTCTCATCTTTACGTAGACATAAAAAAACGCACAGCGGAAGAGATCGGACTGCATTTCCAAAAGTTTTCTTATCCGACAAACTTTGAAGCAAGCCTGGTCGCACAACAGATACAAGAGCTCAATGCCGATGCCGGCATACACGGTATTCTTATTCAACTTCCGCTCCCCCCTCAATACAATCGCAGCGACATACTAAAACAGGTACATCCGTTCAAGGACGTCGATGTACTCCACCCCAAAAATCTAGGGCTTTTAATGGAAGGCTCGCCAAGATTCTTAAGTCCCGTCGTTCGGGCTGTAAACGATGCGATCATGCTCACCGGCAAGTATCCGGTCACAAGGTTTGATACGCAGAAAGAAGAGATAGAGATTGCTGATCTGACGGGAGTGAACGTTACACTCGTTGGTAGCGGGCTCCTTGTTGGTCGCCCATTGGCACAGTTTCTCAGTCTGATTAAAGCAACAGTGACGATTGTGAATGAGGAAACACAAAACTTAACGCAACACACGAAGTCGGCAGATATTATCGTTACCGGGACAAACAGCAGCGATGTACTGCAGCCGGAAGACGTCACGGACGGTTCGATACTTATCGATGTCGGATACGACATAATCGCCGACAAGTTTATGGACAAGGACATATTTTTAAGCAAAAACCCGGGCGGTATCGGCCCACTAACGGTTGCCTATCTCCTTAAAAACACAATCACCGCTTCCAAGAACGTTTGATCTTTTGTATAGTTAAATAATGCAGTTATCCGAGATCCAAGAGAAAGTCAAAAAATTCACCCAAGAATACGACATGGAAAATCCGCCTGAACACAGGGTGCTTGACCTTGTCTCCGAGATCGGAGAGACTGCCAAAGAACTACTAAAGATGTCCCAGTATGGCAGAGAACCTCTCAAATACCGCGAAAACGTCCTCGACGAACTTGGTGACGTAATGTATTCACTAATTACCGTTGCCAATTATTTCAACGTTGACCTAGACAAGTCTTTAGATAAAGTCCTTGAAAAGTACGAACGTCGGATCAGAAAAGGCGGCTCCGCCGGATCAGAAAATGATTAATCTCACAAAAGAACTTGAAACTGCGATTAAGGCGTGCAGGAATGCAGGCGATTATGTGGCAGGTCAATTTAGTAATTACTCAGGAGTTAAATACAAAGACAAGGGTATTGCCACTTTAGTTTCCGATGTAGACGTTGAAGCCGAAAAGATGATTTCGGACACTTTGACTAATGGTTTTCCAGACTATTCTTTTTATGGCGAGGAGTCTGGGGTACACCCAAATGATAGCCCGAACATGTGGGTAGTCGACCCCCTCGATGGTACAAACAACTTTGCCTTGGGAATACCTCTTATCGCCGTGTCGGTGTCTTTGCTCAGAAATGGTTTTCCTCAACTTGGGGTTATTTACCACCCAATAACTAAAAAGCTGTTTTATGCTGAGATAGGAACAGGGGCATTTCAAGATAACCGTATATTAAAATCCAATGATACAAAGAGAAATGAGAGATTAACGATATCCCTTATTAGTGGCTACGCAGCAGTAGAATTAGCCCACCGAATTCATATAAAACTTGCACCAAATGTAAAACGAATTATCAGCACTTGGTCCCCGGGAATCGATTACAGTCTTATTGCCAATGGAGACATAGACATAATCCTATCCATAAACTCTGAGATCGAAGATCAAATCGGAGGGCTCGTTATTGCTAAAGAATCTGGCGCAGTAATCAAAGATGTAAACGGGGAGGATTTTTGGCCTTCTGAGTTTAGCGAGATTTTACCCACGAATATTTTAGCTAAAGATCAAGAGACCTATACACGTTTTATAGACATTTTGAACTCTACTGGAGCTATCGAACTTATCAACACTTGAATTAACAGACAGCCTTCGCAAGGCTCTGAACTTTTCCACCAACAATAAACAGTGCTACTCCTGCAATCATCGTTGCCAGTGAATAGCCCAATAGCCAATTACCTGTTTCTGGAAGCTGGGTTACGCTGCCCAGGACACTTCCTAGAGGCGATTTGCTAACAACGACGTCTTCTTGGTAGCGTGGTAAAATTCGGTATTCATCCTTGTACTGGCTAACGATCCCTGCGACCCGCGCATAATAACCAACTCGCATGTAGGGTTTATCGATTACCGTCGAATCTTTAATGTAAACCCGAACTACACCGCTGCCATCGTC
>JAGQKZ010000061.1 GCA_020429745.1 candidate division WWE3 bacterium | reverse complement strand
ACCGATCGAACTGATCAGCGGGCACCGACTCATCGGTATCAGTGAATCCGAGTAAATCGCTCGAAGCGTGTTTGAAACCCTCGTAGACTGCTCCGCCTTTGCCTAGTGGATGATCAAAATAAAAATATTTAACACGAGCGTCATCTCTAAAGTTTTGTTCGATAAGCTTTTGAGTTCCATCTTCCGAACCGTTATCGATGATGATTAGCTCTGCTCGATCACCAAAGTAATCGACATAAGAACGAACAGTATCAATGATAACCGTAGCCTCGTTATAGGCGGGAAAGACGATAGAAAAATCAGCCATCACTTATTCTATACCCTAGCAGAGAAAACTTCGCAATACTTTTTTTGTGTTGAATTCTCAAACTAGCAAAAAGATTATGTCAGAAAGAGTATTACTCACCTTTGTATCCATGCGGATGAGTGGAGTGCCACTTCCATGCGTGCTCGATTATCTCCTCAAGGCCATACTGCGGTTCCCAACCCAGAACGTTCTTTGCCTTTTCGTTGCTCGCATAAACCTCCGCCGGATCACCAGCGCGCCTGTCTACAACATCGTACTCGAGCTTTTGACCACTAACCTTCTCCACCAGATCGATTATCTCCATATTTGAGTAACCCTCGCCTACCGCAATATTAATGTAATCTGTTCCTTTGTTTTTACTGAGGTGCTGCAAAGCCATGACGTGCGCCTTGGCTAAATCGACGACGTGGATATAGTCGCGGATGTTCGTGCCGTCTTTTGTTTCGTAATCGTTGCCGTATAGTTGAAACGTCGCCTCTCCCTGAAGGCACTTAATTAAACGAGGAATGAGGTTCATGAGTTTTGGACTATCTTCGCCGATGCTTCCGTCCTCCAACGCACCAGCCACATTGAAGTAACGTAACCGAATAGAACTAAGACGATTCAACTTTGCAAGCCAATCCAGTTGCTCTTCTACCTGCAACTTTGAGTGCCCGTACACGCTAGTTGGAATTGTGGCGTCGTCTTCATCTACCGGCAACTTTTCTGGGTCTCCATAAACTGCCGCTGTTGAAGAGAAGACCACGTTGTCTAACTCAAGATCAATCATCGCCTTAAATAGATTTGCTGAACCTCCGACGTTATTTTCATAATAGGCTTCCGGAATCTCCATCGACTCGCCGGCTGCTTTAAGAGCGGCAAAATGGATCACACCGTCGGGTTTTACTGCGGACAGGACGTCATGAATCGCTTCATAGTCACGAAGATCCGCCTCGTGGAACTCAAACTCCCCAACCGCCTCGCGATTGCCGTTCGCTAGATTATCAACGATAACTGGCGTAAAGCCCTCGTTGGAAAGTATCCTTGACGTAATCGAACCTATATAACCTGCCCCACCGGTAACCAAAATCTTTTGCATCTTACTTTAATTCATAAACGTTGTTGTTCCCGATCTGCGCGATTAACAACAACGTAATACCAAATTTAGCATATTCGTTATAGTCTGGCAAAGTCGTTGCACTGATATCGACGATCATTATCCTGCGGCCATCAAGATCACTATGGTTCATAAGAAAAGTAATAATATTTTCAGCTGTAAGTTGAGGCATATACGGGTAGTCACTAGAAATTGAAACCCTGTCAGTGACGAAACGATAAACCCATGACCTACGATTGATAATAATATCTTCCTTACCAGTGTTGTTTATTACCCACTCGCTTACTTTATCGCGATAGCGGGTGTTCGCGGCGATTTTTGTATCTGTGATATAAAGCTTAACCTTGCCGAAAAACATAAAGACGCTAATGAGGAAAATTGTAGCTACAACCAGGCCTCGAACTTCGACCCTTAGCTGTGCGATTCTCAACCATAATTCGTTTACAACCCGTTCGAGAAAAATAAATAGTGCAATCAGTGTAAGCGGATACAAAGGCTCAAGATATCTCCCTGAGATTGCGTCGATATTATAGCGATGTACGCTGTAGGTGATGAGAGCCAGATACAAAACAACAAACAAAAATAACGCGCTTGACCGCAATTCTGTCAGCCCTCTTCTTACAGTTTTGGTTAAGCTGTAGATGTTTAGCAACCCTCCCACAAACACCGCAGCTACAAGCCAAATCAGATGTTGAACAAATC
This sequence comes from candidate division WWE3 bacterium, assembly GCA_020429745.1. Classification (GTDB taxonomy): domain Bacteria; phylum Patescibacteriota; class 4484-211; order 4484-211; genus JAGQKZ01. The sequence continues at coordinate 2,327 of JAGQKZ010000061.1, read as the reverse complement.
CATCAGAAAACGCGTTAGTGAGATCGCTAAGCAACTGGTGCCAAGTGGCAAACGCAACCGGCGAAACCACACCAAATATTGAGCCACTCACCACAATATTCCTAATAAACCAGACGATTAGAGGTGTGAGACCTAACACAAAGGCCACTCCCGTGGTTGCTAGGCGTCGGATGGAACCATATTCACCTCTTTGCGTGCGGAGAAATAACACCGCGAAAACTACGGGTAAGAGCACGATCCCAGCGTACCGGGTCAATGCAACGAGCGACAACATCAATCCTATGACAAATACATCCTTCAGGTCGTAATTGCGCCTGAGAAGTATGTACGTCCATACAGAAAGCAGCAACACGGTAAATAGCTGCTCGCTCCAAACGTTCTGCCAGATCGACATCTTCGTCACTAGATAAAGATAAGTTAACGCAGCAGCAACAGCAAAGACGAGGTTCGATTTTTTATGGACGACAAAAAACACAAGTAAAACTGACACAATAAGCAACACCATCGATAACAAAACAGCAGCGTTAAGGTTCGTCAACCCGGCCATCATCAATAACGCTATCGCGATCGGGAAAAGTGGAGGCCATGCAATAACGTGATCAGGAATACTTGTTGAACTCAAAGAGAGGTTAAACGTGCTTACTCCTAAACCGGCTTTAATATTTTTTGCGATATCGAGATACATGAACGAATCTGGGGATAAGTTAAGCTGTCTTGGTAAGCGAAACGCAACAAGTAACGACACCACAGAAAGACTGGCCAAAACGACGAATATGGTTATAAATCTTAAGTTAATTGAGCTTTCTAATTTCAACTTGGATAAAATCATCAAGGTCTCCGTCTAAAACACCAGAGGCATCGCCCACCTCTGCATCGGTACGATGGTCCTTAACCATCTGGTAAGGATGTAAGACGTAAGAGCGAATCTGATTCCCCCAACCTGGCACCTCATAATCACCCTTCGTCTTTGCCTCCTCGGCGCGTTGCTCCTCTTCCATCTTCATTGCAAGTTGACCTTTAAGCATCTCGATTGCGAGCTCGCGATTCCGATGCTGTGAACGCTCTGACGAGACCTTGACGGTAAGCCCGGTTGGCACGTGTGTGAGTCGCACCGCCGTCTCCACCTTATTCACGTTCTGCCCGCCGGGACCACCCGAACGTGCCGTGGAAAAGTCAAGATCAGCGTCGTTGATCTCGACATCATCGTTGTGCTCGATAATCGGTACGACCTCGACTCTTGCAAAACTCGTTTGTCTTAAATTCTGTGCGTTAAACGGCGACTGGCGCACAAGTCGGTGTGTCCCTGTTTCGTGTTTTAAGAATCCGTAAGCATAATCACCCTCAACGCGGATCACAGCCTCTTTAATCCCTGCCTCTTCCCCGGAGGTTTGACTGACGATCTCCGCCTTCCAATCATTTCGTTCGAAATAGCGCAGATACATCCTAAGGAGCATCTGGGCCCAATCCATCGCCTCGGTTCCACCCTGACCTGGGTGAATTGATAGGATTGCGTCGTTATCGTCATACTTGCCCGACAAGAACAATCTCTCCTCCAGCTTATCGATCTGTGAATAAACATCGGTTAGCAATGCATCGTCCTCGGCGTTGTCTTCGAGTTCGAGCAGAAACAGCTCAAGCGTGTCGATTAGATCAAGATCAGCGTTCACGCGTGCCAGCTCCTTCATCATCTTTGATGAACGCTCAACGTTGGACCAAAACTCTGAAGCCGAGCTTTCACTTTCAATCTCAGCTTTACGCAATTTTAATTTGTCGACGTTAAGCTTTTCCTTAGCCAACTCAAATCGCTGCTTTAGCTCATTTATATCTGCCATGTAGTTATTATATACTTCGAGCGGCAAACGACTCTTTATGTATAATGTTTAGTATGAATAAAAAGTTGCGCGTGTTTTCGGGAATCCAACCAAGCGGTGATCTTCACTTAGGAAACTACATCGGCGCGCTCTCGCAATGGGCCAAACATCAAGACGAATACGAGAACTACTTCTGCGTGGTCGATCTTCATGCCATCACAGTCGAACAAGATCCTGAAAAACTACACCAATATATTCGCTCTAATGCCGCCTGGTACATCGCTTGCGGTATCGATCCGAAAAAATCCGTAATCTTCGTGCAGTCTCACAACAAAGACCACGCACAACTGGGCTGGATTTTGAACTGCTTCACAGGTATCGGTCAACTCGAGCGCATGACCCAGTATAAGGATAAGAAGGGCAAGCAAAGTTTTGTAAGCGCAGGGTTGTTTGATTACCCCGTTTTAATGGCCGCCGATATTCTTCTATACGATGTCGACATGGTTCCTGTTGGTG
>JAGQKZ010000060.1 GCA_020429745.1 candidate division WWE3 bacterium | reverse complement strand
GACCCGATCTCTGGCTTCGTCCACTGCCTTGCTTGCGAGCCCAACAATCTTAAAGGCCCCGAAACCTTTCTTTGTCAGATCCGTTTCTACAGTTACAAGTTGACCATCCAGTCCAACGATTGAGCCGGAGTAGGTTTTTGCAAGCATGTATATAGTATGGCATATAGAAGCAAGGGGTGGATAGTGGTTAAAAGGTAGAAAGGTCAAAAAGTTGGAAAGAATTGGTTAGGTTGTCGCTCTGGCCATAAGGTGCGAATTCCAGTGTTTGGTTAATATCCAACAAGTAAATATTTGCTCTCGTTAAATATTAATAAGTAGCCAGAACGACCTGCTCATTGTAACGAAAATATAACTTTTTTGAACATCTGATTGATGCCTAACTAGTAATAAAAAGCTGTATATGGTGTAAATTCGCCTCTGTCTGGGCGATTGGTATTGTGCTGACAATGTTATAATTGTAATCAGCATGGTATCAAGATTTAATGAGGGGTTGGGAGCTGTTGTCGCCTTTCTTCTAGTTTTAAGCGTTATATGCTTTGCAATCTGGGCGCTAATCTTTTGGAAAACACCATCAGCCGATCTCTCAAACGCTACCCCAACTCCTACACTTGCACCAACGCTTGTTCCTACTGCTTCACCCACTCCGACGGTAGCCCCTACACAGGCGCCGGTCGAGCCTGATGTCAGCGATGTCCCAACACCTACGTCTGAGCCCACGACTGCCGAAGTGCGGGAGATAGTTGTTCGTGCTTTTGAGTACGCCTACGATCCAGGTGTTATTCAAGTTAATGCCGGAGAGACGATCCAGATTAGATTTGAGAACACAGGCACGATGGTTCACAATCTCGTTATCGACGATCTGGCCATATCAAGCGGCAATATCGAGCCTGATGGAAGCACAGTTTTTCAGGTCAAGATTCCTGTTAACGATAAGAGTGAATACACCTACTACTGTTCTCAAGACGATCACCGCGCTTTAGGCATGGAAGGACGCATCAACGTCGTTCAGCCGTAACGTTATAAGATCTGCTTAGACGAGATAACTATGAGTGAAGAAAACACGCTTGGTGCATTTGAGCACCTCACCAAAGGTAATATTGAGCTTTATCATATGGACGATCCAGCGCAGGCGATAAAGTACGTTTATTATCTCCTCACAAAGATGATCGATCGCCAGACGGTTATGTTCATTAACCACGGGGATTATATCTTAAATCTGTTTGAACTTATTGCACAATATGAGACGATGGATCCATACTCCGTAGTGATGAGTGAGGAGATATTAGGCGAGCCGTTTCATCTTGAGAGCATTGAGCTTATGTATCAAGAGCGCGGGCTACTTGATCTCCTGTCCAAACGCGGTGTGCCATTTTTTAGAATCTTGTCACGCGCCCCATCGCTGGAAGGAACGGTGCGAATCTATTCGAATCGCATTGAGGAGATCCTTGCTAAGAGTCAGAATATGCACGCCTTTGTTGAACTCCAGTCCGATGGAAGTCTTGGGGGTATCAGGCCAAGAGATGATATACACAAAGGACTTTACGAAGATAGAGGTGATCTGTTTAAGAACTATATCGTAGGGTTTCGTCATGAAGGACAAAGGGGGGAGACGCGGAGGGTTACGCTCTCGATGTTAACGTTACGCAGGATGAATCATGTCTGGGTTTTTGCCTTTGGCAAAGACAAGAAAAAGATGGTCAAGCTTCTGCTTTCGGGTTCGCGCAAGAGTCCGGCCGACAACCCGATTCTTTATCTGAATTCGCTAAACAGCAAGGTATATCTTTTTACCGATCAGTCCGTTAGTAAGTCAAGATAGATCTTAAACTTCTCACAGTTGATTGTTGTGCTATATTTGAGGCGTAAATATTTTCTATGCATAGAACCCAACTTTTTATACCAGAGGACATGCACAAAACACTAAAGAAAGAGGCGAAGGAGAGTGGCGTAACGATCTCGGAGTATGTGCGCAGCGTTTTGGAAGCACATCTATACAAAAGCCACCGTGACAAGACAGAGAAGGGAATTATCACGCTCATGAAAATGACGGAGGAGGGTAAATGAAGCAGCTATTCGTTGCGAGTGATGCTTTCGTTGCGCTTAACTTCAAGACTAGCTCTGCCTATGATGAGGCGGTGGGGTTTGTAACAGGTCTATTTAACGAGACGGTTAAGGTCTACACTTCGGTGGGTGAGGTAGTAAAAGCGGCTGATTCTATTTATAAGTTAGGAGACAACGACAAGCTACAAACGTTTCTAAAAACCTTACTTGGAGATTCCGGCATTGTAGTGGTTGATGAGCAGAAGTCCGATATGACCCTGGCTATTGATCTTTTATGTAAGTTGAGGCACTCTATTAACTACTCAGACGCTGTTATGCTTACGGTCATGCAACGCAACGGAATTAAAGACATTTTTTCTTTCAACAAAGATTTAAAGAGTGGCAATGTAATCGTCTGGCCAAAGTAGCTTTCACTAAAGATATATAATAATGTATACTAACAAACAGGACATATAGTTATGCGTATAGCCATTTTCGGAGGGAAATCACAACAAGACATCGACAAGTTAAGATCTGCCTTTGGTAAGGAGGGGTATGATGTTTATCTACCGGAGCTTGCAAGCGACATGAGCGCGGCGGTGGATGAGTTTAAGTCGGTGCGCGATGGCGTGATCGGATCAGATATGATCGTTTGCGGTGAGAACGTCGTTAATGAGAACATGCGCTATCATCTAGCCTTGGCGCTAGAGTACAGGCGTCCGACGGTAATCATCGTTGAGGAGGGGAGTAAGGTAACCGAAACGATCAAGTCTATAAAAAATCGCAATCTAACCGTATTGGAATACAAAACCGATAAAGACGTTGAGGCGGAGCTACTCGCGATGGCGGGCAAGATTAAAGATTCTCTCGATGCAAAGCTGTTTATGAACATTCCTCCAAGTATGAACAAGTATCTTGACTGGGTGGCGACGCACACACGGTTTAGCAAGTCTGATGTTGTGCGCGAAGCGGTTGAGAAGACGGCCCAAGGCGACACAGCTTATCAGGCCTTCTTAGATCGCTTGGAGAAGTAGGGTAGCGACATTAGATAGGCTCCATCGGACTCCAGATAATTACACGTCTCGTTCTTCAGCCAGCGATTAAAGTTTACGGCCCTCGGATTATTATCCTGAGCATGCACAAGTAGATAATCTCGGAACTGTTTCACGTCGAAATCAAGCAGGGTAGGGAAGTGGAGTTCGTCATCTAGCGCCTCGAGGTATTTTCTATAGAAGTAAAGATCACGAATCATTATCTCGTGCGAGAGTATTAGGTTGTTATCGTGAAAACTGCTCGTTGACATATATTTACGTATATACTATAAAGTGAATGATGTCAAGCGAACGAATTGCAAAAATAAATGACAAGAACGGGAACGTAATGTTGGTTATTTTGGTTGTAGTCATCTTGGTCACCCTGGCTGGAGTGGGTTATTGGTATACGCAAAATGGTAATAGTGTGTCGCCAACTCCGACAATGAAGCCGACTCCAACTACGAGCTCGATTGATACTTCAGACTGGAAAACGTATACGAATGAGGAGTATGGGTTCAGCTATCTGTGCCCTGAGTGGGTTGAATGTGGCCACTATGGAGTTAGTGGGGTCGAAGAACTAGACGAAAATGCGACGATTACATATCTACACGACGGGATAACTTTAAATTCGTCGATGAGTGGTCTGCAAGATAAGATACTTGGTGCAATTACTTTTAACGTGGCAATTGCAAGTCTGAACAGCCCAGGTAGCTTGGATGAGCTCGTTTCTACAATGTTGAATACGGGTGGATACAAATACATGTATGGCAGTCAAGCCGAACAATATGGCTATATGGCAAGCACTCATGACTTTGAATTAGCAGGCATGGTGGGGAAGAAGATAGATACTTTTGAAAGTGGTAATGTATCGGAAAGTACACTGCTTGTCTTACAGAAAACCAAAGCGTTGTATTTTGTAATAAACACCTTTAATGGTCAGATCGAGGGGGACGTTCGAAATTATCGAGACGGCCTCAACGCAACAATCCTTGAAAAAGTTGTTAATAGTTTTAAGGCATTGGAAAGATAGCACATTAATTAAGGACTCATAATGATCTGGGTCAATACATGAAGGCCGCATGGCCAAAAGTAAACACATAGGAGGTGTGTTATGTTCTCGCGAACTGTGAGAATCCTGTTGGTAATTGCTGTGTTATGCAGCGTGGTGGTATCGACTCAGGGCAGCGTTTCTGCCTAAGGTGAGTCCTGATATGGTGTTGGGAGTTCAGAGCTTTACCCTCGATACGCTAAAAAAATGACAAAAGTAAAACAATTAAACAATCAAAATGGAAACATAATATTAGTTACTCTAGTGGTAGTATCTATTATCGTATTGGCTGGAGTGGGTTATTGGTATATGCAAAATGGGAATACTGTGTCGCCAACTCCGACAATGAAGCCGACGGTAAGTTACGAGGGTAGTTGTACGAATGATTATATGAATGGTGTTTACAGCTATGTAATTCAGGTTCCTTCTAACTGGCAGATGAGCGAGAAAGACGATTCACTAGTTAAGTTCAATACAGATAATGGTTGGTTCCAGGTGTCGTGTGTGGCTGGTGTCGGTGGGGCGGGGGCAACCGACGAATATATCGAGATGAAAATTGGGGGGGCGTCAGTTCCAGTATATTTCGGCGAATTAAATGGCGGAGTTACACTTCAAATCTCGCAAGCTTTCCTTCAAGTTGAGGGCGGTTGGTTCATGTTCAATGGGCAGTTGCCATATACCAATGATAATGAACAGCTCTTGATAGATGTACTTTCTAGCTTTGTTTTATATTGACGATGGGCGGTTTTTAAAATAGCACATTAATTTAGTACTCATACCTGGGATTACCAGGGCGGTGGGTAAAAAACATATCAAACACATAGGAGGTGTGTTATGTTCTCGCGAACAGTGAGAATCCTGTTGGTGGCGTCGGTGCTGGCTTCGATTCTGTTGGTCCCTTTCGAGGGTATTCGAACGGTGGGCGCAATTTGCTGCTCGTGTACGTGTCATGCATTAGACATGCGACCTGATTTGTCAGGGGTAACGACGGGCAATGCTTTGCAGTGGGGAACTCAGGCTAGAGCTGCCGGTTATCCGGTGGATAACCAGCCTAGGGTAGGG
>JAGQKZ010000059.1 GCA_020429745.1 candidate division WWE3 bacterium | reverse complement strand
CCTACGATAGTCCGACAATCCGCGAGATCGCAAAGATCTACTCGGCACAACGTGGGTTCTGGGACAGAACGAGGCTCAACGTCCTCCCCTACGATCAGTACTGGCTGCAAGAAAAGTCGGTGGAGGCAGGATTACCGCTTCAGCAGGTGTTTAACTGGATCGACCGCGCCCAAATCAGAGGCGAATGGCTCGTTCTGGTGTTTCACGACATCGCCGATGTCCCGGATCCAGAGGAACCGTACGTCACCTCAACCGCCGACTTCCAAGCGATCGTGCAGTACCTTGTCGATCACGAAGCCACAGTCATGACGATCGATCAGGTATTGTCGGAGGTCGATGCAACACAGGTAAACCTGTTCCCCAACGGTGAGTTCCAGAACGGCGTAAACAACGGCTGGTCAATAAGCCAGGGATCACAGATCGTGGCGGACAACAATAACAACGGCGCCTATCCCGACTCGCAACACTCGGTTGTGTTTACAGGCGGAGGGTCGCCATCCCATATGTTCTCGCCGCAGATCCCCGTGATCGGCACGCAGTCCTATATGATGCAAGCGTTCGTCAACACTGAAGCGCTTACCTCAGGAGAGTTCGGCTTCTACGTCGATGAGTACGATGCTGCCGGAAACTGGATCTCAGGAAAATGGCAAGGCAAGGCAGACCTGAATCGAGTTCGTCAATACGGCTACATCTACACGCCGACGAGTAGCTCGGTTGCAAAGATGAACTGGCAGTTCTACCTAACCGGCGGTTCGACGGGTACGGTGTACGTTGACGACGCGCACATGTCTGTTCTCGACAACAGCCTGCTAAACGGGAACTTCGAGGAGCTTGAAGCAGGATGGCTGCTTAACTGGACGGGTGATACCAACTATCTAGTCGTGGACACCCAAGGCCAGGGCAGCAGTGGCAACAACTCTGTTGTCTTCCCGTCAAACCCGCCCAGCACGAAGTACCTGTTCAGCGGCCAAGTACCGGTTGACCCAACCCAAACCTACTTCTGGACGTCGTACGTCAAAACGACTAACAGCGGCGACGAGTTCGGGTTCTATGTCGATGAGTACGACGCGGCCGGAAACTGGATCTCCGGTCAATGGCTGGGCAAGATCGCAACGGAGTACGACGGCTGGAAGCAACTAACCTATACGCCAACGAGTGGCAACGTCGCCAAGATTGGACTGCAGTATTATCTGCTGGCTAGCTCGGCGATGACGGTCACGCTGGACCAGGTCAGCTTCACCACTCAAGGTGATCAACAGCCGCCCACCGGATACATCGTCAATCCCCCTAGTACGATTGACGAAGAACTCAACCTTCGAGTGCAAGCCAGTGATGACTTCGCTGGCGTTGCGTGGGTCGAGGTCGTCTATACGCTCGATGGCGAGTACTACGACGACATGTATCTCACCTACAACCCTTCAAGTGGTTACTGGGAAGCTGACTATCCCACGGACTACATCGACGACGGGTCAGTACTAGGTTACGAAATCTGGATCGGAGACAACTACGGGAACGAGTTCAATATCGTTCCTACCGAGTCTTTGATCCAACATTAACCTCAAGGCGCCGCCGGGACCTCAAAATCTCGCCGGCGCCTTTTTCATATACACGATACGTACTTGCTATAATCCCCTTATGTCCACATTATTTGACCTCATTAAAGAATATGCGTTGATTGGGTACTTCAAGATCTTGCCGTTTGTGCATAAAACCACGCCTGACGCGTGGAATCATGGCGACAAAGGCGACGTTGTCTTAATCCCCGGATTGCATGAAACCGCTTTCTCGCTCCTTAAGGTCGGTAACGTGCTTAATGTCTTGGGTTATCGCATTCACACTATTCCCGACTTTAGCTCGATTGCACCGGTACAAAAGATTCATGAACGACTTGAGAATGTGGTTAAAAGCTTAGACGGTGAAGAGATCATTCTCGTATCACACAGCAAAGGTGGCGTCGTGGCAAGATACTTCTTAACGCAATCGCCGTTAGCAGACAGGGTTAAAAGTGCTGTGACAATCTCTGCCCCCCATCATGGTTCGCTGTTTGGCAAGCTGCAGTATCACAATCTTCATGAGTTAGATCACAATAGCGAAGTGCTCATGACGATTAACGATTCGCCTGACCATGCAAAAAAAATAATAAACATCTATCCCCGACTTGATAATCACGTTCTCCCCAACAGAAATCTTCTTTTGGATGGAGCAAAAAACATTGAAATCGATATCGTCGGCCACACGCGAATCCTCGCCAGTGACAAATTATTCGATGAGCTGATCAGAGTACTGAAATAGTTGTTACCACTCACGATTTTGTTCAAATACATTAAAATAGACCAATGAAAAAGTTACTCTTCCTTGCTATCTTCTTGACGACACTCACTGTAGTCCCGCAACGAGTATCCGCCCATTCGATCGGACAGCCGGCGTTTTTTAGGATGAATGGAGAGTTTGTAGACTTTTATCCAGTGCCGATTACATCCGCTGATTTTCGTGTGCCACAAAGTATTAGCAAAGAGATGTATGCACCAAACGAGATCATCGAGTTCGACATCGTCACAGCACTACTTCAGGCTGCTCAAAGTGATATTGACCAAACGGTCTTCAAGTGGGACTTTGGCGACGGCACAACAGGAAGCGGACTAAAAAATACGCACTCATACGAAAATCCAGGGTCGTATGTGCTGACGATTATGGCACAGTATCAAGACCTTCCGGATCAACTTCTCGAGTCGACGATGATTAATGTTCTGCCATCAGCCGACTACAAACTGCCGCAAGCGAAGGTTTATGTGAACGGTGTTACAACCGAAGATCCCGCCAACACTCCGCTGCGACTTGATTTAAGAAATAAGTTAGAATTTGATGCAAGCCAGTCCTCCGCCGCTACAAAGATCGTGCAATATATGTGGGATTTTGGCGATGAACAGACGGGAAGTGGCCTATCGGTAAAACATGCCTACGACTTACAACAGCCTTTGTATTTTGCAGCGCTTAGAGTTGTAGACGAAAACGGCATGATTGGTGACACTTATGTTGAGATAATCCACGAGACATCGCCCGAATTAATCACACAAGGAACTTCACAATCCGATCAAAATATACAATCGTTCTTTGATCATTTAGCACAGCAGCTCTCTGATTTATCAAGAGATTGGTCCATCAGTGCAATTCGGCCTGTGGCAAGTTTGCCGATCTTTTTACTGTCGATACTTTTCGTGTTTCTTGCTGGTGGATTACACGCAGTTACCCCAGGACACGGTAAAAGCATTATGGCTGCTTATCTCGTTGGTAAAAACAAAAGCGGTCTCGCTGACGTATTAACGATCGCACTATCGATTACGATTACACACACGCTCATGATCTACGTTCTTGCCTTTGTATTTTTAGTCATCTCACGAACGCGCTCAGCTTATTCTCTTATACCCATCTTTGAAAAGCTCAGTGCAGTCCTTGTGCTGCTGATTGCGATTGGACTGGTCAGCGGCGGAGTAAAGAAGTTAAAGCATCGTTATGATCATGAACACGGCCACCCTCACGAGCATTATCACGACCATGAACACGGGCACAACCACCATCACCATCACGAACAAGCTTCGAGTAGACGCGGACTAATCTTGGCTGGAATCAGCGGTGGTTTAGTACCCTGCGTTGATGCACTGGCTCTTTTAATGCTTGCTGTAGGTTCTGGCCAAACATTGCTTGGGATCTTCTTTGTTTTTATCTTTAGTATCGGACTTGCGAGCACGATTACATTGATCGGTTTAATCGCCATCATGGGCAAGAACAGGTTCGACCTTGAAAAGCGCTTTGGGAAAGTCGCCGAGATTTACGCTCCGATCATATCTGGAGTCGTAATATTTTTAATTGCACTCAAGCTTTTATTCTAAGCACGATTTTGTTTGAGAGATAATTTCCTGCTAGACTGAACATATCTTGAACGCGTTAAATGCTGCCCGGAATAACGACGGCGTAATTGGAGTTATCGTTCCAATCATTGTCGGAGTTATTATCATCGGTGCTGCTGCCATAGTTTTCCTTACTGCGACCAAACCTAGGAATGTAGACACGCCGACTCCAACATCAACCGTGAAGGAGCTGATTGTTGACGAAGTATCGCCAACTCCTGCAACAGATCCGGAACCAACAACACCCGATGTTACAAACGAAGCGGACACGCCCACTCCCGTGCCAACAACTCCACCTCCGACAATAACGCCTGTCCCGAGTGTTATCGAGGGACCAACATCAACTCCGCCATCCTCAACAAACACTCCTGTTCCAACCAAGACGCCGACTCCAACGCTCACGCCAACACCAACGATCGATCCAACCACACCTCCGGTACTCAAAAATCTCATGATTAACTTTGCGCCGTACAGTAGCAAAACCGGACTGGCGGGTGCATTTAAATTCGTGGCGAGTGAAGACATGGTCTTTCTGCCATTTGGCGTAACCGTTAGTGGACCAAGCGGACCAAAAGTATTAGGAACGTTTGAATATCGTACGACACCGAATGCAACGGTTTTAGTAGCTGCTGATGGCTATGTGCAAAGCATTAAACTAAATCCAACCGATCCCGACTACGAAATATTAATCACCCCAAACGCCGACTCGTATTGGCAGGTTTGGTACGATCACGTTAAAAACGTCGCGGTTAAAGTTGGTGACTATGTAACGGCAGGAACGACGCTGGGAACGGCGGGAGTTTGGAGTAATACGCTGAGTCGAACCGAACTGATGGTACGCTATAGCAATTGGAAGACTAACGAGACGTACACCGTTTGTCCATTCAACATTTTTGATCCATCGCTAAAATCAACCTATACGGCAAAGGTTACTCGCCACATGAGCGATTGGGAAAGCTTTAAGGGCGACACATCAATTTACAACGAATCATCGCAAATCGCCCCCGGCTGCATTCTCTCGACCTTTGATGAGTAGATTATTCAAGCTCATAGTGCTACAATACCGCCAATAAGCCGAATTGTGCTTTTCGCACGTATCAATTTCAGAGATTCAGAGAAAGGAAGGTTAATCCTGTGGAGATCACAGTTGAACAGAAGGATCGCTATACCTTGGTAACGTTACGTGGAAGGATCGTTTCCGGTGAAGCACCTGCGGTTTCAGCTAAACTCAGAGCTGAAATGGCTCAACTACATTACCGATTTGTGATCGATATGGCCAACGCCACATTCGTTTCCGCCACATTTCTACGGTTAATCATAGCGGTCAA
>JAGQKZ010000005.1:17454-32881 GCA_020429745.1 candidate division WWE3 bacterium | reverse complement strand
GGTCGAACATTCCTTGATATGAAAGATTGTGTATCGTAAAAACCGTCGCAATCTTCTGCAGCCGCTCGTCGTCCTTGTAACTAGTTTTTAGATAATTGGGCACCGCTCCAGTATGCCAATCGTTTACGTGAATGATATCCGGCTCCCAATCAGCGCAGGTGTTCAAGAATTCTAACACGCCACGGCTCAACAAAGCCCACCTCACCGGGTCATCAGCGTAGCCGTAGACGTTTGCACGCAACTCATAGTATTCGCGATTTTCCAGAAAATAGACAATCGGTCGACCGCTTACCTCGTATTTTTTAACATTACAAATCAGGTATGGTTTTTCCGGGTTATCGGTAGGAACTTTTAGACCTTCACAGATCATCTCCAGACCGTACTCATCCTCTTCTATGAAACCAAACTTTGGCATGAAGACCCTTACGTCATGGCCGGAACGTAATAGTGCGCCAGAAAGATAACCCAAAACACGAGAGTACCCTCCCACGCTTGCAAATGGCGCCACCTCAGCACCAACCATTAAGACCTTGAGTTTTCCGCTGGCTGACGACGTACTTTTTGGTACCAACAGATCCTCCACCTTGTCGAGAATCGAAGAGTTAGACTTGAGGGACATGGTTTGATTTTATCATACGTAACCTATTTAGCGTCATGTAATAAGGGAAAATTACCAACGCTTTAAAAATTCTTCCAACTCTCGCAGGTTGCCCAATAAGCCTCCATACCCACTCGAGACCAAGTCTTTGGAGAAGGTCAGGTGCCCTTTTTTGCACGCCTGTAAAGAAGTCTAAGGTCCCACCGACACCAATTGCAACGCTGACCTGCAATCGATTTTTATTATGCACTATCCACATCTCCTGTTTGGGAGCGCCAAAAGCAATCAGCAGTAGATCCGGTTTTAGAGCATTAATCTCATTTACTACCTCCTCGTCGTTGTCACCAAGACCACTTTTATCAATAGCTCCCCCAGAGCTATATCCCACAACTTCAGCGTTCGGGTAAGTATTCTGTATCTGATCAGCCGCGGCGCTCGCCACGCCATTGGCCCCGCCAAGAAGATATATCTTAATTTTAAAGTCAGCGCTTAGGACTTGTTCTACTAGATCAACGCCGGCGACTCTTTCCGTCAGTTTTGATGGGCGCTTGCCAAGAGCATACTTAAATTCTTCTACTACAAAGCCCAAAAGCGTATTCACAAACTCTAGTAACTTACTGTCTCGTGGTTCTCGGTTTGTATAGGCACTAGCAACAACGACACCAGAACCGTCAGGAATTGCCAGCGAAGCAGAATTTAATGCCGACGCAAAATCTTTATTACCTAACGCCTCAAGAATCATCTCTGGATTGGGGGTTACTACATATCTAAATCTCCCACCCTCTTTAATTAGACCTATGACAAGTTCAACCGCTTCATTCAACGTTACTGCCGATATTTCTGTGTTAAGAATTTTAACCTTTTCTACCATCATCGCATGTTATCTTGAAGAATCTTCAAGGTTTGTCTGCCGGCCTTCTCCCAGGAGAAGTTTTTAGAGTAATCAACAAAACTCTGCGGTTCCGCATTAATCTTTAGAACATCAAATATTCCCCTACTGATATCGTCCACGCTTGTCGGTTCAACGTAGACTGCAAACTCTCCCCCCACCTCAGGCATGCTAGATATATTAGAGGTGAGAACCGGAGTTCCCATCGCAAAGGACTCCAAAATCGGCAGACCGAAACCTTCGTAAAGACTGGGGAAGACTAAGGCTTTGGCCCCTCCATACAAGTATGGAAGATCCTCAGTTTTTACGTAATCAATAAATCTTATACGATTGGACAGACCAAGCTTTGCCGGTGTGGCAAGGATATCGTCGTACATCCACCCCTTCTTCCCGGCGACAACGAGATCAAGCCCTTGACGTTCACTGGCAACCTGCGCAAATGCTTGCATCAAACGAACAAGGTTTTTTCTTGGCTGGATGGTACCAACAAACAACAAGTAATCGTTTGCAATATTATAACGGCTTAAAACATCGTCACACTTAGATTGATCCGTCAGTTTTTTTACGTCGTAATGTAAGTGATCTACCCCCTCGTACACAACCGTAATCTTTTCTGAAGAAACACCGAGTCTACTAATAATGTCATTTTTCGTTGACTCAGAAACGGCTATGATATGACTTGCCAACATAGCTCGCACCTTCTCCGTAAAACGATTGAGGTAAAATTTTTGCAGCAAGCTACTATGCTGAGGAAGAAACTCCGTACGCAGGTCGTGTACAGTTACGACTACAGGAATGAGAGGGTTTTTCATAAAAGGAACTACGTGCGCAGGCACAAATAATACATCAATTTTGTCCGTCCAGGTTTTGGCAGCCAGACCAAGCTGTGTCCACATGAAAGACAAACCAATCTTGATTTCTTCAACTTGCAAAGATTTATCGAACCAAAGACCGTCAGCCCTTTTGTAGAGACGTAACTCGTCTTGGCAGCTGGTGCTGGCAATTGCTTTTATTATCTGATAGCTATAGTTCTCTGTCCCCGACTTTTCATTTGTCTCTGCCCTACTGGCATCAATGCCGATAAGTCTCATCTATCTACTTGTGACGTTGCGTTTAAAGGTATCGAGATTTTCAATTGCTATACCTGTTCCCTTTGCCACGCACAGTAAAGGATCTTCGGCCAAATGCACCGGCACGCCTGTCCCTTCTACGAAGAACTTATCTAGATTACGGAGTAAGGATGTCCCACCACTCATAACGATGCCCTTGTCGGAGATATCACTTGCTAGCTCAGGTGGGGTCTCTTCAAGTACCGACTTGATCGTGCCCAACATCTCATCGAGATGCCTCTGCATGGCTTCAGTAACCTCGCTACTACTAATTGTAACTGTTTTTGGCAGACCCGCTATCGCATCACGTCCCTTTACTTCGAGTGTTTTAATCTCCTGCAACTGCATGGCAGATCCAATCTCAATCTTCACCTTTTCAGCCATACGTTCTCCGATGATTAGATCGTGTTTTCTACGGCCGTAACTCGCAATCGCTTCATCCAATCTATTGCCGCCAACACGGGCGGTGTGATGGACAACGATACCTCCCAGGCTGATAACCGCAACCTCCGTCGTTCCACCCCCGATATCAACAATCATGTGACCCGAAGCCTCTGCAATGGGGATTCCTGCACCGATCGCCGCCGCTAGACTTTCGTCGATCAGGTAAGCGGTTCTTGCACCAGCTGAGAGCGTCGCGTCTAATACAGCACGTCTCTCAACACTGGTTACCCCAGCAGGTGCGCAGACCATAACTTCTGGCTTAAATACACGCACACCACCTATCACCTTGTCTAAAAAGTACCTAATCATCGCCTCGGTAACCGAGTAATCCGCTACAACCCCATCTTGCATTGGACGACGGGCGACGATACTGATAGGTGTCCTGCCAAGCATCTCTTTAGCCTCTTGACCGACTGCGATAACCTTCCCATCGTCTTCGGAGACAGCAACAACGGTGGGTTCATTCAAGACAATTCCCTTGCCCTGAAGATATACCAATGAATTTGCCGTTCCAAGATCGATTCCGATCCTACGATTTGACGTGAACATGCGTAAATTTTAACACAAAGAATAACGGTAGATTGTACGAAAAGCTCGATATAATTGCCTTTTTGATATATCATAGGTGCCAGTATGAAGATTCGTTATACCCTTTATTTTTTATCAACCGTAGCTCTAATATCGGCGCTGGCTGTTGTTGTGTTGCTTCTGGCAAGCGGTTATCGTTTCGATTTTAAGACTGGTACAATTCGTGGCACCGGGATCGTCTCGGTCAGTTCAACCCCTGATGGCGCTCTAGTATACGTTAACGGTACTCCTCAAGACGCCACCAACACATCAATAATTAATCTCGATCCCGGAACATACTCGATGAGAATTGAAAAAGAGGGTTTTAGCCCATGGTCGATGGATGTTAAGGTAAAGGCCGAGCTGGTTACTAAGGTCGATGCACTCCTTATCCCGTTGTATCCAACGCTTCAGCCGCTAACCTTCACCGGCGTAACAAACCCGACCCTGTCTCCGAACGGACAGAAGATTGTTTACACCGTAACACAGGGGAAAAATGCCGGGGTTTGGTTAATCAATCTTGAGGAAGGCCCTTTTAACATCGCGAGAAAACCGGAGTTGATCGTAGCAAACGATGAGACAATAAACTATCAGGACGCAACGTATGCTTGGTCTCCCACAGGCGAAGAGGTCTTAATCTCGATCCCGACGGGCGAGGAGACTACAACTTACCAGCTCGCGAACTTAGCTACAAACACCGTTGTCGACGTTAAAGAGGTCGAAACCGTTTACTCCACTTGGGACGATTTAGCTCTTTCACAAAATACCGAACTTTTGGCAACGCTAAGCGAAGAGGTCGTCGGTGAGATTAATGGCCTAAACGACTTAGCTTGGTCTCCGAGCGGAGATTACATCCTCAATTCAAACCAGAACGACGATAACACAGACTACTTTGTCTATACGGTAAAGCGCGAGTCCTCTCAAAACAACCAACCGACACCAACAATTACGATTCCAAGCGATGAGGCGATAGTGAGCATTCCAACGTCAACCCCTCATACAGTACAGTGGTACCCGGACAGCAGACATTTAGTTATAACTAGCAACAAAGACGACAACACTCAGGTGGTCGAGATCGTTGAGATAACTGGGACAAATAGGACTCAGATATTCTCGGGTTTGGTTAAAGACCTTCAGTCTTTCCCCAACCTAAACGGGTCCAAGATCATTATTCTTACTCGCTTTAACCCCGAAAGTGAAGGCTACAATCTTTATTCTGTCAACCTAAGGTAGTACGCCATTATCCTTCAGGTGCGCTTCGCGGATTATGATTCGCTGGACTTCTCGCGGATGGGCTACTTTCTCAAGTCTTAATTGGGCATCTTCGCTGGAGACTTGAAGGATAACGTCGCCATAACCGTAAAGCGTCGGCTGTAAACCATCAACACGAGCACGCACATCTTGAATCATCTTAAGGCCTGTTTCGCGATCATCGTGAGTAAAAAGTCCTAATTGATTAATGATAATTATTCGCTTACTCGTTAGGAGGTAAACGGTGTTCTTCCATAGATAAAACTTCCACACAAACCACAGAAACCCGGCAACAAAGCTTATCCCTGCCGCGTATAGACATAGCATGCTTAAAATATCAACCACATTCTCTGGAAAGGTAGTGTATTCGAGAAAGAAGACTGCTGAAAGCAGAACGAATGGTGCAAAAAACATCATTAAAAAGGGATCACGAAACACAAACCAGTGTTGACGTACAAGCATAACGAACTCCTCGCCAGGCTCCAACTCAACGTCCATTGGCAATAACTTTTTCTCTTTCACGATTTAATTGTAGCAGAGAATTCATCGCGCAATACAAAGCTAGGTTATAATATTGGGGTCGCATACGTAATTGTTTTATTGCTCTTTTAATCAGCGGGCGTGCCTGGTTGTCATGCTTGCACAGGTGAGTCGTGCGGGGCACTGTATTAACAGTTCGTTAGAAACGATGAAAAATCTTGTCAGGGACTAGATCAATCGGTAGATCGCTACGTTCGGGACGTAGAGGTTCCCGGTTCAAGTCCGGGGTCCCTGACCATTTATTATCTTGTCTTGGCAAAATAATTTTGGAGTTTGATTTCAAACTCCGCAACCTAACTAACGTAAACGAAGTTTTTTGCCCCAGTATCTGCCGCCAGGTTTAACAAGCCCCTGTAGCTCAAATGGATAGAGCAGTCCCGTCCTAAGGGAAAGGTTAGAGGTTCGAGTCCTCTCAGGGGTACCAAACCGGGAAACGTGAACGACAAATTTAATCAAACATTACTTCTTCGTCGACACGTTTGTAAGCATAGATCTCGTTCTCGTGGAACCATAACTTAACCTCAAACTCCGCCTCTTCAACGTTTCCTGATGCATGAATTAGATTGCGAACGGAGCGCATCTTCTCGTTAGCAAGAGCAGGAGAGTCGATGCTGTAGGTACCTCTAATCGAGCCAGGTTCCGCCGAATATGGTAACGTACTACCGACAATCTTTCTGACCGTAGAAACAGCGTGTACACCCTCAAGAATAATGGCCAGAACCGGACCTGACGACAAAAATTCCATGTTCCATTTACGAATCATCGCTCCGATTTTTTCTGGATCGTCCGTCCCCAAAGTCTCGTTAGCATCCTTGCCGTACTTTGCATAAGTTTCAAGGGTTTTATCGCCCATTACCTTTAGGTTGGCCGGGTCATCAGAGTAATGTTTACCCACGTGGTCCTCATCGACCCATATCATCTTCATTGCTACGAGTTTTAGGCCCGCTTCTTCAAAACGGGATATTATCTTTCCAACCAAGCCACGCTTGACGCCATCTGGCTTGACTAAAACAACACTTTGCTCGTTCATTTCATAGGAATTGTATTAGATGCGTTAATTTAAGGCAAGAATTAAAATCTTACCAAAGGTTGTGGAGAGACCTCAATACTGCCGTCATCATAGACAACAACCAAAACCCACTGGGGAAGAGGATTTTTATACTCCCCTACAGCACCAACGGTTATTATATTCAACACGTCCGAGAGGTCTCTGTACTCGGCAAATATGTGCGTGTCTCCGGCGAATGCGTACTTAACACCAGAATCTATTAACAGATCAATAACCGCCCCCCCATTATTGTCCTGCTTAGAAGGAAAGTATGGACTATAAAGCGGTCTGGCAGAAAACACGACGATGACGTTTGCCTCGCCTTCAAGATTAAGAATTGAGCTTTTGAGCCAGTCAATCTCCTCTGAACCGGTCAGCTGAATCGAGTTTTCAAATAATATGATACCGATCTTATCGTAAACATAAGCCTGATTATAGGAAGACCCAAATGCAGCCTCGAAGTTTTCACGCGAATAGTTTGGCACCCAGTTAAAGTCGTGGTCGCCCGGTAGGACATGATAAGCAATTCCGCTCTTCTCAAAGATCTCTTTGGCGTTTTCAAAATGCTCAATTTCACCGCCCTCGCTAAAATCGCCTAAGTGAAGTATTACATTAACTTCTGCGTCATTCATCTCATTTACCGCCTTTTGGATTAAACCGTCAGCTCCATGGCTATCGGACATCACGCCAATCCTCAGTACTTCGTGCCTTTCGACACTCGGGTTTGTGTCATTACCCGGCAGTTTTTCCTCTAAGAGCAATGTCAGGTCGTTTAACTTGCTAGACACGGAGTCAACATTAAAGCCGGATAAATCTAGCCTTGAGTCTTTAAAGAGTAACAAGTAAGCACAGACTGCAAGGGAAATCAGTACTGCGGCAAGAAGGACAACTTGAAGTTGTTTGAACCGCCTTCTTTTGTATGAGTAATTTTTTCTTGGCATTAGAACTACTTAGTAACACTTAGATGCGGTTTGTCGTACTTGTTTTTCACCTCGAATTCGATATCCCCCACTTCGTCCGTTCGCATAACATTTGTACCAAAAGACCGAAGCATGGATACTATCTCTTCGTTAGGATGACCGTAGTTATTTTCACCTACAGAGAATATAGCATAAACGGGTTTCATCCTATTGACTACATCTTGGCTAACGGAACTTTTATTTCCTTGGTGTGGAACCTTTAACACATCCACAGAATAGCTGTATTCTTCGCCAATATCTATTCTACTCAACTCAACATCGGACGTCAGCAACGCATCAAAATCGCCGTATGAGACATGCAAAACCTGCGCACAATCGTTAATATTTTCACATGTCGCCCCTTCTTCCGGCCACAACGATCTTATCTCAACGCCATCGATAATAACACTGTCGCCACGGTAGAACGATCGTACCTTAGTATTTGTTTTGCCAATCTCGTCAACAAGCTGCTTAACAACCGGAGAATCGTAATTGTAATCATTAACAAGAAGCGTCCCCACGCTGTAGCGCCGTAATATCTCTACGACACCTGTTATATGATCAGCATGAAGATGTGAGATAAACACAAGCTCGATCTCGTTGTCATAAAAGGGCATCCTCTCCCCGAGCTTGCTTAGCACCTCTGGGCTCGGTCCTCCATCGATTAAGACCTGTCCATTGTTGGGCGTTTGTATAAACATCGCATCTCCATGGCCAATATTAAAAAACGTGATAGAAAAGTTTGAACCCCTTAAAGAGTTAATCGTCAAAAGGGACGCGGAACACAGAACGAACGTCAAAGCAAAAGCTAGTGAAAGTATTCTATTCCTCATACGTAAAAGAGATTAACGACTGTCAGCATCCAGTTAATGAGCAGGACCGCAGGTGTTCCAACTATCATTCCTATGGGAACAGAAACGAACGAACAGACCAAGGCCGCAATAGATATAAGCATTATCGAAGGTATCGTCCAAAGGACCAACGGGTTAACGATAAGACCCGTTAGTGAGAACGATCCAAATGAAGCGATAAGTATCGGTGCCACTCCAACCTGTGCGGCAAACGTTGTCGCCATATCCTGCCGTAGCGGGTTAGGAAATAACATCAACAATTTCTCAAGCCTTTCCGCAAGGACCAATATCCCAAACGTTGCGGCAAATGAAAGCAAAAACGAAACTGAAGAATATAAAAGCGGACTAACCAAGAGCATCGCCATTGCAGCATAAATCAACCACAGCATGCCATCTCGTTGACGACCCACAGATGTGCCGAGTATCGCCGCAAAAGCCATGATGCCAGCTCGTACGATCGGTGGTTCAAATCCTGTAATCAGCATATACATAAATACAGCGCCCACCAAAGCAACCACTCTCAACTTACGCGACAACCATGTCAATGCGCCATTAACAAGAGCAACGACGACGCTGACGTTATAGCCGGAGGCGACGATTATGTGAATAATACCTACCTGACGGAGCTTGTCGTTCAGATTCTCACTTAAACCATCTTTTAATCCAAACACAACACCTGCAACAATTCCCCCATAAGGTTCGCGGAAAACATTGTTGACCCTTTGGGCTAGCAGTCTCTTCAGTCTTACGATAATACCTGTCAGACTGCTTGTTGTTTTGCCACCAAGTTTCTCCACTTGCGGAAAGTACATCGCATTTACCTCTACGTCGCCGCTTAATCCTATGTTATCGCCGTAGGTCAAACCCTCGTTTCTGCTGACGAAAACGCTAACGTTGTGTCCCGTGATCAACTTAACCTCGACAACGTCGTACGTCCCCTTATTAACCGGAGGTAGCCTAACGTACCCTTCGGTATTTACGTATCCTGTAATCTCGTTTTTAGAAAGGTGCTGGTAGCAACGAACAAACCCCGTAGCGAAAAAGAACACGACCATCAGAACAAACCAGACGACTTTTCGCATGCGACGCATCTTAGTACACTCCAACCTGATCTCTTAACTGCTCAAGTCTCTTGGGTCCTATACCACTTACATTAATGAGCTGATCGACGGAGGTGTATGGTCGCCCGTCAATAATTCGTTGCGCATAGGCATCACCTATCCCAGGTAACGTTTTTAGCTCTTCAACCGTTGCCGTATTAATGTTAATTTTGCCAGACTTAGCGTGGTCTTCTTCAGAATCGGTTGATTCCTGCAGAGTAGGAATATAATATTTCTCACCATCCTCCAGCAACTTCACCATATTTAAGTACTCGTTGACCCAAGCATCGTTTGCATCGGTAGTCAATCCACCGGCGGCATCAATCGCATCGTTTAGTCTTGCTCCTTGAGATAGCTCTTTCGTGCCAGGATTTACAACCGCACCTGACATCTCCACCAAGATCGTCGATCGCTCTTCTTGTACCTGTCCTGAGCTGCCGTCCGAAAACTTAACCTCACTAGCTTTGTGGCGAAATATGAATACGGCACAAACAATACCCGATAACAAGGACATTAACGCCATACTCGCAAGGAGTTCGTATTTGTAACGTTCGACAAAGAGGCGTAACCCCTCGTCAACCTTGTTTGTTTTCTCTTGTGGTTGCGTCATCAGGAATGCGTACGACGAAATTGATCGTCTTCCCTTTCACGTATATCTCTCTTATTATCTCACCTTGTGCAATATGTTTCTTCACACCTTCTGCTAATCTTCCCATATTAAGAATCTTCTCCTGTAAATCAACCTCGGATACGGGGATCGTAATCGTCGAACGGAATTTACCATTAACCTGAACTGGTATTACAACTTCAGATGAAACCACCAGATTCTCGTCAAACGTAGGCCAAGTTTGTGCGTGAACCGAATCAAAACTACTACCGCTTTTTGCGTTTAACTGCCACAGCTCTTCAGCGACAAATGGGGCAAAAGGCGCCAGAATAAGCAGAAACTTACTCCAATCGTTTATGTTTATCGCAAAGTTATTACCTTCGACCTCGTTAATAAACTCCATCATCGCCGCAATCGCGGTGTTGAACTTCATATCTTCGATGTCTAAAGAAACCTTTTGTATCGTCTGATGTAATTTACGCAAAATCTTTTCGTTCGTGTCTTCCACCGACGCTTCTTGCATACCTGCGTTGATGTTCCAAACCCTGGAGAGGAATCTATAGACGCCTTTGAGCGCCGATGGATTCCAAGGAAAAGATTCTTGAAACGGTCCCATAAAGAGCTCATACATCCTTAACGCATCCGCCCCAACTTTGTCGACCTCGTCTAACGGGTTAACGACGTTACCTAAACTCTTGCTCATCTTGCGACCATCTGAGGCTAAGATCAATCCTCTGTTACGCCTCTTAGCATAGGGCTCTGCCGTCGGTACTATCCCCAAATCATACAGAAACTTATGCCAAAATCGCGAATAAAGTAGGTGTAACGTTGTATGTTCAGCCCCACCAATGTACAAGTCAACCGGCATGAAGTACTCCATCGCTTGCCGACTTGCCAATTCATTCTCATTCTTGGAGTCGCAATATCGAAGGAAGTACCAAGACGAACCCGCCCAATTAGGCATCGTATCAGTCTCTCGTTTAGCAGTTCCGCCGCAACTGGGACAGACTGTATTCACCCACTCCTCAACTCGTGCTAGCGGAGAACTCCCATCCTCGGTGGGATCAAGGTTGTCTATTGGCGGCAAAGTGATTGGGAGGTCAGACTCTGGAACCGGAAGCCAGCCACAATCACTGCAATAGACCATCGGTATCGGTTCACCCCAATAACGTTGACGTGAAAATATCCAATCGCGCAGTTTATACGTCACGGTCTTCACACCGCCGATGTGCTCAACCACCGCCGATCGTGCCGATACTGAATCAACGCCATCAAACTGACCAGAATTAATCATAGTTCCCTCGCCAACGTAACACGATTCTCCGCTTAACAGCGTCGATCTCTCTTCATCGCCGACACCATCCTTCGGATCGATGACAGGTTTTATCGGCAGGTCGTATCTTTTGGCGAACTCAAAGTCTCTTTCGTCGTGAGCGGGAACGGCCATAATCGCGCCTGTACCGTAGTCTGTTAAGACATAATCAGCAACCCATATAGGCATATTCTCACCAGTTAACGGGTTAGTAACGTGAGTGCCGGTAAAAACGCCGGTCTTATCTTTTTGCAAGTCAGACCGCTGTAGTCGGGTCTTTGTTTTTGCCTGCGAGATATAACGCGTGACCTCCTCCTGTTGTTCGCTTGAAGTTATGCCAGGTACTAAATGATGCTCCGGGGCAAGTACAATATAAGTGGCGCCCGGAAGAGTGTCCGGACGAGTCGTAAATACCTCGATCTCTCCCTTATTATCCTTAACACGAAAAGTAAACTTCGCCCCTTCGGAACGGCCAATCCAGTTTATCTGCTGCTGTTTGATGTCTTCGGTGTAGTCAACCGTTTGCAGGTCTTTTATTAAACGATCAGCGTACTCTGTGATCTTGAGAACCCATTGTTCCAACATCTTCTGTTCAACCGGCGTTCCACATCTTTCGTGTAAGCCATCGCTTGTAACCTCCTCGTTTGCAAGGCCAGACTTACACTTCGGGCACCAATTGATTGGCATCTTCTCTTTTACCGCCAGACCTTTTTTAAACAACTGGATAAAGATCCACTGCGTAAAGCGATAGTAATCCGGATCAGAGGTGTTGATCTCTCGCTGCCAATCAAACGAGAAACCCATCGCGTCCATCTGTGTACGAAAGGTCGCCACATTTTCCGCGGTAGCCTCTTGTGGTGTTATATGTTTTTTTATCGCGTAGTTCTCCGTTGGTAACCCAAATGCATCCCAGCCCATGGGAAAAAGGACGTTATAACCGTTCATTCTAGAATACCGTGCCGTTACGTCTCCCATCGTGTAACCCCAAACATGTCCAACGTGCAACCCGGCCCCCGACGGATAAGGAAACTCTACAAGCACGTACTTTTTCTCTGCAGCTCTATCAAGGCGTGCATGATTTAGTTCCGGGTGTTCGGCCCAAACGCCCATCCACCTCTGTTCAATCTTTAGGGGATCGTACTCGCTCTCAGACATGGCTGTATTTTAGCCTAAAGCCAAAGCCAAAAACAAGTGGTACTTCCCTGGCACACGTAACTTTGCTAGAGTACAAAAATGAAGTCACGACTTTCCAAATTACCTATTTTTGGAAGGCTTATTAACGAAATAGAAACCAACGTTCATAACCTTGGCATCCAAAACGGTTTCGCAAGAACGTTTAAGGACCATAACGTAGAAATAGTGGCCGACTACGACGAACAAACAGCCCATATCTTGGAACACGAGGCATGTATTTTGGTCGTGAACCACCCACACGAGATCGAGGTCATCGCCCTGGCGGCAGCCTTACCACCACGTAAAGATGCTTATGTAATAGCAAACGCTGGATTTATGGCTATCTGTCCGAGCGTTGACAAGCACATTCTACCCGTATACGTTACAAACAATGAACAAAGTGCTTCAAACTGGCCGTTTATCATGCGATTAGCAGGAAAACTCCATCCTTTAGCAAGCTACGATGCAAATGAAGAACATAAAAAAAACATCGAAACTATAAACGCGGGTGGGCAGAAACTAATCGAGGGGGCAACAGTGGCAATCTTCCCCGACCGACATAGCACAAACGGTCACTGGTTTAACGGTGTGGGTTACATGACCAAGGCGGCCGAAAACACAACTCGCGACCTTTTCGTCGTCAATGTATTTGTAGAGGGTACGACTTCGCATGACTATTTGCGTCTGTTAAGACCCATCGCAAAGCGTCTTCCAGACATTGAAGTCCATGTTTCTCAACCGACTAAGATTAACGATCTACTGGATCTTGAACCCAAAGAGATTACTCGGATTTTGGAGACTAGCTATCGTGAATGGGTAGCTTCTAATAACAAAGCGTACTCTATACCTAAAATTAACGATTAGAAACGTGCGAAGCCGCTTTCTACATTTATCATTTTTGTTATACTAATATCGTGAGCATCGGAATGAAGATATTGGGCTGTGTAATCATCGTTTCTCTGGTTGCAATGATAGCCATTCCTGTACTGGGAATAGAGGTAACTGGAGAGATGTCAGTTGTAATGATGATCTTTGTTTTTTTAATTTTTTTTCTTACCGCGTTAATCTTGATTTTTGGTCCATTGATTTCATTCAAAGATAGTCTGTCCGAAGCACCCTTACTTTTACTCAACCCATTTACAATTGGTGGTATTGCCATCTTGATTTTGGTTTTAGCTCTCGTAGGGTTTGATCAACCTCTAACTTGGTTTGAGAAGATATTGAGCCTTATACGATCCATTATTCCGTAACACTTGGTGGACCCAAGGGGATTCGAACCCCTGGCCTCTGCCATGCCATGGCAGCGCTCTAGCCAGCTGAGCTATGGGCCCTAGACTTAACGATTATATAACAAAGACACTTGCTATAATTAGGACATGACCGATCTTATAAGACTCTCTCTCCCTACAAAGTTTACTGTTTTTCTTGACAAGATTTCCGATGAAACAAAAACCGTAATTAAAGGTGTTTACGATTCTTCCCAGATCCAAGAGTTAGCCAACCATACAGAGAACAATCCATGGCACGACTACGAGAACTGTTTAGAACATGTGGAACATGTATTCGCCAATATTCAGGAGTTGCTCAGACTCGACTTTGTGAAAGATGCGTCTATACAATCTTCGTACAAACGTTATCTCTCGCAACTGATTGATCCAGAAGGGACGTTCTCACGACTTGAACTACTCCTTATCGCTTGTTCTTTACACGATATTTCTAAAGGGCAGGTGCGGCCAGAGACTGACCAGATCGCGCCAGGCGATTATTACCTGATCACAAACGACGATGGAACAACTCGCGGCTCAGGACACGAACACGCGAGCTCACTTATTGTCCCAGAACTGCTTTACGATTCGGGATTGACCAACAAGGAGTTACAACACGTAGTTAATCTAGTAGATATGCACGACACATTCAGTAAAGGTTTTTATACTGAAAATCTTTCCTCGCTTGATTCTCCCGATCCAGAATCAGACGCCCGGAGATGCGTAAAAGAGGCACCGGAGTACGCACTCGAACTTATGCTTCATATCATCGCCGACGAGTATGGAGCAGCGGTGACTCAGGACTACCGCCAGTACCTTCTCAACGAGGTTGTTGCAAGATACGACTTAACCCACCATGAATAACCCTATCATTCCCCTCTTTGATGTCGATTGGACCTTACTTCAAGGCAACAACAAGGCGCACGATGGCGCACACAACTATGCTTTTTCCGAGGTATACAAGATGCCGAATGCTAGAAAACACGACATTAATCCAAACGGGATGACAGATAGACAGATTATTTACGAAGTCTTAAAAACCCATGGCCTAAGTGAGGATGACATAACAAGCAAGGTTGACGCAGCAATCGATGCAATGACGGAATACTTTCATTCACACGAAGAAGAAGCAGAGTATGTTCCGATGAAGGGAGTCGTCGAGCTTTTAGACATTCTCAAAGCCAAAAGAGTAAAGTGCGGACTTTTAACAGGCAATATCGAAAGCGTTGGCTGGCGGAAGTTAGAGCTTGCGGGCATTAGAGACTACTTCACATTTGGAGCTTTCGGTAGCATGGCACGTGTTCGCTCGAAGCTTATCGATGTTGCTAGGCAAAAGGCGGAGGCCTATTACCGTGAAGGCTTTTTAACCGATCAGTTCCTAATCGTTGGAGATGCGCCACTGGATGTTGCTTGTGCTAAAGAAGGCAGAATTAAATCAATAGCTGTCGCAAGCGGAGTCTTTTCACGAGACGACCTGATGAATGCCGGCGCCGACCTAGTACTTGATGATTTGATCAACCCCGAGGCGTTTTTAGAATTTATTGGAGTGTAGATCAAATTTAGTCAACGACAAGGATTAGTGTAACAACATCGTCTACAACGTGCACCTCACCGTTTGTCAGCTCAAACGATTCATCTCCCTCGTTGGTTCTGACCGTGACGTTCCCGCTGCCCAACAACGAGTATAGCTGGGCGTGTCCTGGTAGTATCTGAA
>JAGQKZ010000005.1:0-17444 GCA_020429745.1 candidate division WWE3 bacterium | reverse complement strand
TCCCTCGTTGGTTCTGACCGTGACGTTCCCGCTGCCCAACAACGAGTATAGCTGGGCGTGTCCTGGTAGTATCTGAAGCTCACCGCTAACCCCCGGCAGCACAACAGAAGAAGCGTTAAGGGTTGAGACTTCGCCTTTACTCGTGTAGATCTTAACCTGCAACATAAGTTACTCAACGTTATCCAGCGAACCGATCATGTAGAGTTTATCCAACTCAACGCCATCAAACTCTCCTCGCATAATTCTTTCGCACCCTTCTAAAGTTTTATCTACCGGAACCCACGCCCCTTTCTTGTCACTAAATGATTCCGCAACAAAAAACGGCTGAGTGAGAAAACGCTGTAGTCGCTCTGCCCTTTTTGCTATAGCACGATCGGCTTGAGACAACTCGTCGATACCTAAAATAGCAATGATGTGCGACAACTCGTCGTATCGCTGAAACATCTCTTTAACACGCGTTGCCACATCGTAATGTCTCTGTCCTACTACTTCGGGATCTAAGGCGATTGAGTCCGAGCGTAAAACGTCGACGGCTGGGTAGATCCCTTTCTCAGCGACGCTACGCGACAGAACAAGGGAAGAGTCCAGATAAGAGAAGATCGACACCACCGCCGGGTCAGTTAAATCGTCTGCCGGGACGTACACCGCCTGTACAGAGGTGATCGACCCTTGTTTGGTTGTACGAATTCGTTCTTCTATCAATGCCAGTTCGCCACTTAAGGTTGGTTGATAGCCCAATTCACTCGGCACTTTACCTAATACTCCGCCCATCTCCATGCCAGCCATCGCGTATCTAAAGATGTTATCTACGAAAAACAAGACGTCTTTCTCCGTCTTTGTGCGTAGATAGTTTGCTGCAGATATGGCTGAAAGACCAACACGGGAACGCGCACCCGGAGACTTGTCCATCTCGCCAAAGTATAAAGCAGTATTTTTTAATACGCCTAACCGTTTAAGGTTCAGATACAACTCATTACCCTCGCGTATCCTCTCTCCTATTCCGGCGAAAATCGAGAAACCATGATCTTTCAGTGCAATATTGTGTATTAACTCAGTGAGCAGAACCGTCTTACCAACCCCACCTCCGCCAAACAATCCTATTGTGTCACCTTTTCTAAATGGGACTAAAAGATCGATCACCTTAATACCGGTCGATAGTATCTGTCCCTTCTTTTTAGGTTTATTACTTGACGTAGTTGTAGGCTCGTATCCAAAAGAGTAAACAGGTAGGCTATCCGTCGGTTTGAAGCTATTGCCATCTATTGCGTTACCGAAAAGATCAAACATTCGCCCTACAATATCCTCCGAAACCTTTACGCTTAACTCCGATGCATGTAAGTAAACTTTACTTCCCCGTTCTAACTCCGTGGAGTTGTTGAGTAAGATAGCGCGCACCTTGTTACCGTCCACCCACTCCACAACCTCAAACAGGTCTTGCGCGTCTATCGTTGCTAATACTGAATGTATCGGCGGCAAGTCGGTAGTGACAGACACCTCGGCAACTCCACCTACCATCTTTTCAATTGTTCCTATAAAAGTATTTTGCATAATCAACCTCCTATCACTGAATGCGCTACAAAAATCTCAATCTGCCGCTGTGAGATGACGCGCTTCCGTTCTTTACTATAACGAGCACGTAATTTTGCTGCAATCTCCTCGGCTTGCGATGCGGCGTTTTCCATCGATATCATACGTGCAGTAAGAATCGACAACTGTGCCTCGATTAGTATCTCGTATAAAGCCAGCTCCATATATCTCTGTAAAACCCAAAGAAACACCTTGCGTTTACTCGGTTCGTAAAGAATACCTGCGTTGACTACCTCTGAAGTACTTTGTTGATTTACATCCTTTGATTTAAGAGGAGGGAGCAATCTTTTTAACGTTGGGACGTATTCCAAAACCGAAACAAACGACGGATACAAAACATCGACCGGTCCATCGAGCCCAAGCTCCTTGTCGGAGATAAACCTCTGCAACAGATCTTGTGCGACACCCAACACATTACTCATGTTACCCGAAGTTTCCTCCAAAAAATCCACCTTTATCCCGGACTCCGACATCATCTTTGCCATCTTACGACCTATCACATAAATCCTGCCGTAATCCGTTTTCATGCGACCAAACTTCTCTAGCAAACGATGGTGAGTATCGCCGACCAGACCCTTTTCTCCCCCCACAGCAAGAAGTACTCTTTGTCCGAATTCGTTTCTTTGCAGTTGGATTGGGATGTCGTTAGCGTCAACATTAAACGTCTCGAGTTGTTGTTTAAGTACGTTCGTGTAATCTTTAATACTCGTGACCTCTTTTCGTAGTCGGTGATAATCTGATATCGCCAGCTTTTCCTCGACCCAAATAGTCTCTGCCACGTCACGTACCTCTTCGGAATCATTCAGATATGCTCTATAACTATTCATCATCATTTTTTACAAATTCGCGCTTGAACTGCGCGATCGTATCTTCAATATCTTTACTTATTGATTCTGTTAGCTTCTCCCCCTCGATCTTGAGGATAAGCTCCTTGTATTTTGTTCGCATCAACTGTAGAAGGAGATCTTCGAGCTTGGCCCATTGATCCTTCTCCAGATCGTCGAAATAACCCTCCTCTACCGCTCTGAATAAGACTACCTGCTCCTGCCAGGTAAGTGTCTTATGTTTCTCCTGCTTAATAAGCTCAAGTATTAACTCACCGCGTTTAATCTTTCCCACAGCGTCTTTACTAATCTCCGTCTCAAGCTGCGTTAGTTTTTGCAGTTCGCGCTCCTGCGCTAACGCCAACCTAAGGCCACCGGTCACCAACTTAAGGATGGGCGGCTGCGCCTGGCCGCCGATTCGTGATACTGAAAGACCCACATTGATGGCTGGCAAAAATCGCTTTTGAAACAGACCACGATCAAGGTATATCTGTCCGTCTGTTATCGAGATAAGGTTCGTAGGAACAAAAGCTGAAATGTCACCTTCCTGCGTCTCCATAATCGGCAATGCGGTGAGTGATCCGCCACCGTTTTTTACACTCATCTGGCCTGCCCTTTCTAGCAGTCCGGCATGAAGAGAAAACACATCATTCGGGTATGATTCTCGCCCGGGTGCGCGGTTCAATAGCAGCGATATATCGCGGTATGTCTGTGCGTGCCTAAAAAGATCATCGTAGACCACAAGCGCATCCCAACCTTGCTGCCGGTAAAATTCACCGATGGCTGTGCCCACGAATGGGGCAAGATACTGAGCTGCCAAAGAGTCGTTTGCCGTCGCCGCAACGATCGTCGTGTAGTACAAAGCGTCATGTTCTTCTAAAATTCGAACAACCTCCTCAGCCTCTTGGGCGGTTTTACCACAAACAACGTAAATGCATTTTATTGGGGACGACTCAACACCCTGATGAATTACCGTATCCATTGCGATAGTTGTCTTACCTATCTTGCGATCACCTATTATGAGCTCCCGCTGTCCTCTACCTATGGGAAGCATCGTATCGATTATCTTAATTCCTGTAATTAAAGGCCTTGTTACGGGATCACGATCGATGATACCTGGCGCCTGGGCAAAAACCGGTATTCTATTAGCCGTAACTGCAGTCTTGCCGTCTAAAGGTTGTCCTTGAACACCTATCACCCTGCCGACGAGCTTGTCGGAGATAGGTATAGAATAAAGCTGATTTGATCTGAATATCGGTTGAGCGCGATCAACCTTCCCAAACATTAAAGCAAAGACGTTGTCTTCATCATAGCCAACGACGACTCCTGCAGGAGTACCGTCATCAAACGTAAGCATCTCGTGCACAAAAACCCGCGGCAGTCCTGCAATGGTTGCAACACCAAAGTAATATGACTTAATATGGCCGATCTCACTTACGCCTGATGTGTGGTGGTTCATAATTTTTCAATATCATACTGTAGATTAGCGTCAACCCGGTATCCAAACCCTTCGAACCTAAAACCGCAGATCAACTCTTCGTCAACAACAACCGACAGGCCGACCTCTTTGTCACAGATCGTTGACACTATTTTAGCGACCGCCTTTTCCTCTTCTTTACGCAAGGACCTGCCTGTAAACAACGTCACACCCCCCTCATTCTCCGCCGAATTAATTGGTAGGTGTTTAAGCAGGGTTTCAAGTTTATCTTTATAGTAATCCGCAAGCTTAGCTTGTAACGCCTCATCCCCCAGCACAACCGTTGCCCAATCGCGCATCTTCGCCTTAACCTCTCTCGACGTATCTTCTTTTAACCTATCGATCTCTGCTTTACTTTGGAGCTCTTTAAGATTGGCGGCATTTTTGACGATTCTATCCGCATCGGCCTTTGCCTGCTCGTGGGCCTCCTTTACTATGCGCTGGGCGATATCTTCAGACTCGGCAACCAGCTGTCTGGTCTTCTCCTGTAAGGCAAACTCCTGTGCGTCGTGTTGTTTTTCATACTCGACCTTCTTTGCCTCGAGCTCTTTTTGCGCCTTATCGGCGGCCTTCAAGCGTTTTTCGTCGTCCTCGATTCTTCTGACTAACGGCTTGTATACAAATCTGCTCAAAAGATAAACGAGAATTCCAAAGTTTATTATTTGAAAAACAAGCAGTTTAAGATCGATACCTAATGTTTGCAGCAGTTCCATGGCAGTGTAGTGATATGAGCGGCATCAAACAACAAACTTCAGAATTAATGCTACCACCAAAGCGTATATCGCGATCGCTTCAACGAAAGCGATGGCGATAATCATCGCAGATTGAATCTTATCTGCCACTTGAGGATTACGCGCCATACCGATCAGTCCTGCGGCACCGATCGCGCCGATTCCGATCGCCGTTCCGAGAGTCCCGATCGCCATTGTAAAAGCAGATGGATCTATGCTCATGCTCTTATAATACACCTCCCTTGGCCGTCCCACTAGAATTAGTATCGATCTTTGTGAAGGTAATACTAAGCATCGCAAACACAAAGGCTTGAATTACGCCGACAAAAACCTCCATTATCATAAAGGGTACCGGAATGATATATGGCACCAAAAATGCTATTACAAGGAGCAAAATCTCTCCAGCAAATATGTTGCCAAACAACCGAAAAGAGAACGAGATAATACGCGTGATCTCCGAAAGTAGTTCGAAGAAACCTGTAAATAGTTTGATCGGACCTGAAAGATCGATGAATCTTTTGATATAGCCAAGCACACCATGTGCCCGGACCGAAAATATCTGCATCGCCACAACGGTGAACAACGCCAAGGCAGATGTAATCGTCAGATCACTGTTTGGAGAACGAAGCAAGGGAACCTCGCCCCCAGACCTCATAACATAAAACGAACCTAAAAACCCAGGTATTAGTGCAATAAGGTTAGCACTTACTATAAACAGAAAAAGAGTACCAACAAGTGGAAGAATACGCTTCGATAACTCTCGATCACCAGTCACCGAATCGATAAACGTCAATATCTCATAGACAACAACACGAAATGCCTCAACGACGAAGTTCTTTTTTGGCAGGTTTCGAAAGCAGTAATAAGCCAGCGCGGATAGGAGCAGAGTAACGATGACTGCGGTAAAAAAAGTGTTGCTGATGTTCAACCCGAAGATAGTAAAGACATACTCGTTCTGCAGGCTGATGTTAAGCATTGTCATCTCCCTTCGGCTGTATCAACGTCTTTAAGAGCTTAGCGCATTCATACACTGTTGTCACAAGACCAATAGCAAGTCCAAGTAGTGTAAACAGCGGGCGCGTGTTCAATCTTCCGTCAATCCAAAGCCCACCCAGCATGAAACCGATAAGCGGAATTGCAATCAAAAAACCCAATTGCCATGCAAATGAAAGCACATAAAGTGTACGCGAACGCTCTTTACTCATTACCCTTACAGTTTAGCACCTTTACGGTCTTTGACTAAAGCAACCAATGTTGTTAGACTAGGCAGACGATGCAGATGTACGATACACTTACCTATCCATTCCAACTCCCTGATCTTGACTATCCGCTGGGCGTATTAGAGCCTCATATCGAAGCGCGCACCATGGAGATCCATCATGGTAAGCATCACGCCGGTTACGTGGCCAAACTAAACGCAGCGTTAGAGCATTACCCCGACCTACAATCAAAAACACTCACTGATCTGCTTAGAGACTACACTTCACTTCCCGAAGAGATCAAAAAAGCGGTAATCAACAACGGTGGAGGTCACGCTAACCACACACTTTTTTGGCAGGTGATGTCACCCGATGGTGGCGGTGATCCAAGTGGGAGTTTAGCAGAAATGATCAATGAGACTTTTGGTGGCTTTTCCTCGTTCAAAGAAGCGTTTGCGAGCGAGGCTGCGACGGTATTTGGCAGCGGTTGGGCTTGGTTGAGCCTAGACCAAGACGGCAAAGATCTTCATGTGGGACATACTCCCAACCAGAACTCACCGCTTTTAGAGAACCATATCCCCCTGCTTGGAATCGATGTCTGGGAACACGCGTATTATTTACAATATCAAAACAAACGCGCTGATTACATTGAGGCCTGGTGGAACGTCGTTAATTGGGACAAGGTAGCTGAGTTATACAACGAACCTGCCCGATCCTAAGCCTTATTTGACCGTTGGTGTTTACAAAAAACCGTTCTACATGTATTATAAGGCTCTGCCGTGCTGAAAACTCTTAAGACCTTATACTCGTTTCATTTCAAATATAAAGGCTGGCTCTTCTTATCATTCTTCTTCATTACCTTAATCGCCTTCACCAGTAGCGTGTATCCTTACTTTTATCAGTGGTTTATAGACAATGTCACCAAGGGAAACTACGCGCAGTTACCGTATATAAGTGCAGCCTTTTTACTTGTTGTGTTCGTAGACAACATTCTGGACTTTTTTATCTTCTTCAGTTACGACAAGTTTGTTATTCGGAGCCTGCGCGACGCCACATTAAAGATCTTTCGACATGTACAAAATCTTGACTTTGCCTTTCATAGCGAAAAAAGCACCGGTGCGTTAATAAGCGCCTTTAAACGTGGAAGCGGTTCGTTTTGGAATATCTCTGACGTTATTAACGACATATACCGTATTAGCCTGCAGTTTATCGTCTTATTTGTGTCGTACTGGATTGTACAGCCAAAATACGCTCTCGTGAGCGTGCTTTTACTCATTATCAACGCAATCGCTATGCGGATCCTTATTCCGCTCAACATCAACAAACGCGTCGCCTACGTTGAGGAAGACGACAAGGTGTCGGGAATCATCACTGAAAACTGGCTAAACTACGACACAGTTAAGTTTTTCGCCCAAGAAAACAAGGAGTTTAGCAATTTGAAGAAACAATTCAAGGCGTGGTTTAAGCACTTATGGGGATTTTCTCTTACTTTTCGCTTGCTCGATGTTATAAACACCGTTATAAACTTCACGGGTTACGGCATAATTCTTGCGCTGCTACTCACCGATCTCAAGAACGGTACTATTACTCTGGGACAGTTTATCCTCGTCCTAGGGTTTTTGGGACAATTCTTAAGTCAGATGCGGAGCCTATTTTATCGACTAAGGAACGTTGCAAAAAACTACGCCGACATCCAAAAATACTTCGATCTACTAAAAGAAGAGGAGAAGGTTAAAGATCCAGAACAGCCGAAACGCTTGAAAAAAGTTGAAGGAAAAATCACGTTTAATCACGTATCCTTTAGCTACAAAGCGGGCGAAAAGGTTTTAAGGGACATTGATTTTGAGATCAAGCCGGGCGAATCGGTTGCCTTTGTGGGGCGATCTGGGTCAGGGAAGACGACGATTACAAAACTACTTCTTAGATTTTATGACCCGCAAAAAGGAATAATCAGCATCGATAACGTAGATATTCGCGATATAACCAAGCAAAACCTCCGAAGCTTGATGGGAGTTGTTCCCCAAGAGCCGATCCTGTTCAACAATACAATCTCCTACAACGTGGGTTACGGACATCCGCGAGCGACATTAAAGGAGATCCGGCGGGCTTGTAAACTTGCCAACCTTGACCGCTTTATCGATAGTCTGCAAGATGGCTACAATACGATCGTTGGCGAACGCGGAATTAAACTCTCCGGCGGACAGAAACAAAGACTCGCAATCGCAAGAATGATTCTCAGTGATCCACAGATAATCATCTTTGACGAGGCGACAAGCCATCTTGATAGCCACTCAGAGAAGATGATTCAAGATGCATTCTGGAAAGTGGCAATGAATCGTTCAACGATCATTATCGCCCATCGGCTTTCAACGATTCAAAAGGCAGACCGCATTATCGTTTTAGACAAAGGTAGGATTATAGAAACAGGAACGCACAGCGAGCTGATTCGCAAAAAAGACGGTCACTACTTGAAGCTTTGGAGATTACAGACAGAAGGGCTTATCGATTACTAGTTTTGTTAGTTTGTTTGACGACCTTGATTGATTCGAGCTCCGGAGATATCGCCGCAAAATCGTCCACGTCCAACTCCTCAACGACATGTAATCCCTCCAACTGTTTAGGCGATACAACCCACTTGTGACGTTCACAACTTGAGCTTTCTTTTATAACCCCCACACCTTCCCAATATTGGACATCGCAACCTTTTGCCGAATAAACCGGTAGTGAGTCAGGGACATCCGTACGGTGTACAACCGTTATCGTGTCGTCCGCCAACAGGTAGTCCTTCCGCTCCTTAAAATCTAACTCCAGCCAATACTTATGCATCAGAACACTTCGTTTAAGCTTGACGTCCCTTTCTTCGTCAGATAACCTCGACCAGTCTTCCCTACCATCCCAGCAAATGTTATTTATTGCGTGATCTTTGGACTTATCGATCAATTTAACGATCTCAGGATCGTCGAGATTAGCTTGGGCGACAAGCTTTGCAACCTTAGACTCAAGCTCTTTCATGTCATAAAAGTTCTCGGCGTTATTAAGTATTAGCTTACAGTTTCTAGGCACCACAGAGCCTACGCGCTCGAGAATCTTATCAAACTCTTCGTTGTAAATCTGGATCCATTCGTCTTTGAGGTTGTCTATAAAACAGAGCGTATACGTATCACCACTGTACTCAACGACGATCCCTGGTTCATAAAACGCTGCGATCGACAGAAGATTATTCAAAAGAAACTCCAGCTGAAACACCTCTGCCCAGTCAGAATGCGGCGCAGATGGTGCGTATATATTTTTGTAACTTCCTGTTGTTGGAAGAAACCTAATCGGCAAAGAGTTTCGTACACAGTAATCCACCTTACTCGAAACATATTCAAGGACTTCTTCTGTGAGTGGCCCTAGCCTAAAGCTGCTTTTTGTAAGCAGGCGGATAATGTAATCGGAAACCCCACCACGCTTTATGGCTTTCCGGTCGATACCCTTAGCGCTATTGTCAATTGTTTCCTGCCAATTTACTATTTGCATAATTTGGAGGGAAGGGCCGGTATTCAACCGACGTCTCTCACGTGGAACGTAAGGATTTTAAATAAACTACCTTCCCATGTGCGCGTATTGTAATTCACTTATATGAAGATGTATAATTGTCGTCGGGTATGGCCGACAGCTCCGATAACACACCAACTAATCCACTGACACTCCTAAAAACCTTTGGCGTACCAGAGGTTGCGGCGAAGATTTACTTACAGCTTGCCTCTAACCCCCCGCTTAGCATAAACGAGCTTTCAAGCCAACTCACTATCCCTCGAACCACGATCTACGACAACGTAGAAAAACTAATCGAGTTTAAGCTCGTCGAAAGGGTCTTTAAGCATAAAAGCCAAAAGATCAAAGCCTACCCTATCGATACATTACAAACCATGGTAGACGAACAACAAAGCAAAGCCGACCAGTTAGCCACCTCACTTGATGCTTTGAAACACAACCTTGTCATCTCGCCAAACTTCAACACCTTAACTGAGGTTCGTTATTACCAAGGAGTAAAAGGGCTTGAACAACTCATGTGGAACACCTTAAAAGCCAAGAACGATATGGTTGGATACTCAACTTACGGAAGACGTGAGTTTGTTGGCAAAGCATTCGTCAAACGGTACGTCGAAGAGTTTAGACGCAAAAGACTAAAAGACCGGGTAATAATTAATCCGCTTCCAGACACACTTGATTATCTGAAAAAATACGTCTTGACTGGGGATGTACATCAGCAGAGTCGATCACCCGAATTGATACGTTATTTAGGTGAGAACGAGATCTACATATCCGGCGATACGACTATATATAACGATACATTTTCTGTAGCGTATTGGCTAAGCGGAGAAGTTGTTGGTATAGAAATCGACAATAAGGAGTTCGTTAAAACGCAACGTTCGATATTCGAATCTCTATGGAAGACAGCCAAACCTATTTCAGAGGTTATTGGAAAAAGATCATCTAACGCCACAGTCTATGACTCGTCGCTATAAGCAAGTTTTTGCGCCCCAGACAAGTAGATAACTAATCGATAAGCCGCATAAAACATTCCGGAATAAAACAGATCACCTAACAACGTGTTCCTGAAAAACGGTATCGCCATGACGTAACATTCGACTAGCCCCTGGAACGTTTGCGGATACAACCAGCCTTCCATCCAAACACCAAAGTTCGACACTACATAAAAAATTATCGAAGACGCTAAAGAAGCAACAAGTACTCTCTTGGCAGAAAGACCCATACGAAGCGTAAAGTAGCCTATTACACCAACTAATAAAAAAGCCCCCCAGGTGTAAAGCATGGACGTGTGTGTGCCGATCAAGACGTCCGAGACCAACATGGTAAGAATCGGAATTAAAAATACAAGCTTCTTATCGAAGAACAGGCAACTGAACAAGATGATGGCCGAGACCGGAGTGAAGTTCGGCGCGTGTGGAACTACTCGGGAGACAACCCCGGCTAAAACTAAGATTAATAACAAGATCACACTTTTTTCCCCACGTCCCAATTTTGCCATGTTGTAATTGTAGCAGACACATCAAGTCTCAAAGGAACAATCTCTAATGAACAGACAATGCTAGAGGCTCTCCGTTTTCAGAGTCCAAGCTATTAAGACCCAAGATACTACCGGAGCTTTTAACAACAATGGCCAAACGTTAGCGTACAACTCAGCTGTACAACCTTCAGTCCTACCAAGGAGCACTCAACCCACTAGACAAGACAACCGGCGACTTGTCTAATATTATTATTCGCGCCGGTTAATCGTTATAGGTACGCATGCCTCGCACACTACGGGGCGCAGGATCTCGGACTACAGGACGGTACGCGCGGAATGCAAGCATCCCACCGACTAGTACTAAAGGGTGTATGCACGCCGCTAATATTTTTGTGATAATATTAATCGATGAGCATAATTTCGCTAAAGAACATCTCCAAGGTTTACTCTTCAAAATATCTTTCAGTAACTGCGCTGCACGAGATCAATATTGAGTTAGATAAGGGTTCGATGATCGCTATCATGGGACCGTCGGGCTCTGGAAAGTCCACACTGATGAACGTCATAGGTCTGCTCGATCGACCGTCCAGTGGGGAAATTATTATCGATGGTGAAAACGTTAACTTAGATATGCCAGATCGAAAAATTGCTTCACTCCGTTCGGATAGGATTGGTTTTGTCTTTCAGTCATTCAACCTGCTACCAAAACTAAGCGCCATGGAAAACGTACTCATGCCACTACAATACGCTAACAATAAGCCCAAAAACCCGACAGGCGTTGCTCGCGAATTGTTAGGCAAAGTCGGCCTGAGTGAGCGCGAAAGGCATATCCCCAATCAGTTATCTGGTGGAGAAAAGCAGCGAGTAGCCATCGCACGTGCACTCATCAATAATCCAAGCATTATCCTTGCAGATGAACCCACCGGCAATCTAGATACCAAAAGTGGTGGGGACGTTATGAACATACTTAAAGAATTGCAAGCAGAGGGAAAGACGGTAATTATCGTCACACATGATCAAAAGATAGCTGATCAATGCGAAAAGACGATAGAGTTATTAGACGGACACGTAAAATCATGATCGCAAATATTAGGAGCGCACTAAACTCAATCTGGTCCAATAAAGTAAGGAGCGTTTTGACACTGCTAGGAGTAGTTATCGGCGTCTCATCGGTAACCACCTTGATCTCGCTCGGACAAGGATTGAAGGACGAAACGTCATCTCTAATTCAAGGATTCGGCACAAACGTTGTCGTCATTATCGGTGGCAAGATAGACACGACCCAGGGCTTTAGTGGCGGCGGCGGAACAAATCCCGCGAACTTTGTATCGGGCGATATCTTAACACAAGGCGACATCGCCTCAATCGAGAAACTCGACGGGGTTGAGCAAGCAGCTCCGATAACCCTTGTGCCAGGAAGCGTTTCACACGAAGACAAGGTCACAACCCCAATAATTTTTGGCACAACGCCCAATCTTCCCGAAACGTTTTTGATTCTTAGTCTCGAGGACGGACGGATGTTCGACCCAACCTCAGATGAACAAACAGTCGTTATTGGTGACCTAACGAGCACTCAACTGTTTGATGGACAAAATCCAATCGGCAGAAATGTCAAGATAAACGGCAAAGAATACCAGGTCGTTGGAAAGTTAGGCAAGGCGAAACTCTCGAGTTTATTTGGCTCAGAATACGACAATATTGTCTTGATCCCCTTCGACTTGGCAACCGAAATAAATAAGGGCCGTGAAAGCATAAGCCGCATTATCGTAAAAGCCGACGACGATGCTGATGTACAAGCCGTTAAGGAAAACATCTTCAACACAATCCTGCAAAACCACGAAGGCGAAGAGGACTTTTCTGTTCTAACGCAGGACGACCTGCTCGGCTTACTAAGTGATGTTCTAAATCTCTCAACCGCACTCGTTTCTGCTATCGCCGCTATTTCGCTAGTAGTCGGAGGAATTGGAATCATGAATATTATGCTTGTAACGGTAACCGAAAGAACACGGGAGATCGGCCTTCGAAAGGCCGTCGGTGCAACTAAACTGGCGATCCTGATTCAGTTTCTAGTCGAATCAATCGTTATCACCTTACTCGGAGGGCTGATAGGTCTTGGCATATCTTTTGCGATTGGATTCGTGGTCGACCACCAGACCCCACTGACGCCCACCTTCAGCCCGCAGATCATCCTGCTTGCGGTTAGCATTTCAACACTGATCGGAATAATATTTGGCCTATGGCCTGCAATGCGAGCCGCCAACAAAGACCCGATCGAAGCGCTGAGGTATGAGTAGTAATTATTAATTCGCTGATTAGCTTTAGGCCTTCTTAATCATCTTGCTCGCCGCGAAGTTCCATACAAGCGTTGTAACTGTCGCGAGTGTCAATGCGAAGATCTCCCCTAGCCGAAACGATTCATAAGCAACATACATCACCGTCGTGTTTACCAACAGAGAACTCATGAAAACGATAAACATCGGCAGGACGTTTGCAAGCAAAACAGCATCCTTGCTTGAACGTATCGCCCGGTTCCACACCATACTGTTTAAAGCCCCAATGGAATAACTTGCCCCTTTTGCCCACATTCTATGCATACCAAAGTAGCCAATCCCACGCGTAAAGGCAACGTATAACGCGATATCGATCAAAGTATTAAACCCACCAACAATCATGAACTTGACGGTGCTCTTCACCCAGTCTTTTCCCAGATCGCCGCGATATACCATCGCCATCTCTTTGAAGGCCCTTAATATTACACTCGGTTTTGCACCCGTTGGTGAGCCAGCCTTCCGCGGATAATGATTAACACCCACCTCACAAAATTGGTGGTTCGCACGTTGAAGCCTTATCAACAACTCAGCCGAGATCATCGCCCCTTTCACCGCCGTCATGTCATTAACCACCTCTTTGACAACACTTGTGCGAAACAACTTGAAAGCACAATCGATATCTTTCACATCTAGACCAAACAACAAACGGTTGAGCACGTTCCACCCCTTTGCGTTAAGCAATCTCAAGAAAGGATCACTCCGTTTAATACGGTACCCCAGCACTACATCAAACTCTCCAGTCTTTTCAACGAGCTTAGACAACTCCTTTAGGTCAAATTGTAGATCAGAGTCGCTGAAGAAAACCCATTCTTTACTAGCATTGGAAAACCCCGTCATCAATGCCCCACCGTATCCCTGGTTTTGCCCATGCGTTATTAATTTAATGCGCGGATTTAGATTCGACAACGACTCTACAACACCAGCAGTGTTATCGGAACTTCCATCGTTGACGACCAGGACCTCGTAGTCATCACTTACCGCCGAAGCTACCTCCGCAGCCTGCTCTACCGCTTTTTTTATATTCGCTTCTTCATTGTAGGCAGGAAAAAAGATCGTCAAACTTGAAAGTCGCATAGTCTTACATGGATTATACTATGCAACCGTGATTGGCAGACAATCTATAATCGTTGTCGTATAATCGGTTTAATGACCAAGCATGTCAACATCATTCTTGAGGGTATGGTCCAGGGTGTCTTTTTCCGCGAAAGTACGCTCGATAAGGCTCGCGAACTATCAATAGCAGGTTTCATTCTTAATCAACCAGACGGATCGGTCTTCATTGAAGCCGAGGGGGACGAGTCGTCGGTAGCAACCTTCGTAGATTGGTGTAAGCAGGGTCCACCACAGGCAAACGTGCAAAAATGTACAACTACCGACGCAGAGATTAAAGGTTTCAGCGAGTTCGAGATTCACAGCGTTTGATCTTATCTATGCCGCAGAATAAACGTCTATTCGTCGCCGGGATACTCCCACCTGCTTTAATGCAGAATCTCTTTTTGATTCAAAATCACATAGTCGCCAGATTATCCGATGTTGAACTAAAAATGGTTCCGCGCGACAACTTCCATGTGACACTTGAATTCTTAGGCCCTACAAAGCCTAGAGATGAGAGTGAAATAGTGGGTGCCATCATGTCGATCACAAGCTCGCACAAACCTTTGAGGCTAACATTAAAAGGCATTAGTATTTATCTAGCCAACCTGATGCTAGAGTTTGAAACTACTGATGAGTACTCGAGTCTTGTACAAAAAATCCGGGAGATAATAAACGAAGAGACTTCTCTAAGCCTGATACAAAGAGATATCCCACCCCATATCACAATCGCACGCCTTATAAACGACAAAGAAATACAAACAAACGGACTCAACATCGAGATACCAACGGTCGAGATAAAAGAGATTGGGCTTTACTCCTCGACCTTAAACAACGGGGCGCCCCCATCGTACGAGCTTATTCACAGCTCCAGACTTGGCGAAGGCTGAGCCTTCTCCTGTGCTAGAATAATCCTGTGGACAACGAATGTGTCTTTTGCAAAATCGTTGATGGAGCGATTCCAAGCTACAAGGTGTATGAGGAC
The DNA here is from genome assembly GCA_020429745.1 of candidate division WWE3 bacterium. GTDB lineage: Bacteria > Patescibacteriota > 4484-211 > 4484-211 > JAGQKZ01. The sequence goes on along the minus strand of JAGQKZ010000005.1, from coordinate 2,205 downwards.
GATAGGGTGCTCGCCTTCCTAGACATCAGCCCTATAAACGTTGGCCACACGCTAGTCATTCCCAAACAACATACCCGTTTTATGCATCAACTAGACGAAGAGTTCTTCTTGCACGCTATGTCGGTGAGTAAGAAGATCATGCTGGCGATAGAAATAACGATAAACCCTGCTCGCGTAGGAATGATTATCGAGCAGTTCGACGTTGCGCACGCCCATCTAAAGATTACGCCATTAAATGATATCGCCGACATTCAGACCGTGCACGCGCCGATTCCGAGTAAAGAAGAACTGGAAAACACGGCTAAGCTTATCGAGTCCGCGCTTTAGAGCAGGTTATTATCACGAAGATACTTCTCGGACTTTAGTATCGCCACACAACTTGCAGCCTGAGTGATTTTGCCATTTATGACCCAATCGACTGCTTCAGTAAATGGTATCTTTATTACCTCCAAACTCTCGTCGGAATCAAGATGCTGACCGGAACCGTTCGTATCACACCCCAAAGCCAAGAACAGACTCTCTGTTTGACGAATCTTACCCGGGAGACGATGGAGGATACCTAGTTCAATCCACTCGCAACTCTCCATCCCGAGCTCCTCAGCAACCTCACGTTCAGCGTTTTGTTGAGGAGTCTCACCCTCCTCCCTGGCACCACTAACTACCTCAATACTCTTTGACTGAAGCGCGTAACGTGTTGTCTCGATGAGGCAAACATTTAAATCCTTATCTAAAACGACGACACTTGCACCGTCAGTTAGTTCAACATAATAAAACTCCGTATCCGCCCCACTCGCATCAACAACTTCATCTTCATAAACCTTAAGCCAGGGTTTGTCGAGAATTGTGGTCGAACTCGTAACCGTCCAGTGCCCGTTTTTATAGGACATGGAATTAGTATAGCATCACACTTTTGACGTAGAATCGACAACTTTTGCCTCACCATGCTCGCCAACCATTTGCATCTTCTTGGACGACTCCCAAACGTAGTTAAACAATTGTTTCTGCATCGTCGCCAGATTTTCGTCATGGATCTCTACACAAAAGATGTTGTTGCCGCGCATGTTATACATCGCTACGATATCGTTGTAGATCAACACCTCGTAGGTCAACTTCAAGACCTTAGGATCAACATATCGAACATCCCAATACTTGGTAACTAACTCCGTCACGTCCGTGTACTCGGGGATACTTTTCAAATTGGTGATCTGTGAAACATGAATGCGTCTTTTTACAAATTCGGAACGAACCTCTTCCGAAAAGCTCTGGTCAACGTACGCCGACATATCGGAAGCCATTTCAAAGATATACAGGTTTCGCTCAGCACGCAGAGAGTTCCAAGTCACCTGCTTAAAACCTTCTGTCCCTTTGAAATATGTAACGCGTTGTTTATCCGTCGTGTTGCTATTCAAGGAGATCATCTTCTGCAGACTTGGCAGCTCTTCTTCCAGACGTGTAATCTCTGACTTCTTTTTAGCTAGCAACGCATTTAAGTATTCACTCCCGGTAACCCTAAACGAAAAACCACGGGTGCCCATCACCTGCTCGACTAAACCAGCTTCAATCAGTTTGTCCAATTCTCGGTACACCTTTGTCCTTGCCATATCTACCGCCTTGCTAATACCGAGAGCAGAAGCTTCACCGTTTTTAGCTAAGTATAGATATATACTAGCGGAATCGCCGTTGACTCCTAAGCGACCAAGCACCTCAAGATTGTTGTCTGCTTTTTCGGACATCACATTTATATACTAACCGATAGCGTCTATAATTGCAATTGTTAAACGCCTGGTTTAATTAAGCACCTAAAAACCCACTCAAGGAGATGACGCAATGGCTTTTACACGGATTGTCCCCCTTACGAAGGAAGCCGAGACTATCACCAGAATTCTCGCCCACGAGATACAACAAGTCGTTCGCGAAGCTGTAACAATCTGCTGGGACGCACCGCCCGCAGACATCATAACCGTGATCGAAGAATGTCGAGTCGTTGTTGCCGACCCAATCGCGAGAGAACTAAACTCGCATCCCGAAGTATTGGTCCTGATCTTTACAAGCGACGAGGACAAACGCCCTCGCGTTCAGGATCTAGTCGATCGGATTGCATCAAGATTCCCAGTCGGCCTAAAGGCCGAAATCTGGGTAACTATCTTTGACGGATGGGGGCTTAACTTCGACCTTTAATCTTTAGCGCGGGTGCTAACCCACTCG
>JAGQKZ010000058.1 GCA_020429745.1 candidate division WWE3 bacterium | reverse complement strand
AACGTTTTGAGTACCACCGACGCCTAATCTCTCAAACAACAATGCCGACTCTCCACCAAGAGAGGTATCGGTGAAACTGGAGGGTGGCGATTGACTCTGCCAATCGTAATAGCCGCTGGTTAGGATCCAATTTTGTAGATCGACATCACCCACACCCTCATACACGCTGACATCCAAAAACCACAAGGCATTAACTCCAGAATCGTCGGATTTTGCCTGGAAACCACCATCATAAAAAGCCGGTTCAGTACCTACACGATCTTTTCGTTGAACCTTGCTGTCGTCATATCCGACACTGTAAGAGAATCGATCACTCTCAAAGACTTGGTTTAAAGAAGATGGCGTAGCCGTAACAGTTGGCTCAACAGTAGGCGTGGGCGCAGTTGTGGAAGCTACTGTTGGAGAGACGGCAACGGTTGGTGAAACTTCCACTGTGGGAGTTAGCGTTGGCGTGGCGTCGTCCGTAGATTTAAAAGAAGGGAAACCGACTATCTGTGTGTAGGCGATGAATCCAATGACTCCAAGTACGAGTACAACTACAACCATCTCAACTATTGCAAAACCGTTCTTCCTACCCATGATAATTATTTTATCAACAATTATCATGGGATGGCAAGTACACACGTCGCTAAACGCATGCGCCTTTTAACCTTTACAAAAACTAATACCTGAAATATGATCGATTCATGAAGAGATTGTTGCAGCTGCAATCTTTTATCTTTGGATCCGGTACTATTTTTGCTTACTACACCGTCTTTGCGGACTTTTCACGTTTCTACGGTTTCGAAGGAACGTTTTTCAAGTTCACCGGCTGCGTTGTCCCTAATCCGCTTTTAACACCTTGTTTCTATGGTGCGTTCGCGTTTTTGTTCGGTTTTGTCTGGTCACTTTTTATCTTAAGAGGCGGCGAAGCATTTCGCACCAAGCACCAACTCTATCTTATGTTACTTGGACTTGCGGGAACGATCTTTGCATGGGGGAATACGGCATACGGATTCTACAAGTTCTACGTGTTAAACAACAACACCGGTTGCTCTGGCGTTCCGACTGAAAGTCCGTTCTTCACTCCTTGCATGGTCGGAGCGATAATATTCGCAGTAGCTTTTGCCGTGACCGTTTTTGCGCGAAGAAAGACGCGTCTAACGTCCACGTAAATTGATATACTAAACTACATATGAACTGGATCGTCGCCGCTAGTCTATCCGCCGTTTTTGCAGCACTCACCGCGATTCTAGCGAAGATTGGCGTTAAAGATGTAAACAGCAATCTTGCTACCGCAATTCGCACCGTTGTTATTCTTATATTTGCCTGGGGGATCGTCTTCTTTACCGGCACGCAAAAAGAGTTGGGGAGTATTAATCGAACGGCACTGATATTCTTGGTACTCTCAGGAATTGCGACAGGGCTCTCGTGGCTTTTTTACTTTCGCGCGCTACAGATCGGCGAAGCGTCGAAGGTTGTGCCGATTGATAAGTTGAGCTTAGTCCTAACGATTATCTTTGCGGTGCTATTTTTGAAAGAAAAGTTATCATTGCAGGTTGGGTTTGGAGCAATATTAATGACGATCGGAACAATACTCATCGCCCTAGCCAAGTAGACTTAGGGGAATGCGTAGAGAATAAATCGATCTTCTTCTTTAAACCCTTCTTTTCCCATCGCCTTAAATGCATCACCGTTGGGTTCGGTGATCGCGACAACCTTATTAACACCGTTTTGTAACGCGAAATTATCGCGTGCACTAATCAGAGCAGTGTAAAGACCTTTGCGTCGATAGCGGGCATCAACGCCAGTATTGTGATAATAGGCAAGGTTCTGTTTGCGCCCCAAAGCAACAGCGCCAGATGCCACAACCTTTCCGTCAAACGTAATTGCGTAGGTTTCGAAGACAAATCCGTCGACGTTCTGATGACGCAATTTTTCATAGACCGCTGCATACTCTTTTTCGTCCTGCCAGCCATCAAAACATTCAACAAGCATGTTCGCCATCTGATCGAAGTCATAATCCGTTGTTAAAACGAAACCGTTCGGCAAAGCCACTTCTTTCGTTGACGTTAAGTTCTTTACCATGTAGGAATCGACACCACGTTCAACTAGTTTATGAGAACAAATAAAGTCAGTGAATGATTCAACATGATCGGCTTTTAAGTACAAAAAGGCATCAAGGTTATCTTTGCGCAGGTTTCGCAAAATCTTAATCATCGCGTCTTCGTCGAGACCCTGAGGACTGTTGGAAGTGACGAAAAAGTAGTTATGAAACGGATCGCTCTTTATTACTGAGGAAACGTAATCAAACCCATCAAAACTGCGGATACCGTCGTAGTGACCCTGGCGAAGGATTTGGTGTACACCATAGGCGATTGAGCTTACCTCTTCCATACTTTCGAGTATAGCACTCAAAATACGAAGCCTTTAAGAATCCCTTTTACTTAAACACACTTTTGTATAGAATGGTATTAACGTGACTGACGCTGCCCAAGCAAATCAACAACAGATCAACCACCATAGACTGGCGGGGAAAAAGCACGAAGAGGCGCCACAGGAATCGAAGCCTGCGACGGACCGACCAGCGGATCAACATCCTGATCAAGCACCGAAACCTTTTCTTACCGTTTTAGACGTAAGTAAGATCCACTGGAAGGCTCAGGCACTAACGCACATGCTCTATGGAATCTGGATGGGTCTTTTGTTTGTTTATTCATGGGGGATAAGCCTAAAAGGCATGATACAAGTGATGGCGATCTATCTCGCGCTCTACATTTTTGTATACATTCCCATCTTTCTCTTCATCCCAAGGTTTTCCCTCGATAAGGTCTTACCAATTCTAAGAATACTAAACAAAAATGAGGGTATTTCAACCGACGAACAAACGACACTTATTGAGTTTCTGGCTCGCATGCCAAGGCACTTAGCAAAGGTGACGGCAATCGTTACACCCACCGCCTACGTTTTAGGCGCTATTATCTGGGCAAGTGGACTAGTTCCCGAGCTGCTACCGATTATTAACCTTACCCTGATTCAAACCTTCTTCTTGGGATTTATCATCACTGTTTGTGAGGCACTTATGGTTTATGCATTGACGAGCATTCAGTCGACCGACCTTATTGAGAGACTTATGCGGCGTTATCCTTCACTTACGTACCAAAAATTCAACGTACCGCACACCTCATGGTATGCCAAGATCCAGCTACTCATCATCCTTATTGCGCTCACGGGTCAAACCGCTGTCAGCATCTTTTTTGTCGCCTACCTTTCCGTTACCGACACCGCCACATTCGTACAAAATCTTGTGCTTGTATCTTTGATTATTCTCCTAAGTCTCATTTACATCATCACGCTTGTACCGATTATTACTCGTAACATAACCTTACCGATGGAGAAGCTCATCGCCTGGACAAAGTCTATAACCGCCGGCAATAAAAGCGAACGTCTTTCATTTGTTACCGACGACGAGATTAACGACATGATCTCCTCGTCCAACCAGATGATCACCGAACTCAACATGGCCAACGAGCAGCTCAAAAACGCACTCGCCGATCTAGAGAAAGAACGGGCGCAGGTCGTCACACAAAGCAATCAGCTTTCGGCTATCTTAACTGGTGTATCCGATGGCGTGATAGCACTCGACGAAAACTTTAACGTAACATTACTTAACGACTCCGGTGCCGCAATCCTTCAGACGCCAGAGTATAAACTGCTGGGAAAGAATATCGATGCATACATTACACTCACTGATCCACAGAAAAAACCACTCAAGCTATCAAGTTTTATTAGCGTACATCAAAAGAACACAAACGCCAGTGAGGTTGTATACGCGCTAAACGCTGACTCACAAAATCCAACCTACATCAACCTCGACTATAACAAGGTCATCAATACTTCAGATGGCAGCACCACGCATATCATTACATTCCACGACGTTACCCGAATAAAACGCCTTGAGGAGATGCGTCTTGATTTTGTTTCAATGGCCGCTCACGAACTGCGTACGCCGTTAACATCAATTCTGGGATACCTGTCCGTTTTTCAAAAAGAGGCCGGGCCGAAGTTTACAAAGACCAACCAGATGTTCATCGACCGCATATCAACCTCGGCAGCACAGTTGCGTGCACTTATCGAAAACCTGCTTAACGTATCAAAGATCGAACGCCAATCGCTTGAGATATCACCAGCACCCATTGATCTATTAAAGATCGGGAGAAACGTAGTGGAAGAGTTCGCTATCCCTGCACAAGATAAGGATGTCGAACTCCAACTCGACGAGCCTGAGAAGGATCTGACTCACGTTAGTGGCGATGCATTGCGTATTCGCGAGGTGTTGTCAAATCTCGTCGCTAACGCAATAAACTACACACTACCAAAGGGAGCAGTCACCATCCACTATGAAGAGGACGACTATTATGTTGTGACGCATGTAACAGACACCGGTGTAGGGATTCCAAACGAAGCACTAGACCAGCTGTTTACAAAGTTCTTCCGTGTCAGTAGTGACTTAAACAAGGGGTCAAAGGGGACCGGTCTAGGGCTGTTTATATCTAAATCTATCATCGACTTGCATAATGGGAAAATATGGGTAGAATCTAAAGAGGGTAAAGGTTCAACCTTTAGCTTTGCATTACCGAAGAAACAAAATGGCTAAGACGGTTTTATTGATTGAAGACGAGATTTATTTAAACGACCTCTACAAGATGACGCTTGAGGCTGATGGTTACACCGTGCTGGCAGCTTACGACGGTGAACAAGGCGTTGAACAGGCCAATAATCACCCCGACATCATTTATCTCGACATTATGCTTCCAAAGATTAACGGTATCGACGTGCTTAAGAAGTTAAAGGAAAACGACGCAACAAAAGACATTCCTGTTGTTATACTCTCAAACCTTGGACAGGAATCAATCGTGCAACAGGCGTTGACTCTCGGAGCAAAAGAGTACGTTATTAAGCTCCAGATAGAGCCTGCCGATCTCGCCACCAAAACAAAGGACCTCATAGGCAAGTAACTGGACAAAACCTGTCTAGTTCCTGGTATAATACCCTCTAGTAAATTGTGGCTACCTAGTCACATTAAACCCTTTTCTACAGAAGGAGTTTCTCGCACATGTCAAATAACGGTCTAGTTCCTTCAGATGGTCCTGTAGATATGATTACCGCCGTCGACGATTGCGGTTTGTGCCAATTTGCCGAAGTCATTATTCCCCCCGGTCCTGGAGACCCCGCCGGGACTGAGCCCCGCACAACATTTGTCGTCGATGTGGCAGGTTATTCAGTTCTGCTCAACGACGGGACCATCCTGAAGCTCTGTGCAGGAGACATTGTCATTGTCACCGGTGAGATGGCCGAAGACCGCCGAATCAGCACCGAGGCTCAAGCAATCCTGGATGA
>JAGQKZ010000057.1 GCA_020429745.1 candidate division WWE3 bacterium | reverse complement strand
AAGCGATCATATGCACTGACTAGAGACTTAAAGCTCGATCCTGCTAGGATTACAGCTGCATAGTTGGCATAGTCATTTGCTCCGACTCTACTTGTTTGTAGTAGGTTTTCGATAAGCTTTTGGATATCAACAACCAACACAATTCGTTCCTGAAATGTTGTACTGAATTCCTTAAATACTAATTCTTCTTCGCTACTAAACATGCTGCCATTATACTAATGTTTCAAATAGAGATTTTGAATCCGTACGGACACGAAGTAATGGGGTGAGTGACGGGGCTCGAACCCGCGACATCCGGCACCACAAGCCGACGCTCTACCAGCTGAGCTACACTCACCATGTCATTAAATTCTTGACAAATTTAATTAACGGAGTTTGATTAATCAAACTCCACACGATAGTAATTATACCTCAAGAAGACGAAGGCCCGCGGTATCAACCACGAGCCTTACGTTTATGTACCAAAACTTAGCGAGGAATTTCATCTTCTCGCGCAGGTCTTGAGTGGGCTGTTTGAAACTTTGGAGGCGTGCACTGCACAAACCACCCGAGCCCATGTCGAACAAGCTCAACTTGACCTCCGCAAAGTGGACAAGCATCTCCGATCTTCAAGCCAGATACATCCGTTTCCGATGGTGTCATAAATATGGTCCTCCAATGCAAAATTCGAACACAGATGCTTCTATTCTCAACGACAAAGCTTATTAAATCGTCATTGTTTCTAATCACCTATCTAGCCCGTCCGTTGTGTATCTTTTCAACGGACGGGCTATTCTTCAGCGTGTGACTTGGATAATGTCACCATCTCGCACGATTTGATTGAGATCCCCACCCAAATCGGTTCCACGCCGAAATAGCACGGCTTCCCAATTGGGACTGAGACCTTTGAGTATAGTAGGCACAACATCTAAAACTGTCATCTGAGTACTAAAGAACAAGCCTAGGTTGCGCCCTTTATAGTGAACAGTTACTGTTCCCATTATTTGCTTCCTCCTGAAGCCTAGCATGTTAAGCTGCCATCGACGTAATTATTCTACAACTACTTTGCATCATACTCTAGGTGGTATTTTAGGTTTAGTTTGCAGTTGCATTATCATCTATAATTAAAACGTATGAAGATCATTGATATACACGCCCGCCAGGTTTTAGACTCACGCGGCAACCCTACGGTCGAATGTGACGTGACTCTTGAGGACGATGTACGTGGTCGTGCCATTGTTCCCTCAGGCGCCTCCACCGGAGAACATGAAGCGCTCGAACTTCGTGACGACGACCCAAATGCTTACGGTGGTAAAGGCGTTCTTAAGGCTGTTAATAACGTCAATACCAAAATAAAAGATGCCATCCTCGGTGCAAATGTATTTAATCAGCGTGAGATCGATGAGATGATGATAAAGCTGGACGGCACAGAAACTAAAGAGAATTTAGGAGCGAATGCCATCCTTGCCGTATCATTAGCTGTTGCAAAGGCCGCTTCCAATGCTCCCCGCCTTCCTTTATACCAATATCTGCATGAGATCGCCGATGTAAGCAAACCACTGCTCCTGCCGCTTCCGATGATGAACGTAATCAACGGTGGTCGTCACGCCGATTTTGCCACCGATATCCAGGAGTTTATGATCCTCCCCATCGGTGCAGAAAGCTTTGCACACGCCCTACAAATTGGAGCCGAGGTTTTTATGCAGCTTAAAGGTGTCCTAAAGGCAAATGGCTATGAAACAACCGTCGGTGACGAAGGTGGTTTTGCACCACGAGTTAAAAACGGCAATAAAGAGGCACTCGATCTACTTATACATGCGATCGAAAAGGCCGGCTACGAGGTTGGCAAGGATGTGGCGTTTGGAATAGATGCTGCGGCTTCAGAGTTTTATAAGGACGCAAGATACCATCTAAAGACGGAAGACAAGGTTCTCGACACAGATGGCATGATCGAGTGGCTGGTCGAACTTATTAACGACTATCCGTTCGTTTCGGTAGAAGACGTCCTTGATCAAAACGACTGGGACGGTTGGGTTGAGTTCACGAAACAAGCTGGCGACAAGGTTCAGATTGTCGGTGACGACCTGTTGGTCACAAACGTTAACTTCCTGCAGAAAGGTATCGATCTCAAGGCTGCAAACGCCATATTAATTAAGGTTAATCAGATCGGAAGTTTAACAGAGACATTCGATGCGATAAAGCTCGCGAAAGACAACGATTGGAACTCCGTTATCTCTCATCGCTCCGGCGAAACAGAAGACACAACGATCGCTGACCTTTCAGTCGCTTTAGCAACCGGGCAGATAAAGACCGGCTCACTTTCACGCTCAGAAAGAATCGCCAAATACAACCAGCTACTGAGAATAGAGGAAGAACTGGGAAGCAAGGCAGGATTTGCAGGGAATGTGTTTAGAGGTTGAAGGTTGTAGTGTTATAAGGTTCAATAGTTTGAGACATGGGATTATTCACAGGCACGGAAGTTTCTTGCCTTTTTAACATTTAAACCTTCAAACTTTTCAACTTTTTAACTATTCTCAATATTTCTTCTTCGGTTTTTCAAGCAGACCAATAAAATACAAGAGCGCATAACCAACGATCGCGTAAATAACCATCGCTGTGAGCGTTGAAAACTCAATCTCGTATGAAAGCCCCTGAATTCCAGACGGGAACATACCCAGGAAAGGATAAACGATAGGATAGGTTGTGTTATAGATCCAGTTTACAAATAACGATTCAGGATTTGCGGCAACAAGCTTTAGCACCACACGTAGTAAAAGCATCCCCTCCATCATGCTAAAAACAAAAACAAGTAGCTGTTTTACGAACTTCGCGCTAAGTAAGTGCTTCATGTACAAATTTTAGTACTTCTCACTTCCTCCTGCAACGTGAAGCTAGATGCACACTTGCACAGCAGGCAAGCCCTTCTCGCCTTACAACCTTACAACCTTCCAACCACGTTTGCTCCTTGCAACTTTCTTGCAATCTCATTTACTATTTATCTATGCCCTATCAAAAGATCGCATCTGAAAGACTCGCTACTTACGACGGCAACACCATCGTTAAGCACGCCTACAAAAACCACATCACCGACTTTCATATAAGTATCATAGGCACAATTTTTAAGGTGTTACCCGATGACACCATCGGCATTCCGCATCAACGTTTTATCGTTAAGCTCCCGAGGTCCGAACAAACTGTATTGATTGTTCATAACCTCGACTACGGAGAACGGATGCATCTTCAAGAAGGCGATGTTATTAAGATCACCGGCGAATACGTTTGGAATCAACACGGTGGACTGATGCATCTGACACATCGCGACCCCAATCGCAAGTTTGAGCCAGGATCAGCGCGAATCATTGAAGAGATTCACGACAATCCACAGCCAACAGTAAGCCCGCCGCGGCAACATGTTAATCCATACAGGAGGTGGTAAATCAATGGACGAGGTACCAAGAAGAAGCGACATAAAAATCGGACAAACAGTGTGGGGTGTCGAGAAGAGAAGTTATAAAACCGGAGAGTTAACTAAAGGTGAGGTCGATCGCATCCTGACAAACAAGGAGATCCATCCAAGAGGCATAAAGGTCATGCTCACGGATGGAACGGTGGTTCGAGTGCAACGCCTCACACAACCAGCAAACTAAAGTAATTGGATGTAAAAGCTTGGAACCTTGTTGAGAATTAAGATCGATTAGGTTAGAGGTCCAGCTGTTGCATAATCTGCAGTACGTTGTGGAAGTCTTTAGCAACAAAGTCGGCCCGGCTCATCACGTTCTCACGCTGAACATGCTCGGCGTAATAGATAAACTTTTCAGCTAAGCCTCGCTCTTTTATCTGCAAATCGGTGAATCCGTCGCCTATCACGACCGTCTTACCATTTAGATTTAAACTCTTTACAACCTTCACTTTACCGTTCTCCTGAGTCAAGAGCGAGTTAACGTCTACACCCGTGAACTTGTCTTCATCGTCAAACGTAAACTTATTTGCATGAATCTGATAAGGAAAAACTCCATACTCTGCCATAAGAGGGACGATTACATCACTAAAAGCCCCAGAGATGATATGGAGATTGTGCTCGGCCAGCTGTGACACGCACTCTTTGAATGAGGGAGATATATGGACCGAGATGTGCTTAACCATAAGCTTAATATGGTCTTTAGTTAAAGGAAGAAGGTCTATACGCTTTTTTAAAGACTCAGGAAACGAGATCTCACCACTCATGCCTTCGCTAGTGATCTGCTCGATCTGCTTTTGGATCTCGTCTGCTTTTTTATTGCCTTGTAAAGCCACTTTAAAGATTTCAGGTAGCAACTCAACTGAAGAGATTGTACTGTCAAAATCCAGAATAATGTTTGCCATAGCCTAATTCGAGTATATAATATTATGTATTCGTTGTGCAAGATGTTACCTGTTGGTTTCACTCGCAGTATTGACATGAGAATTTTCTGCTAAAATCGATACTATGTCGTCGATATATATATTTATGTCAACAATTTTTGCGCTGCTTCCACTCATACTTGCTCTATACGTGGCGTATCTGATAATTAGACGCAGTCGCAACAACGACGATGCGGTTGACCCACTCACCTACCTTGATCTGCCAAAGGATCTGCTCATTATAGTCGTTTTGGCGGTTTTGGCGTTTAACGTCTTCGTTTATGAAGCGACTACGGGAATTGGATACGCGGTCTTTTTCGCGGTATGTGTTTTGTGCGTGTACCTATCTATTTCCAAAGAGAAGAGGATCTTGTTAGCTAAGTTGACGCTACTGATTGGCGTATGTGCCTCGCTACTTATCGCCGTCAGGGCAAACGGTGCCCTGCAGTTTCTCGATTTTGTCGTTTTATTCGCAAGCGCCATTCTGCTTCTTTTAATAAAGATCACTCCCAATACCAACTGGCACGGACTCTGGCTTTTTCGCCGGGCGGGCGAATACGTGATGTACGCATCTTCAAACATCACGACTCTAATTCGCAGCAGAGGTAATAAACAGGGGGAGGGCGTAAACGTCGTTGGGATTATTAAGACCGTTGTTATTACCTTCGTAGTACTTTTTGTTTTTGCACAGATTCTCTCGTCTGCAGATCCGGTGTTTTCACAAACCATACAGACTATCAAAGAGCAGGCGTTTGCGCGTACCGTGTTCTCACTTATTATCGCTAGCTTTTTTGTGGTTGCATTGTCCGTAAAGCTGTCACCTAAGGAAGATGAGGAGTTCGATGTACCGTTCTTATCGTATAACGACATATTCATCCCGGCAGCAGCTCTGTGTGCTTTAATCGCCTTGTTTATTTTTGTGCAGGCGAAGTATCTATTTGGCGGTAGCGTTAACCTAGAGGCTTACGGGCTTAACTACTCTGAGTATGTACGAAAAGGCTTCATAGAGTTGATAGTAGCAACGTCGATCGGTGGTTTTATCGCTTA
>JAGQKZ010000056.1 GCA_020429745.1 candidate division WWE3 bacterium | reverse complement strand
AGTCTTACTGAATCTTTTAGCGTTTTCGACTAGGTCCTCGCCTTTATAAATTGATGAATCAAACCTTTCAAGCCGTTGAGCGAGATCGTCCACAGTTTGATAATTAAAGAACTCTCCTGTTTTAGCTTCAACAACGGTATCCAACGCCCCACCCGCCTTATACGCTATCACAGGAGTTTCACAGAAATTGGCTTCTATAATAGTCATCCCAAAATCTTCGTACTGCGGATGAATCAACGCCTGTGCGTTTCGCATTAAGTACGAAACCTCGGCATCTGACAAAAATCCAGGAAAGATTACGTTGTCTCCACCAATTTTTTTTAGTTTGCCAAGATAGCTTCCGCTTCCGACGACGACTAACGCTGCGCCAACCTTATTACACGCCTCAACTACGATGTCTATTCGCTTCCACTCAACGATACGCGAAACGACGATGAAGTACTTTTGTGGCAGTTTAAGTTCCGGTTTTTCGACCTTTTGAAAACGCTCGAAGTCGACAAACGGGTAAAACACCTCAGCATCGTCGCGTCGGTAATACTTTTTTAACCGATAACGCACGATTGAGCTGTTGCCAAAGATAACATCTGCTCGTTGTCCGGCGACATAATCCCACTGTCGCAGGCGTGACAAGATTGGACTAAGTATTAAACGCTGGACCTTACCACCTAAACCGTCACCGAAATACATCTTCGGCTGCCAGAATCCACGGAAAGGCGAGTTGACATAAGCGATATGCTTCGTCGTTGGTTTAGTAATTACGCCGTGTGCAAATCTGGTTGAAGACGAGATAACGACCTCGTAATCGTCAAAAACGAAGTTCTCAAACACAATCGGGTAAATTCGGAATAGGAGTTTGTTTAGACTTTTTTTAAATGGTAGTCGATCTAAGAAGCTCGTGCGTAATCGATCCCTACTTATCCCCGCCTTCGCCAAAACAGCGTCATCTGCCATCGATGTATATATTGTTGCTGCCGGAAACTCAGCGGCCAGAGACGCGACTAATCGTTCTGCCCCACCCCACTGCATAAAGTCATCATGGACGATTGCTATCTTCCTACTCTGCGGCATCGGTTACTCCTTTCACGCTTAACCCGTACTGGAGCATGAATATTATGCCAAAGAGAATAACTGAAGCGTTCTGTAAAAAGTGACTCACGATCGCATAACCAAAAGCAACGGCCGGTGCTATTCCAATAAGACCAAGCGACTGAACCGAAATAAACTCAAACGTCCCAATGCCACCTGGTGCAGCGGGAATCATGATTCCCAGGTTTAAGATCCCCATTAAAAACATACTGTTTAAAAAGCTGATATCGATTCCAAACGCACGTGCGCTCATGTAGTAGAAGAACACCTCGGCAAACCAAGCGCAAAAACTAAGACCAAAAGCGATGAGCGTTTTCTTAAAAGACTTAAACGCATGAAGTCCCAACAACAACTTTTCAACAACACCCTCAAGGGTCGTACCAAAATCTCCAGGTAACTTCCCAGTAAAGAGTCTAACAACACGCATGAACACCTCAGTCTTAATCACCGCGATCACGGTAACAATCAGCATGATCGTAAACAAGACGGCGGATATGCTTATTGCCTTTTGCGCCCAGGCTGGGAGATCAAGCGACATAGCGCCAACGATTGTGTAAAACACAACGGCGATCCCATCAAATATGCGCTCCCCTGCAACGCTTGCAAATCCGCTGCTCTTGCTGATACTGCGTTCGCGTTTATGAAGAACGTACGCCCTAATGATCTCGCCAGCACGCAGCGGCAGGATATTATTCATCGCAAAGCCTATCACTAAAACACGGAGCGACTCGATCACAGGAATATCAGCGATGTGTGAAAGGATCATCCGCCAACGAATCGCACGAAAAATATATCCACTTAACCAGATCATAAGACCAATAAATAAGATCAGGAGATTGACATCTTTAATGTTGTCTAACACCTTTGCAAAATCAACACCGCGCATCGAAAGCCACAGAAAAAATGCACTTACGGCAAAGACGAGCAAAACTCGAAGTTGTTTATTGCGAATTACTTGTTTCATACGCACACATCCCGATACCAATAAGAACAACAAATATCGGTAATAAACCTACCACATCGCTTGCGCTGGAAAAGACAACCGACATTATCATCAGCACGATTAGAGACAGAACAGTAAGAAAGTAGCTCTTGAGCGAAGGAACCGTTATACCGCGAAAACGTAAGTACGCGTGCAATAAAAACCTCAACAACAATAAAGTTAAAACGACAACGCCCAGCACGCCCATAAAGTTAATCAACGCGTTACCGATCGTTGAAGAACTCGCAAGCGTTCCTGCAACACCTGCACCAACGACTACGAAGACAACACTCCCGGCCACATTTTCGACAAGCTGCGAAACCAGGTCGTTAATATTGAGACTTAGTCTCGTAATCTCTCTTAACAGGTAGGCCCCGTGTATCGAAAGCGCCACCAGCGGGAGAACGACAAAACCACTAAAACGCGCGATGAACATCGCCGCAAACGATACGGCGATAAGCGGATGCAAGTTTGCACCGCCGTATAGAGTAGACACAAATATGCATACTGCGACGGCAAGCAACGCTCCAAACTTAATGTAGCCTTGCTTATACGCGTAATAAACCCAGAACAACAGTGTTAACGTTATCCCCAAAACGGTCTCCGACGTTCCACTCCCGACACTTACACCGATCAGCACAAGCAGCAGCATGAAGCCTAGTATGATCCATGCGTAAAGATTCACACGTTTTAAGCTAAAGCTACTTACGACGACTAGATAAAGAAGCAGATATCGCGCAACCTGCCACCAGGTAAAGACTGCATCGTTAACAACAAAACCCACATGTGCCAGTATCCCCCGCGCTATCGGCATCGCAAACATTAAAACCAACAAGAAAACGACGAGCTTCGACGCAAACATGCGACTGAACTCATATCGTCCTGCCAAGATCCCGAACAGCCAAACAACGCCAACGGACGAGATAAGAACAATCGACAACGTCGTACCGAAATTAAACATCACAAAAGCAAAAACTACCAGTAACACGTAAAAATCAAAAAAGCCGAATAAAAATCCCAGCTTATTGCTAATCAGAGTAACGATCGGGGGGTTACTTTCCATGGTTAATTACATCTTGATACAAACTCAACGTGTCGTTTGCCATTAATCTCCAGTCGTATTTTTTTACCTGCATTTGACCTTTCTCCGCCATCTCCTTTCGAAGTGCTTCGTCATTATACATTCTCGTAACCTTATCGGACAGATCGGAAGCATCGTCGAGCCTGAAATACATCGCACCTTCGCCGCATATCTCCCTATGCACAGGGATGTCCGAGACTAAAACCGGACAACCAACCGCCATCGCCTCAAGCGGCGGTACTCCAAAACCCTCCTCTTTGGAGGCCGAGACAAAAGCCAAAGCGTTCTTGTAAACGATCCCCATCTCTGCGTCGTTAACGTAGCCCAACGATTTCACCCTGTCCTCTACTTTATACTCCTTTATTAACTCGTTGAACTGATTGGCGAATATATCACGCGAACCTATGTGGATAAAGCTTACCTCCTTTGGGATATCTGGCAACGCCTGAAGAATATGGCGCACGTTTTTGTATTCGTAGACGTTTCCCACGTAGAGAATGTACGGTTTCGTCAGTGCATACTTGTCAAGCACCGTTGTTTCATCAGCCACGTTGTGACTTAAAATCTCTGGATCGATACTAAGCGGTATAACCTTAACCTTCTCTTCGTTGATCGAGTAGTAGTTTTTAAGGTCGTTCTTCACCGCCTGCGCCGCTGTAATGATCGCCTTGCTCTTATGCACCGCCCAGAACATGTCGATTCTATAGGCGATGTTTTTAATCATGAACTTTAGCCTCGAACCGGACTTCGCCGAACCTTGAGGATACTTGTGCTTTATCAGGTCAAAGATAGTTACCACAAACGGTGTACCCAAGTTAAGGATCGGAATGTTGTAGTTTGGGAAGTGGACTAAATCAACCTGAAGATTTTTGATAATTCCAGGAAGTAGTACCTGTTCTTTAATCGAGTAGTGCGGAATATCGACCTCGAACTTTTCAAAATTCGAAGGCAGATCAAGTTGTGTTGCCGTTTCGTGCGTGACTAAAAGTACGTAATCGTTTTCATGATCGACCTCGGATAACTCACGAATTAGATTTAGCGTGTATCTGCCAAGGCCAGCATGTTGTAATCCGTAAAATCGTGCGTCGATACAAACTCTCATTATCGGTAATTTTGGTAAAGCTTTAGCACATCAGAGGCCATCTTACTCCAAGAGTACACTTTCACACGTTCTAATCCTGCATTAATCCGTCGGGTATAGTCCTCATCTTTGTCTCCAAGCGAAAGTAGCAGTTTTGCCAAACGCTCACTATCGTCTGCATCAAAATATAGTGCTGCATCCTGACAGACCTCCTTGTGTACAGGAATATCTGACAGAACCACGGGACAAGATAACGACATCGCCTCAAGCGGAGGCAGACCGAAACCCTCTTCGTAAGAAGCGCTCGCAAAGGCGGCAGCGTTCTTGTATACCGATGCCAACCCCTCGTCGGTTAAGAATCCAAGATGATGGACCCTGTTTAATAGGTCTTTGTTCTGCACCTTTTCAACGATCCGATCCCAGAAGATCTGCTTCTCACCCACAAGATACAAGCTGTAATCATCGGGCAAAGACTCTAACGCGTTGATTAGCGCAACGACGTTTTTGTGTGCGTACGACTTCCCAACATACATAAAGTATGGTTTTTTAAGGTCTAAGATTTGTTGTGACTCGTCAACATTTAGCAGATTATCGTCGACCCCTTCGCCTATAACATGAACCTTTTCGGCGGGTAGATTATAGTATTGGACAACGTCATCTTTTACAAAGCTAGTCGGAGTGATTATGGATCGGCTACGTTTAGCAGCCCACCAGATGTCGAAACGATACAGCATATTCTTAATCTGATACTGGTACTGAGGCAGAGTGGTCGTATCAATCCCTTGAAACTTATGTTTTATCAGGTCGTGAATCGTCACGATAAAAGGCGTAGTTAAATTTAGCACTGGGACGATAAAGTGCGGGAAGTGGACGAGATCGAACCTGTTAATCCCTATTGCTTTTGCCAATAAGACCTGCTCGCTGAGGCTGTGATGATTCGCGTTAACGATGATGGTCTTAAAGTTATCTGGCAGATCAAGGTCTTTGTACTTATCCCAAACAAATAGCGTGTAGGTGTTATCTTGATCGATCTTGGCAAGCTCGTTGATGAGGTTTAACGTATAACGACCGAGCCCCGCATGCTCAAGACCATAAAAGCGAGCGTCAATGGCGATATTCATAGGTTAATTTTACAACTTGAATGTAACTTATCGTTTTATCTCTTCGTGTTCGAGCCCCCACGCGACTAGTCCTAAAATTAATGGGTAAATAA
>JAGQKZ010000055.1 GCA_020429745.1 candidate division WWE3 bacterium | reverse complement strand
GACACTAAAAACTATCGCGGTTTGCGTCATGCGCGTAAACTTCCTGTACGTGGTCAACGTACGAGGTATAATGCTAGAACACGCAAAGGGCCACGTAAAGCGGTTGCAGGAATCAGCGTGCGCAAAGCGGTGAGTAAGACGTAAGTCTTACTCCGTTTGCTTGATGGCAAACCCGACCCGATAGGAAAGAAAATATGGCAAGAACAACAACGTCAAAAAAGAAAAAAGCAACAAAGCTACCAGAGGATGGTCGCGTTTATGTAACGGCGACCTTTAACAACACCATCGTTACGGTGACGACAAACGATGGTCAAGTCGTAAATTGGGGAAGTGCAGGCTCGGCGGGTTTTAAAGGTTCGCGCAAGTCGACTCCTTTCGCCGCGACTACGGGTGTACAACTGGTCGCCGATTCAATTAAGGAACGTGGTATGCAACGGGTTGATGTGTTTATTAAAGGTATCGGCATGGGCCGTGACGCTGCGATTCGCGCATTAAAGGCGGCCGGTCTTGAGGTGGTATCCATATCTGATATTAGTCCGATGCCACACAATGGTTGTCGTCCGCCCAAGCGCAGAAGGGTATAAGGGGCCAGTGAGAGAACGAGTTTGTGAAGTAAACTCGAAAAAAAAATAATACAACTAATCGATATATTAAGAATTATTTTAAAGATGGCGAGATATAAAGGAGCAACAAAAAAATACGAAAAAAGGTTTAAGCTTTTACCGGAGTCGCCGGTTGATTCACGCAAGCCGATGCGACGCAGCCGTAAGTCGGTTTATGGCATTCGTCTGGAAGAGAAGCAGAAGTTGAAGTTTATCTACGGTGTTTTAGAGCGGCAGTTCCGCCGTTACTTCAATGATGCGCGCAAAGACCCTTCCAACACCGGCTTTGTATTGATGCAGATTTTGGAACGTCGTTTAGATAACGTGGTTTACCGATTAGGCTTTGCCCCGACGCGTCAGGCGGCCCGCCAGCTTGTAAATCATGGCCATGTTATAGTAAATGATAAAAAGGTTGATATTCCGTCGTATAATGTTTCAGTCGATGACGTAGTCACGCTAAAGACTAAGTCGCTCGAGATTCCAGTCGTTAAGAAGACGATGGAAGAGGGTGAGGAATTGATCTTACCAAGTTGGTTAAAAAAGAAGGGTCCGGTAGGTATGGTAAAATCACTACCGGTAGAAGACGATATCCGTACGGATATTGATCTTCAACTCATTATCGAGTATTATTCGAAGTGAAGAATTTGGCTTCGCGCCAAAATCTCAGGAGTTTCTTCGAAACTCCACGGAGTCGGTTGTTCGAAGGTTTTTGAGTTTTGGAAAAACTTAAAAAATAAATTTTGAAAAAAGTTATTGATTGACGATGGATTACGAAATTAAATACAACATAGTAGAGGAGTTGGGGGATAATCATCAAATCATCTCTATCGAACCATTGGAGCGAGGTTTCGGTCATACGCTCGGTAATGCGCTTCGTCGTGTGATGCTTGGTCATCTTTCTGGCGCCGCAATTGTGCGTGTGAAGATCGACGGCGTGCAACACGAGTTCTCATCGCTTCCGGGAGTTATGGAAGATGCGGTGCAGCTTGTGCAAAACCTGAAACAGGTTCAGTTCCATATGAGTAGTATTAAGACGACGATTGTTACGCTTGATGCTAGCGGTGAAGGTGAGGTAAAGGCAGGCGATCTTAAGTGCCCGACCGGTCTTGAGGTCGTGAACAAAGATCTTCATATTGCAACCCTATCCGAGAAGAAGAGCAAACTAAAGCTCGAGCTTACCGTTGAGTACGGTCGTGGCTACGAGCTTCCAGATGAGACGGAGAAAAAGCCGGTCGGCACGATTCTCGTCGATGCAAACTACTCTCCGATTCGCCTAGTTTCCTACACAGTGGAGACTACCCGCGTTGGACGTGTAACCGACCTCGATCGTTTGGTTATGGACATTACGACCGATGGTTCAGTCTCGCCAAAAGACGCCATCCAGAGAGCAAGTGCAATTCTTGCAAAACACCTTAACCTGCTTGCCGGCGATACCGAGGTGTTCCAAACTACAACAGGGGACGACGAAGACGAGAAGTCGGTACGTCCGGAGAAGAAGGTTTACCTGGAAGAGTTGGGATTGCCAACACGCGTATTAAACACGCTGAAGAAGAGTGGGTACGAGACCGCAGGAGATATCATGGAGGTTGGCGAAGAAGGTTTGAACGGCGTTAAGAATATTGGCCCCAAGACGGTCAAGATGCTTCTGAAAAAGGTTGAAGACGCAGTCGAATAAAGGTTATTCTAGCAAGATAATTTCATAGCCGGTCTATAAATATGAAAGCGATTACAATCAGCTCGAAAAAGCAGGACTGCATGAAAGGCGCACGAAATAATAAACTCGGATGCAAAAAAGAAGAAAGATTACAAAACTTGGACGCGACAAAGCCCATCGTGAGGCTCTCTTAAGAAACCTTTCACAGGATCTTATTCGTTATGGAAAGATCCGTACCACACTTCCTAAAGCAAAAGCTCTAAGACCGTTCGTGGAACCACTAATCACCAAAGCCCGCAGTGGCAGTGACCATGCGCGTAATCTGGTGAATAAGGTGTTCTATGACAAAGCGGTCGTTGAGAAGTTGTTTGCCGATGTCGCTCCTAAGTTTGTTGCTCGCAATGGTGGTTACACACGTATTGTAAAGCTCGGTAATCGCCAAGGTGATGGTGTTGAAGAGGCGATGATCATGCTTGTTGAGTCGGAGGAGACGAAGGCTGATAAACCAAAAGCTAAAAAAGGGAGGTCAAAATAAATGTTAACGACTAGTATTAAACCAAAGGATATCACGCGCAAGTGGTACATCGTCGATGCAAAGGACAAGGTTCTGGGGCGTGTTGCCAGCAAGATTGCTCCTGTTCTAGAAGGGAAGAATCACACCTATTACTCGCCTCAGTGGGATATGGGCGATCACGTAATAGTTATCAATGCGCAGCGCGTGGCTTTAACCGGCAATAAAGAGACCGACAAGAAGTATTATCGTCACACAGGTTATCCGGGTGGAATTAAGAGTGAGCGTGTGGCTGATGTTCGTAAGAAGGATGCAGCTAGGTTAATCGAGATGGCTGTGCGTGGCATGCTCCCAAGGAATCGCCTGGCAAAGGAGATGATCAAGAAGATGCACATTTATGTGGGTGGCGATCATCCTCACGAAGCACAGCAACCGGAGGTTTTGGAGGTTTAACCATGGTAGAAGAGACAAAGAAAAAAGCTAAAAACACTGATGTTATTTGGATCTCGGGTCGAAGAAAGACTTCGGTAGCTCGAATTCGCCTTCAGAAAGGCAAAGGCGAGTTTGTTTTTGATGACGATAAGAAGTTTGAAGAGGTCTTCCCACTCGCGCTAGATCGCGATGAGATCTTAAGGCCTTTTAAGGTGACTGGTCGTGACCCGAAAAGCTTCTCTGTTTCCGTCAAGCTAGCAGGTGGCGGTAAGAAAGGTCAGCTTGAGGCAACCCGTCTAGGTATTGCTAAAGCACTCGTTGAGATGGAGGACAATCTTCGTCCGCTTCTTAAAGACGCCGGTCTATTAACACGTGATCCCCGCATGAAAGAGCGCAAGAAGTATGGATTAAAGCGCGCTCGCAAAGCACCGCAGTTTAGCAAGAGGTAGGTTTCAGGTTCCTATTTACGTTCAACTTATTCCTAATCACCAATATCCTATCACCAGCCACAAATAAGTCATTTGTGTTACAATCTCGTCCGGACAAACCATTTCGAAAACCCTTGTGTCAAACGAGGGTAATAACCACGAACGGGCATCCTCGCCCAACGAAAAATGTTGCTAGGAGGCAACCGATGGATTTTCTGGACAAACTTTCAAACCTGATTGCAGCAATCGGAAGATGGGTTTTCGAGCGTCGCCAACAGGCGATCGCAGACTGGAACGAGTTTGACAGGGCTGAAGGTAAGCGACGCTAATCCCCTAGGGAGGTTCGCACAGTCAAAAACGCCTCGGACTTTGTCCGGGGCGTTGTCATTTTTGGACAACGTTTATTTTTAAACCAGACTCTTCCTAATCACCTCAAGGTTTTCCTTCAATTTATTCAACAACGGACAATCCGGGCAGCCCGCCTTTATTATCTGATAGTTCTCGTACCACCGATCGAGCTTTTCTTGAGGTGTGTGGTGAAAAACACTCCAATTAACCGCATGCCCCTCGTTAATCGCTGCTACGAGATCGTTTGTATTGTCGATCATGTCGGCACACTTAATCGTAAGCGCATCTTTGCCGGCACGTTTTAAGCGGAGTATCGACATCTGCTTACGTTTTACTCGATCGTCGATTGCCGTATCGTCCGAAAGACTAAGCACGACACTGGCGATCGTCTCCCCAAAATCAGCAAGTAATTTTTCGTACGTCATCTTTTCTTGCGTATTCGCGTTCATTCCATCTTCTAAAACGTCATGTAGTAAGGCTTCGGCGACAAGTGATTCGCTTCCTCCCGCATTCTGGCATATTGCAGCAACGCGGAGTGGGTGATTTAGATAAAGTTCGTCAGATATACGGCGACGCGTCTTGTTGTGGTAAACAACGGCTGTATGTAGGGCTTTCTGGACAAGAGGGGTTTGGGGGAGCTTTTGCATGAGCTCATCCGTTGCGAGCATTATTTATTCTAGCACGATCGTTTATAATCTAGATGATGGAAGTAGAGAGACCCAAGCCAAAAAAACAAATTCCGAATGACGCAAAGAAAGTTTTCTCAGGAATAATATTTGATATCTACCAGTGGGAGGTGGAAGGTTACGATGGGAGAAAGGAGATCCACGAGGTTGCGAGGCGTCACGTCGATACAGTCGACGTTTTGCCTATAACAGAGGACGGTAAGTTAATCTTGTCGAAACAACAACAACCTGGGCTTGACCCTTTCATTGGCTTCTTCGGAGGTAGAATGATCGAAGGTGAATCGCCGCTAGAAACTGCGAAGAGAGAGTTGTTGGAAGAGTCTGGATTTGAGGCATCCACATTCGAGCTTCTCGATGCACAAAATCCCATAGAAAAGGTTGATTGGGTTTGCTATGTCTTCCTTGCCAAGGGACTTAAGTTAGTTGCTAAACAAAGCTTGGATCCTGGCGAACGAATAGAATTCTTGAGGGTGACATTTGACGATTTTATGGATCTTGTTTCCAAGCCTAATTTCCGTAATCGTGATACAGCATTGTTTCTTCTCCAAGCGCAAAAAGATCCTGCAAGGTGGAACGAAGTACAGGCGATATTTAAGCCGTAGGTTTCTAAGGTCTTTGTCGTATAATTCAGGTGATAAGTTTTGATTGTAGACGTTGGTAGGGTATAGAGACTGCGCAGAAAGTTGATGTTCTCGGGCCCGCCCGCAACGTTAACAATTTGCTCGAAATATGTTACTACATATTTCTCGGGGTGTGCCTGCCCGCCATGCTTGCGCAGGCAAGGCAGGCGGGGCGCATGTTGGGGAATTACCATGCGGGTAATTTTGCAT
>JAGQKZ010000054.1 GCA_020429745.1 candidate division WWE3 bacterium | reverse complement strand
AGATGGACCGAGTCTATATTAAAGCATGAAGAGACAAAACTTTTGGCTTTTTGTAACGTTTTTCGTCACGATTACGAGTATATTGATAGCGTTGCCGCGTATCGATATTAAGTTTGATAAACAGATTGGTCCGTGGCCGATCAAGATCGATACCACGATCGGTGACTACGATATCGATATGAACCTTTTGGGCATCAAGTTTCAGCGTGACTTAAGGTTTTTACCAGGTCTTGACCTTCAGGGTGGTATCCAGGCTGTATTAGAGGCGGATCTTTCCGACATCTCGCCTGACCTTTATTCTGATGCAATCGGTTCGGCCAAGCAGGTTGTGGAGCGACGTGTGAACTATTTGGGAGTCGTCGAGCCGAACATCTACACAAGTGTAAACGGTGATAGCTATCGCATCATCGTCGAGCTGCCAGGAGTCACCGACACTCAGGAGGTTTTGAATATTCTTGGTCAAACGGCGCAACTGGACTTCCGCGAAGAGACAGAAGTGACGCCGACGCCGACACCGGAAGATGGAGCTGAGGTTACACCTGCTCCGGTTGACATTAACGACGGGTGGACAAAAACAGAGTTAACCGGAAAGTATCTGCAGCGGGCGCAGGTCGTCTTTGATCAAAGTAACGGACTTCCGCTGGTACAGATAACCTTTGATAGTGAGGGGGCGCAACTTTTCGAGGACATCACGAGTCGCAACGTTGGCAAGCGTCTGGCGATCTTTTTGGATGAGGACATCCTAACGGCTCCCACTGTGCAACAGGCAATCTCAGGCGGACAGGCAACGATCTCCGGTCAGTTTACTACCGATGAAGCGAACAACCTTGCGGTGCAGCTTAACGCCGGTGCACTTCCCGTGCCCGTTACCGTCGTTCAGCAAAAGAATATCGGGCCAACGCTGGGACAGGAGACGATTAATAAGAGTATATTCGCGGGTCTCGTCGGGCTTTTGTTGGTTGCTGTGTTTATGCTCATTAACTACCGGGTCTTTGGGATCTTTTCGATCGTCGGTCTTGGCATCTACGGAGCGGTTACGATGGCTATCTACAAGTACATCCCGGTTACCTTGACCCTTTCAGGAATCGCTGGATTCATTCTCTCGATCGGCATGGCGGTGGACGCTAACATCCTTATCTTTGAGCGCATACGCGAAGAGCTACGAAGCGGCAAAGATATAGATGCGGCGATTAAGGTCGGCTTTACGCGCGCATGGGATAGTATACGTGACGCCAACACGGCGACCTTGATTACGGTGTTTGTGTTGTTTAATCCGATGAACTGGAGCTTTTTAGTGACTAGTGGAACAGTGCGTGGCTTTGCCTTAACGCTTGGAATCGGAGTTCTGGTAAGCTTATTTACGGGTGTTGTTGTGACGAGGGTGCTCATCTACCAGTTCTATCCGCGCGGTGATGGTTTGCTTGCGAGGATCGTCGGAAGGGTTATGTCGCACCATGGTGATGGAGGAGAGAATGTTTGACATTATAAAACGCAAAAACCTGTTTTTAATGATCGGTAGTATCACCGTCGCGTTGTGTATCGCGACTATCGCTGTATTAGGACTAAACGCCGGCATCGACTTTACGGGAGGATCGATCGTCGACGTGCAAAGTGAAACGTGCGCTCAGGATAACTGTGAAGATTTCTTGCGTTCGGTCTTTTTGGATAAGGGCATCGAGGTTCATTCTGTTGTAAAAAGCGGTGAGAACGATTTTCAGGTCAAGACGAAGGCTATCACACAAGAGCAGTGGACCGACGTAAAAAGCAAGTTAAGCGAAGAGTATCCCGACTTCACTGAGCAGTCGTTTGAGACTATCGGGCCAACATTGGGGCAGGAGTTGTTGCGTAAGACTGCGGTTGCGATCTTTGTCGCCTCGGTTCTTTTATTAATCTATATCGCGTGGCGTTTTGAGGAACGCATATATGGAGTGGCGGCTGTTGTCGCGATGATTCACGATATATTAGTTATTCTTGCTACCTTTGCGATCTTTGGTAAGTTGTGGGATGTGGAAATCGACGTCATGTTTGTCACAGCGGCGCTCACCTCGATCGCGTTTTCGGTACACGACACGATAGTCCTTTACGATCGTGTGCGAGAGACGCTCCGGCGTAATCCGAAGAGCGACTTCCCTCACGTAGTTAACTTGGGAATAAACTCAACGATCGTACGTTCGCTGAGCACCTCGCTAACGATCGTGCTTGTGCTAACGGCCTTGATGCTTTTGGGCGGCGAGAATATTCGTTGGTTCGTGGCAGCCCTAATCGTCGGGACCTTAACCGGTGTTTACTCTTCGCCTTTTATCGCAGCTCCATTGGTCGTCTTCTTAAAGGAGAAAATGGGGAAGAAGAAGGGATTGTTGAAAGGTTAGAAGGTTTCAAGGTCAGAAAGTTGAATCTAACACTTTCAAACTTTGCAACTTTTAACCTTCTAACTAGTCACTCATGAATGTTTCACCAAAATCCACGATTGAAAATTTAAGCGACTTGTCTCCTGCAGATCGTAACGTTGCGATAGTTGAGGCTCTGTTAATAAACCGCGAGATCCCTGATGTCGACGGTTTCCTTAACCCACCTGCCGTTGATGAGGACTTTTTAAAAAAAGCCCAAGCGCTTTTTGGTGATGAGATGGTAAGGGCAGTGGAGTTGATTAATAATCAACTCCTGACAACTGACCAAGGGTCAGTTGTCATTCATGGTGATTATGACGTCGATGGAGTCAGTGCCACAGCGATTCTTTGGGAGACGATCTACTACGAGCTTGGATACAAAAACGTTATACCGTTTATTCCTCATCGCGTCGATCACGGTTACGGTGTTAGTGAGGAGTCGATAAACGATATCCTCCAGCAACTAACAGAGAAGGGATTAAAGCCTGGTCTTTTAATTACCGTCGACTGCGGCATTACCGGCAAGAAGTCGATTGAGTACGCAAAGGATATGGGTTTTACCGTTATCGTCACCGATCACCATACGCGTCCGGAAAAAGATGAGGATCTACCCGATGCCGCCGCTATCTTGCACTCATATAAATTATGCGGCGGTGGCGTGG
The DNA here is from genome assembly GCA_020429745.1 of candidate division WWE3 bacterium. GTDB lineage: Bacteria > Patescibacteriota > 4484-211 > 4484-211 > JAGQKZ01. Next base: position 2,498 of record JAGQKZ010000054.1, on the reverse strand, counting down.
CGTGGGTTTTGTCGCGCTCGCTCGTTGATGGCAACGTGCGAAAAGGAGTCGATCTTGCCGGTATGGCGACTTTGGCTGATATTCAGCAGTTAACCGATTTTAATCGTAGTTTGGTTATCGAGGGGCTTAAACAACTAACGCATACGCATCGTTTGGGATTGCAGGCGCTTTATGACCTGGCGGGTATCCGTGGCAAGGAGATCGGTGTTTATGAAGTCGGTTTCGTGATCGGTCCACGTATTAACGCGACGGGGAGATTGGAACATGCGCTCGACGCTTTGCGACTACTGGTTGTTAAAAATATCGCACAAGCAAAACACCTGGCACAGAAACTCAATAGTCTTAACTATGAACGACAGGCGATGACGAAGCAGGCGGTTGATCAGGCGGTGCAGTTGGTGGAGGATAACTGGGATCACGATAGCCCGATTGTTGTGGCAAGCAGCGAGTGGCACGAAGGCATTATTGGGCTCATAGCCGGAAAGTTAACGGAGAGGTTTAAGGCACCATCAATGGCGATTACGATCTCTGACGAGGGAGCAAAAGGCAGCGCCAGGTCAATTGAGGGGATAAACGTCGTTGAGTTATTACGAACGCAGGAGGAGTTGTTTGAAAATGTAGGAGGGCATGCAGCAGCGGCAGGGTTTAGTCTGTCTACTGAGAACGTGGATAGGTTAAAGGCGGCATTGTCCGAAATAAAGCTGTCACAGTTGCCAGCGTTTGAGGCCGAGGCGGCAGTTGATGCCGATCTTGAGCTGAGCCCGCAATATGTTAATTGGGATCTGTATCAGGTTTTAGCAAAATTAGAACCGTTTGGTGTTGGTAATCCACGACCGACCTTTTATGCAAAAGGGTTACGAGTTGTAGAGAAACGCGTTGTCGGTAAGACGGGGGATCATCTCTCATTAACGTTCGAGAATAATCTGCGCGGAATTGGGTTTAACTTAGGAGAGAAGCTTGATGAGTTGGATGAGGAGGTTGAAATAGTCTACATCATCGACAAAGACGACTACCGCGGGGGAAACAATCTGCAGTTGAAGGTGAAAGAGATTGGGTGATTGAGAGGTAGGCTCTCGATAGGCTTATTCTAGTAAGAGAAATTCATTGTCGGGTGATTCGTCATTGTCGTTTTTGCTAGTCGAATTGGTCACTATCCTAAGGTCGCCAAGGAGCTTTTCTGTGAGTTCTGAGTCGGTAACCCCATCGTTGATCTTGTACGAGTATTTTAACCATGATGACCACGAGTAATGATCCATACTGTTCGCGTCGAGTAATCCAACTTCAACAGGGTTTTTGTGAATATAACGGATAACGTACAGAAGCTGGTTCTCGTCTTCGACAACGATAGATTTATAACTACTTTCGAAGAGTCTACCCGAATAGTTGTGTCTGCGGTTAAAGTATGCAGCATATGCTGATGAAATACGGTGGATGTATCGTGCAATACCGAGATCGGTATTTTCACAAAGCAAAAGGTGAAAGTGATTGCACATCAGTACCCAGGCCAAGATTTTTACTGGCGGCATCACCAATGCATTTTGGTTTAGGATTGAGTCATATACGTCTTTGGGTTCTACTCCTTGTGTTTTAGCCTGTTTAATCCTTGTTATATAGCTACTATATGGATAGTCGATCTTTAGATACCAACGCATCAAATTAACAAACCTCTTGCGGTCATTGTCGTCGAGAAATATATCCGTTTTACGGACACCTCGGTTAAATACATGTTTGATCAACTGGGAATGCGTACTCACAGTTGCATGTATTCTACAACATTTTACTTCACAGGAAAAATCGAGAGGTAACCTCTCAATATCGTCTTTGTGTGAGGGTTATAGAGAGCTATGCTCTCAGTAGTCTAGAAAATGCGAAGAGCCCGCCATAGAAACAAGTTGTTCTACGACGGGCTCTCATTCAGCTTCGCGGGTGACGGCGCCAACGTAGGCGCCGTTGGCGGGCAGGCGCCACGCGAAGGCGTGGCTTGCCCAGCGGCCAAAGCCGCCAGGCACCGGCCGTGAGGCCGGCCAAAGCCAGGGCCAACACTCCCCAGATCCGGTTGGTGTACCGGACCGTGGTCAAGTTGACCTGGCCGCGGGTCGCCTTCCAGAAACCGGCGATGTTTCTCCTTCCCGGGTTATCCCCGGATTTAAGAATGTCGCCGGTCGCCGATACCAATTCCCAGTCCGCCGACCCGAGGGTCGACGACACGCGGGAGTGCCGCGCGATAGACTGTAAGCCAGTGCCCAGCTCCGCGTCGAAGCTGAGCACCTGCCCCCTCGGGGCAGGCCAAACGAACCCGACCACCGCGATCAAAATCATCGCGGCGAAAAAAACTCCGAACTTGATATTTTCTTTCTTCGACATTGGGCCGGCCCTCCTCCGGGTGGTGGTCTCTGGATTGAAAAGTTGCTTTTAGGCCGTAAGAAGACCTAAAATGTGTCTATATTATATCGTAAAATCTTTAAAAAGTCAACCCATAGTACAAACTATTGACGCAG
>JAGQKZ010000053.1 GCA_020429745.1 candidate division WWE3 bacterium | reverse complement strand
CTACGCCGGCGAGGCCGGTTAGAACGCGGTCGAATAAACAAACCGCAGCTTGAAATAAAAACGCCGGAGAGTATGGTTCTCCCAGCTCTCCGGTGTTGTCACCGCATCATTTCACGATTTAACTTACCATTTTTCTTTGTATAACTTATAATATAGATTAACCCATGTCAGCCTTTAGACCATTAAGAAGATCAGCGGAAGAGTTGGCAACTATTTTTGGCGAGGACCAACACTCAATAGTCGACGCAACAGAGCCTGTCCCCGTCAACTACGTTACCGATCCAGGACAATCCGGTTCTATGCGCACTAATAGCGAAAATGAGCAACATATGTCACGAGAGATTGAAGCTGATGATACACCGGACGAAATCAATTTTATCGCAGGCTTTATGATTAAGGAATCTATACCAGATGGCATTCTCACCCAGCGTAGCGCGGAAAAACTCTTAGGCGAGATTAAAGAAATCGCAAAAGATGAGGCTCTTCGCGGAAGGTTGGTTGCACTCTTAAATGTCTTGAACAAGATAATCTCAGGTAATAATGATGGAGCAATGTCTAAACTTCCCCCGTCGTTCCAGGGCTTGAGTGACGACGAACTTCACGCGGTAGCATACGTCATACAAGAAGCGTTGTACGGGTAAAATATGTACCGGAAATAGGATGATACCTTAAGAGTCCTGCTTACCTTGGCGCTGTTTTTCCTCGTCGGCTAAAACGGCCTTGCGGCTTAGGTTAATGCGTCCCTGACTATCAATCTCGATCACCTTTACATCCATCTCTTCACCTTCACTTACCTCATCGCGAATGTTCTTTACAAATCCGGGAGCGAGCTCTGAGATGTGAACTAAGCCCTCTTGACCAGGAAGAACCTGTACGAATGCTCCAAAGTCCATGAGTCTGGTAACGCGTCCGTGGTAGATCTGTCCAATCTCAACCTCTTTTGTTATCATATCGACCTGCTCAACGGCACGAGCCAACGCCTCAGGATCAACACCGGAGATAAATACCGTGCCATCCTCTTCCACGCTTATTTCAGTACCTGTCGACTCCTGGAGACCGCGAATCACCTTTCCGCCAGGACCAATAAGCTCCCCAATCTTTTTAGGGTTGATCTTTAAGGTCTCGATCTTTGGTGCAAAGTGACTCAAACTCTCGCGCGGAGTCTGAATCGCCTCCAGCATCTTACCAAGAATATGCATGCGCCCAACTTTCGCCTGTGCGAGTGCCGTTTCAAACACCTGCATCGGCAATCCTGCAATCTTTACGTCCATCTGTAATGCTGTAATCCCGTCCTCAGTTCCCGCTACCTTGAAGTCCATGTCTCCGTAAAAGTCTTCGACACCCATAATGTCGGACAACACAACGACGTCATCGCCTTCTTTAATAAGCCCCATGGCGATTCCGGATACCGGTTTCTTAATCGGAACTCCTGCGTCCATCAGAGACAGTGTTGAACCACATACTGACGCCATCGACGTCGAGCCGTTTGAACTGATAGCCTCACTCACCACACGAATCGCATACGGAAAGTCCGACTCAGCTGGTATAACAGGCTCTAAAGCGCGTTCTGCTAAAGCACCGTGACCGATCTCGCGTCGTTTTGGCGAACCAACTCTACCCGTCTCTCCCGTAGAGTAAGGTGGAAAGTTGTAATGATGCATGTAACGCTTCGTCTCCTCGCCGTGCAGACCTTCAATGAGTTGTGCCAATGAAGTTGGACCAAGTGTAGTGACGGTAACGGCCTGTGTACTTCCGCGTGTGAATACGGCAGAACCATGCACACGAGGTAATAGCCCTACCTCTGAACTAATCGGGCGAATCTCGGTCACCTTACGACCATCAACGCGCTCGCCGGTCTCAATAATCTTTTTGCGCATCTTATGCTTAGCAACCTTCTCGAAGACCTCGTTCATCTTATTTTTAGTCGTTCTACCTTCGAACTTTGCAAACAGATCGGTTAAGAACTGCGCCTGAACCTCGTGGCGTTCCTCAGAGGTTGAATCAAGTAAAACAGCGGGGTAATTTTCCATCACAAAACTCTTAACCTCGGTTAACGCCTCCTGCTCCTTTTGCATCTCAGGAGTGACCTCAACGGTCTTGTTTACGTACTTGTAGCCGATCTTTGCAACAACCTCATCGACAAACTCTTCAATTAGGGCGTGCGCATCATGACTAACATCATAGCCAAGTTGAATCGCCTCGAGCACCTTATCCTCAGGCACCTGATCTGCCCCCATCTCAACCATTAAAACGTTATCTTTTGTGGCAGACACGATTAGGTCCATGTCGGACTCGGACATACTCTTCGTCGATGGATTAACCACAAACTCACCGTTAAAACTGCCGATTCTTGACGCAACGACCGGTCCACCCCATGGAATCCCCGACGCCTTAATCGCGGCGGAAACAGCGATCAAAGACAGAACAACTGGATCGTTCTCGTCGTCAACCGACAAGACGGTGGCAATAACCTGAACGTCTTGCTTGTAGTCTTTTGAAAATAGTGGCCGAATTGAGCGATCGATAACACGGGCGTTTAGTATCGCTTGATCGGTCGGACGTCCTTCGCGTTTAACCCAACGACTACCCTTAATGATTCCACCAGCGTATAAACGCTCTTCATACTCAACAGAAAGTGGAAAGTAATCGATATCATCGCGTGGTGCTGCGGCAACAACCGTCGCCAACACAACCGTGTCGCCATAACGAGCAAGCACAGCCCCGTGAGCCTGTTCAGCCAAAAAGCCGGTCTCTAAACTCATCTGACGACCAGCAATCTCTCTTTGTTTTACTATACGTTCATTCATAATTACTTATTTTCGTTGAGAACCAACAAGAGTATACCAGAGGGATCAAGGTTTGAAGGCGAGATTTAGTATGTCTCAATCCAAAAGCGAATTAAGCCATTCATCAATCCAACCTTCAATTAATATATTTAACCCTTAAGTCCTAACTTCTCTATAAGGTTCTTGTACCGAATCTCATCCTTACGCATCAAGTAGCGCAGTAAACGACGACGTCTTCCAACCATCTGTAACAAACCAACACGTGAGTGAAAGTCGTGCGAGTGTTCCTTTAAATGCGCGGTTAAGCGATTAATCCTCTCAGTTAGAAGCGCAATCTGTACCTCAGGCGAACCCGAGTCAGCATCGTGCGTCTTATACTGAGCGATAATATCTTGTTTTGCGTCTACTGCTAAAGCCATAGTCTATATTGTACACCAAGCGGTCCTATTTTACACTATCGATGTCAAGTTTGCTCATTTACCTTCTGATTCACCTGACTCGCTAGGAGTACCCTCTTCAATTAACCTCATTAATCTGGCCGCCGATTCGAACACCTCCACCGATCTGTTTCTTGTAAAGTTAAGCGTTGCCGACTGAATACCATCAAGGAGAAGCTGCGCTGAATGCCTGTCAACTACCCAACCTAGAGTGTGCATAAAATCGGCGGAGGCTTGAGAGAGTGACGCCGCCCCTTCGTCAACAACGTTGATAGAACCGTAGTTCTGGTTTCGCTTACCAACATCAAAGTTAATAATCGGCGTCTTCTCCCTAAGTGCCAGCACCCAATCCTGCGGCCAGACACTAATGTCTTCCGGATGCGACAAGCCCAAAGTAATAAGCAGATCGGTTTCGAGATGTTCTGAGTTAATCTCGATGTTGTTGCCGCTTATTACACCACTCTCTGGTGTTAAATAAAGAAACAACGCCCCGTCTTTTACCTCATAGCTTATCTTTTTTACCTTTGAGTTCTCGAGGTCGATCTTGAGCGTGGTACGTCTTGTCGGTAGATCAGTAATAAACTCTGACGGCAGCGGTAAGGTGTCAAACTCGTCAGAGTCTCTCTGCATGGCGAGAAGTTCCACCTTTTTACCGTGAAGTGACAACGCACTGTGCCAAGCAAGCATAGCGTTCACTACGTCTTGCGTGGGATTATCGCCGGTTAATATCGTTACCTTTCTCGCTTTTTGTACGATCTCCTTAACTTGTGTAACGGCTCCATTTATCTTCATATCAGCCGCAATTATACTATGAGGCATGATTACTAACAACACCCCTCTTGCGATGTGAAGTTGGATGTAGTAATAATTACTTGACGATGGAGAACAAAACGGCAAAAGAAAAGTTAGTGCATATGTTTAGTGAAGTCGACGCAGATATTGCTGCCAGGCGAGAGCTGGACCCAGCCGCGGACGATCAACGCGACATCGACAACGAGATGGAGGAGGACTACAACGAGTCTGAAGAAGGTTTCCGCACACGGTCGATCGTCAGTGAGTTAGAAAAACAGAGGACCCAGATTCAGCGAGCGTTGGAAAAGATAGAGGACAACAGCTACGGCAAGTGTGATTCGTGTAACACAGCAATAGGTCCGGATCGCATGCTCGCCTACCCCGAATCTATATATTGTCTTGACTGTCAGGCGAAGGTTGACGCTCAACAGAGTCGTTCAAATTAGTAGCGACAGCCGGCTCGTCTTTTTGGTCGACTTCCGTTTTGATTATTCTGTTTTTTAACCCAAACTTAAATCCCTCAACAAAGTTAGAGACCATCTTGTCGCCGTTTAGCACGTGAAGATAAAAACACAGACTACCAGTAGTAACACTCACGGCGATTACCAAGATCTGTCCATGAATCCCCACTACGAGCATTGACCCCAAGCTAACGAACGTTAAGGCAAACGACATGGCGATCAGTAAAACCCCCATTATCGGCCAGATCGGCCATCTCCACCGCCACAGCACAACAAGCGCGGTAATCACAAACGCAATAACACCAACCCACCACAATATACCGCTACTAAGCTGAAAAAACTCAAGTACCATGAGAAAAAAGTTGGGGAGTTGCCCGATCCTGACTATCTCCTCGCGTCCTGGTAAGGTGACAAAAAACGACAGTCTAGCCAAGATTAACCCAACCAAGGTGGACAATACCGACACGTCTATCAGCTTCTCCTCATCAAGATACTCTTTGCGGCCAAAGTACCAGACTATGTAGACGCCGATTACAAAGGATAAGATCGATATCGTAGCCAACATTAGTCTAAGGTTATCAGCTTTTCTAGCTCTTTGGAATCATCAAACGGCCCGAGAATCGCGGCGTTTAGTCGATCGTTCTTGACAACGGTCCCAGCCGTAGCAACTAGATCCTCCATGGAGACAGCATCAATCTTATCGCAATACTCCTGAGGACTATCAATCTCTTTTTCTAGTAAAACCTGGAAGCCGTACCAACCCGCCAACGCATCTGTAGTCTCTACCCCAAGAAGCGTGCGACCTTTAACGTAAGCTTTCGCCTTTTCAAACTCTTTCTTTTCTATCTCGCCGCTTAAGAGTAGCTTCAACTCACCGATTAACGCCTCAACCGCGTCCTTAGTACGATTCACGTCAACACCAGCACGCAGATACCACACACCGTTGTCCTCTAACTCCCAGTTCGACGAGCCCACGTAGTAGGCAAGACCTAGTTCATCTCGGATCTTTTTAAACAAACGACTGCTCATGCCATTACCTAATACGGCGTCAAGAACGTCGAGAGAGTACCGACGCTCATCATCACGCCCAAGCGTACGAAGGCCGACACAGATGTGAGCTTGTTGAGACTTTTGGTTTATAACCAAGGTTCGTGG
>JAGQKZ010000052.1 GCA_020429745.1 candidate division WWE3 bacterium | reverse complement strand
CGTTAAGTGTCCCGCCTGGGGAGTACGATCGCAAGATTAAAACTTAAGGGAATTGGCGGGGGCTCGCACAAGCGGTGGAGCGCATTGTTTAATTGGATGCTACGCCAAGAACCTTACCAGGCCTTGACATTCTATTCTTGATGCTCATTTGGAAACATTTGAGAAAGTCTTTTATTAGACTGGTATAGAACAGGTGTTGCACGGCTGTCGTCAGTTCGTCTCGTGAGAGGTAGGGTTAAGTCCTACAACGAACGCAACCCATACCGTGTGTTGTATCACTCACGCGGAACCGCCCGGGTAACCGGGAGGAAGGTGTGGATGACGTCAAGTCAGCGTTGCCCTTATGGCCTGGGCGACAAATGCGCTACAATGGCGTGTACAATGGGCAGCCACCCCGTGAGGGGGAGCTAATCCCAAAAACACGTCTCAGTTCGGATTGAAGGCTGCAATTCGCCTTCATGAAGTTGGAATCGCTAGTAACCGCGTATCAGCCACGGCGCGGTGAATACGTTCTCGAGCCTTGCACACACCGCCCGTCACATAAGCCGAGTTGGGAACAGCCGAAGCTTTTCATTTGGTTGAGGAGTTAAGCTGGGCTCAGCGAGGAGTGTGAAGTCGTAACAAGGTGTCCCTAGGGGAATCTGGGGACGGATCACCTCCTTTCTAGGAGTAATTTGTTCTAGTGAACAAATTGTTGAGTTTCGCTTGCGAAACTCGATGGTTAAGCGGATGGCTCTGGTAAATCCCGATGATTACTTAAATAGTTTTCGGAGGGTTAATTATTAAACCTGAGGCAGCTAGAAGGACTAGGAGTATGTCCTAAAAAATGGAGAAATCGCAAGGTTTGTCCAAGTAAGCTTTTGAGCTTACTCACTCTCGCTGTTAGTGGCGCACACTAACACAGCTGTTGCTTCATAAAGAGCTTAATTAGAGATAAAACCCAGCGTTGTCTGGGTTTTTCTCGTTTAGGGGTATGTTATATTCAGTCTAGACTATTTTTTTGGTCTATTAGTATGCAAACTACTACAGAAAAGCTACTTCAGCGAGCGCTAAGTTTGGTTCAAAGGTTACAGGGGCTTGGTAAGTCGGAGACCTACAAATACGAGGTGTGCCCGGGCGTGTCGTTTAATGTTCGTCGTGACTACACGGACCGGTTTATTATCGACGAGGTTTTTAAACTTGCCGTTTACGGTGATGTCGTCAAGGATGCTTCGGTAATCGTGGATCTAGGTGCTAACATCGGCGCATTTTCAATCTACGCCGCAACGAAAGCGACGAACGCAATCGTATACAGCGTTGAGCCTGAACCCGCCAACTTCGCCACACTGCAAGAGAACGTAACACTAAATAACCTCGACAACGTGCATCTCCTAAATGCCGCGATGGGTTCCAGGGACGGCAATGTGCAACTTTACACGTCGAACGATAACTCTGGCGCACACACACTGCTCCGCGACCAAGGAGGCGAAACCGTAAATGTTAAGTCGAAAAGGTTTGAGACGTTTATGGTTGAGCAGTCGCTGGCAACTATTGACGTATTAAAGATTGACGTTGAAGGCTTAGAGTACGAGATATTGGATTCGATAACCACCGAAACGTTTGCGAAGATAAAAAGTTTGCTGATCGAGTTTCACGATCTGATGGGACACGGCAGGCATTACACGGAGATTGTCAACCTGCTTGAAAAGAACGGCTTTACGGCGGAGGTCCACACACCGTGGTGGATGGCAAAGTTTTTTAAGCAAGGGACAATCATTGCAAGGAAGGGTTGAGACCCCGAGGCAAAAGTCGCCTCAGGGTCTGGTAAGCTAGCCGCCCGGCTCTAGGTATGGATTCGGTTCTGTTGGGATGGTCTGCCCAATTTAGTTACCAGTTCAGTACTCAAAGTTCTGCCACCAACGCGTACATCCGTTGGTTGTGGGGAGCCTTCATTTGGTGTTTGCCAGTAACCATCTTCGTTGACTACTGCATAGGCGCCCAACTGACAAAACTCAGAATAGAAAGTAACTGCTCCTTGAGTTTCTGGCGGAGAGATGAAACCAGGCATCGCTTCCTCCTTTGGAAAGAACTAGTTGTGCCTAACGCACAGTTGAATTTGACAGGGCGATTATAGCATTAAAATTGAAAATATAGCCTACGGTTACAAAGGGTATTCTTGTTTGTGTATAATAACTCCTGTACCTTTGGTCCGTTAGAGCGAGTGGAGAAAGAAATCTCTCCAGATTTTAATGCGAAGCATTAAATTAAGGGGCGTGTAGCTCCCGCCCGCATCGCCTACGGCTCCGGCTGTTGGCGGGCAGGCAGTTGAATTGGTAGAGTAAACAATACGGGCGTGTAGCTCAGTCGGTTAGAGCGCCACACTGATAATGTGGAGGTCCCTGGTTCGAGTCCAGGCATGCCCACCATTAATAATTTTCAATTCTCCATTCGGTTCAAAAATCTGAGTATCCAATACATTGTCTTAGTCGTTATCTCCGTTGGTGTTAGAATGTTTTTGTGAACGAGCACGACATAAAAACAGAGATACTAACTTTTCTTTTAAGGAGTCAGCCTGCGCGGTATTCAGAGATTAAGCCAACCTACATCGAAAACGATTTGTTTAATTACCACCTTCAGCATTTGGTTAAGAAGGGCTTGGTAGCGAAGGGCGATGGCGTTTACTTCCTAACTGAAGAGGGAAAGAGGTTTGTCGAGGTTGTGACTCCGATTGATCCTGTTGGCAACATATCTGAACTCTTTCGAGTGAATATACTCGGCATCGTTGCCGATGCTTCGGATCCTAAAAACATTAAAATCCTAAACCAAGAACGAAAACGCCACCCTTACTTTGGAGACAAAGGGATAATTGGCGGCACCGTTCGTCCTATGGAGCCCGTCACATATGCTGCCGCGAGAAAGGTGCTTGAGGAGACGGGTATTTCCGCTGAGTTTGAAATGATTGGTACTATAAGAAAGATTCGGCTCAACAAAGGTGGGGACTTGTTCTCGGATATATTCTATTACATTTGTTATTCAGAATCATTTTCGGGAAACCTGATAGAGGAAAATGAATTCGGGGTAAATTACTGGGCCTCCATTGAACAAACGTGTGAAAACGAAAAAGGGTCGGTTCAAGGTAGTGAATATTTGGCAGACCTCATTCTTGGCTTTAAAAAGCCGGAGGTGTCGCTTCGGGGCGATGTCTTCTATGTCGAAGAAACGAAAACAATAGATAGGTTTTAGTTACCGAGGAGGCCCTCTCTGGATTGCCGTAATGATTTTGTTTAGGATTTGCATATTGTGGGTAAGATACTCGTGGTAGACGAAGATAATAAACCGGTAGGTACTGCAACTGAAGACGAGATTTTTGCAAAAAGGCTCCCGCATAGAATCGTGCATCTATTGTTGTTTAACGATAAAAACGAGTTGTTACTTCAACAGAGGGGCGAAAGTGACGAATATTTGCCCGGTTACTGGCAGTCGTCAGTGGCAGGCCACGTCGAGGCTGGTGAAACAATATTGGAAGCGATAAAGAGGGAAAGCGTAGAGGAGCTTGGCCTGCAACTTAATCCTGAGCCAGTTTCAACGATCAAATATATCGACAACGGGCGAGGTTTAGTGAAGTTTCTTGAGGTGTTTGAGTGCCATTCAAACAGTTATAAGCTGAAAACTGACCCGTCGGAGGTGCGAAGCGTGCGATGGCTATCGCAGGAAGAGACTTTGGAATTATTTAACAGTGCAGATATTGTCCATCCTGAGTTGAGAATAATCTTAAGGAAAGTGATGTCCATTAGGGACAACTTCCCGTGCTTAGTAAGGCATGAAGATGCATGGATAAAACATGACCTACTAGCAGGGAAGAAGATCTGGGAGTATAACAACTACCAGTTCACTAAAGTTGATTTGGCTAAGTGTGAAATGAATGGGAAGTATCCTAACCAAGGTTATGCAGTAAACGGACGCTCGACGATGCTGGTTTATGTTACGAAGGGATTGCTGCTAGTAAAAATCGAGGGGTTGGATGTAGCAAATGTAAACAGTGAGGATGTTTATATTATCCCTAAGGGCAAAAGATATAGATTGAGTGGCGACTGGGAAGGGTTGCTTATATGCTCCCCACCATGGTCGCCAAGTCGGAAGAAAAAAGTATGAAGTGTTAATATTAAGTTATGTACGAAGATAATCGATTAACTCCAGAAGAAGAGCGCGTGATCGTGCATAAGGGCACAGAAGCTCCGTTTACGGGAGAGTACGATGATTTTTGGCAGGAAGGAGTTTTTACTTGTAGGCGCTGTGGAGCCGAGCTGTATCGTTCAGATGATAAGTTTGACGCACATTGCGGTTGGCCGAGTTTTGATCAAGAGATTGAAGGGGCTGTTTTACGAAGTACTGATGCTGATGGTATGCGGACTGAGATAACCTGTGCAAACTGCGGGGCGCACCTCGGACATGTGTTCGAAGGCGAAAGATTGACTGAAAAGGACACCCGACATTGTGTGAACTCAATATCGCTTAAGTTTATTGCTAAGTAGGCGATGCTGGTGCATTGACCCTTGTATACTGTGGTGCTATAATCCCAATCACTGATGAGCGGTATGGTAAATTATTTCGGATGCGTTCGGTAACTTGCGGTCTGAAATTCTAGGAATGGCTGGTTCTCAGCCCTCTTCCACCCTCATAAATTTGGTTTAGTTTTTTGCTGGGCGTGCCCGGTGAAGTACTTTAAGATAGTCGCGATGCGTCTGGGGCTGTAGCTCAGCTGGTTAGAGCACCGCGTTTGCAACGCGGGGGTCAGGAGTTCGAATCTCCTCAGCTCCACCACGAATTTTTAGTAAAGCTGAAAATTTGGAAGTTTGACTTGTCAAGCTTCATCTTGGTCTTGTTAAAGAATGGCTCGCGAAATATTAACGGGTTTGAAGGTTAAGAATAGGGTTCTTGATCAGAATGATTCGTTAATGTGGAAAGTCCGTTGTTTACGGATCGAACGTTAACAACTTATTAATGTAAATGAATTTGGACGCTAGTCCAAATATAAAATTTATTTACTTCTTGAACGTTTTTGCGTTCTGGGACTCCGTAGAGATACGGAGTTACTGAGTGTTTCATCTTGATGAAATACTTGGTGGGAAAAGACAAATAATATCGTTAGGGCGTACAGAGGATGCCTTGGCGGAAAACACCGATGAAGGACGTAGCAAGTCGACGATATGCTTCGGGGAGCTGACATGCGAGCTTTGATCCGAAGATCTCCCAATGGGGAAACCCAGTGGAGTAAACCTCCATTACTGCGTATTGAAATTTAGTTTCTTACGAAGCTGATATTAGGTGCGTGGAGGGAACCCGGCGAACTGAACCATCTTAGTAACCGGAGGAAAAGAAAGTAACAATAATTAGCTTTGCTAATTAATTAAGCTTTTGCTTAATTAACGATTCCCTGAGTAGCGGTGAGCGAAACGGGAGTAGCCCGCGGTTGAAAAATTGGATTATTTCTAGCAGAACTACCTGGAATCGGTAGGCCATAGAAAGCAATCGCCTTGTATGCGAAAGGAATAATCGATTACCGTGAATTAATTTCTTTTGAAATTAATTACTGATTAGCATGGGACACGTGAAATCCCGTGTGAATGTGGGGTTTGTTCGCAAACTCCCAAAGGGGGACCTACCCCTAAGGCTAAATATGTTTTCCGACCGATAG
>JAGQKZ010000051.1 GCA_020429745.1 candidate division WWE3 bacterium | reverse complement strand
CATCATCTATAAACACCCAAGTAATAGCCTTATACCCAAGGTTGTGTGTTATTGTATAACTCTTGGTGGTGTCGGATGATCCTAATGTCAGAGAGTTTTCCCCTTCTACCTTGACCTTGTGGACGGGATATTGTGTTGAAATAACTAAGTCAAGAACATCGCTTGACGATGCTGACTTCCCCGACTTGCTAATCTTAATTCCATATGCCATTAAATACTCCCCACGTAAACACGGTCATTACTTCCATCGTTTACCGTAAGCCTTCCATTGGCACCATCGATTTTAACGTTATTACCCCCAACCGTAATATACTCATCCACCGCTAAAGTCCCTGTGTTTGTAGCCACAGCATCAAGCTGGTTAACACTTATTTGATCCGCTGTAAGGTCGGAAACAACTAGGCCGGTGGCGAATATCGGCGTTATCTTACATAGCTTGCTGGTGTCAGTAACCTTCTCCACAATCGCAATTAGAGTCCTTTGTTTGCCGATTGCTTTTGATGCTGTAGTGGTGGTCTGAAGAGAACCGGTTTGAGTACCGTCATAGTAAACAAATGTTGTAGCGGTGATGTTGCCAGTATTGCTTGCCGCTATCGTTGGCGTTGTTTCTCCCGTAGCAAAGCTGATCGTACCCGTAGTCCATGCTGCAGTATCGTTATCCGTAGCCGAGAATACAATATCTGTAGTGAAGCGCGAATAGTCGCCAACCCTGGCAGAGTCAACAGATCCTGATGGTAGTACATTTTTGACGTCAGCACTGGTTAAGGTAAAATCCACGGGTTGTGGAAGTATCGAGCGCGTAAGTAGCGGATTGTATCCCAGATCAGTTAAGATTGACATCGCGCGGGTAATCTCCTTCCAGTTGTTCGTAACCGATTGTGTAGCGGTGTATCTCCCAATCGCGTTGTGATCCTGTACCGACGAACTTAAACTGAACAAACACTCCTTGACCTCTAAACTGCACAGAGGCCATATCGCCAGACAGGCTACCAATCGCAGTGTAATCATCAGCGCTACTAGTACGGTACAAGATATCAATCCCCGACATATTCTTCCCCCAAACATCAACAGAGTGAAGATCAACCAAACCGTCGGTGAGGTAGATCGGCTGCGTCTCAAAGAAGGACGAGTAGCCTGTGCCATCCTGCGTAGCCCCGTTAAACAATGTGAACACTTCACCGTTGTCGTCGCCAAAATATGTAACCGGTAAACCGTTAGCGTCATACAATGTTGTCATTACTTGCGCGTCTACTGCCGTCTGGTGACGCTCCCAGACGTTCTTGCTGGTGTCGTAGGCCAATACCAAATCTGTAAATGTTTCGTTGTCGATTGTGACATCACCGAGATAGCAGTAAACAAAGCCATCGTTGGCAGCGAGAAGGATTTGTGTTTCCGTGGTTAACGCATCGAAGTAGTCTTGTACGGCAGAGCTAATAAGTTCAGGGTCCCCACCTCTTGTCGCATAGACACCAGAACTGTTAGCCATAAAAGCATAAGCCCCAAAACTTGTAAACGCTCGCTGTGACGGTACACCAATTTGCGCAATCATGGTGCGCTGGTAAGGGTCTTGTCGAAAAACATGGTGCCTTGTTGCGGCAAGTAGGGTTTCTCCAACTCTTGAGAATCCCGTAATCGGTTCCGGGTAAACGTCATAATCATTAGTAGTGTCATAAGTTAGTGCACCGGCACCGCCGTTAGATGAACGATAAATCCTTGTCGGATAGCGAGTGCCGCCAACGTCACAATCGCCGAGATAAAGATAAACATCGTCTACGGCAATGTAGCGAGCCTTGGGAGCGCCAGTCACTGACGTTGAGGT
The DNA here is from genome assembly GCA_020429745.1 of candidate division WWE3 bacterium. Classification (GTDB taxonomy): domain Bacteria; phylum Patescibacteriota; class 4484-211; order 4484-211; genus JAGQKZ01. Next base: position 3,942 of record JAGQKZ010000051.1, on the reverse strand, counting down.
ACTCCATGCCGTGCCGTTATAAGAACGAGTAGCGTCAGATAGGTTAGCGTAAAACAATAAATCAAGCTCCGGCATATAGGCAAAGTTGCCAGCAGTATTGGTTAGGCTCGTACCCGCACCGGTTGACGCATCCCATGCACTCGTACCGGTATTATATTTGTACAACGTAGTTCCACAATTGGCCCACCTTTCAAAGGTACCGGCGCTAGAACCACCACGGACAAAGTTCCCTAAAGCGTTGATATTAGCGGCGGCCATCTGTGCGCCGATTTGGGTATACCCCTTTCCGCGAACGGCAGCACCCAAGCGTTGCGTAAACGAAACATTTTGGGAGTCAATACATTGGCCCTCCTCAGTGAGTTGTGGGGCTGTAATACGGTTAAGTCCTTGAATTAGCCGAATTTGTTTGTACTGTATCATTATAGATCATTGAATACTAGGTCATTAATGGTGTAGTCATCCGGGTCTGAGGTGTTAAACTGCGCTGGCTGGTAACTATTTACACCTTCTGAGATAGTAACGAGGTACTCCTCAAGATCACTACGGTAGTCCGACATATATGCTTTAGCCCTATCCCTATCTATATTAGCCCAAGCCATCGCCAACATGTAGTCAACAATCACCTCTCTAGCGCCATACGGCAAACCATGCTCATCGTCGGGATCGGTCATAACTGCTGGGTATTGGTCGAACCACAAGTACGCGACACCGCTACTATTGTCAGGAGTTGGCCTAATACCAAAAGTGGTTCCACTGCTATAAATGCGAGGTTCTGACTGATAGTAAACAGTATCGGGAGATCCAGAACCCTCATCGACAAACCGACGAACTTTATACTTAACAGAGCTACCGTCAAACGAGATCTCGATTTTCCGCCAACGCATAAACCTAGTTGGGTAGCTGTAGGTCGCCGTCCCGCTTGTTAGGGATTGTGTCGTATTAGTCTGGAGGTACGGACCGTGAAGCATGGAGACTCTCCTAGCAATCTTGGTAACGGCCCTACGTGCATACCTGCGAAGTTGGTTCTTAGTAATATACCTGGAACCGCGATCTCCAAGCTCCTCCAAAACTTCTTCTTGCATGCTGGCAAGAGAATCTTGGGTATAGCCTGTTCCGGCAACGGCTGCAGAATACCCAGAGGCGGCGGTAGAGTCGGAGTTGTAGTAGGTGAACTTATACCATGTAGAGGATGTACCGGCGGAGTGATCGTATTCTGTAACATCTTGGTCTATCGCTATAGAGACGGTCGCAAGAAGGCTATACGTTCCCGTCTCAGACGTGGCTGTATAGATCTTAACCTGGTCATAGGGGATCTCCTGTACGGGGAGATCCTTATAATGGTCGAACTGAGTTGCCGCTGTAAGAGTTACGGTGTCGATATCACCAACTGAGGTTATTTGGCGAATCTCAGCACCTTCAGAGCCAATCTTACCCATTACGATAAAATCGTTGGCGGAAAAATCCGATGTGTTGAGTAGGTTAATCGTAGAAGAACCAGAAGCGTAATCTTGCTTGAGAGACGTTTTTGCTGGCCCTAGAGAGGGATGTGGAACGGAAATCTTTGCCATAATCAAACTATATTACAAACAGAAATAATTGGCAATTCAAGCCCCACAGAGCACGGCAGGTCGGCACCGTCCCTGTGGGACTTGCTATAGTCGCGCATGACTACACCCGTATTATACCTCATACTAAAACCTCGTTAAACCGCCCTCTAATGCTGTATTGTCGCCATCCTTACCCGCTTCGTGCATCCATTTATCAATGAAACGTAGAGCTGCGATAGCTACTGAAGTTGCCAGAACACGTAAGTCAGCGGTTCCGCTCTCGGCCCACAGTAGGATATTAGGGATTGCTGCTAAGACCATCACGCGCAGAAGTTCTTTGAGCGCTTCCACAAACGCTGGTGTTATAAATTTGTTCATATCTTCTCACCCCCTTTAGTAGATTGGTATTTCCCCACCGTCAATAACTTTGATTTTTCCAGGTATATTCGCCAGTGCCGTTGCTTGTGAGTCTGGATAACCACCAAGGGTAATAACGCCCCGTGACAACAGTACTCCGTCCGTCATCTCCCAAAGATACTCAACGAATCCTGTGGGCGCGGTAGTGATGTTGCTTGTATTCCATCGAAAGAGACCTCTCGATCCAATTTCACTGCACACATTGCTGTCTAGTGCCACATTGGAGTCGTCCGAAAGGTCTGTCAGAGATATTGTTACTGTTGATCCCGTGTCGAATACACCGACCAAGGTAGCATTTTCTATAATCCGTCTTCTCATAATTCAGCCTCCTGGTCTATGGCAATTCGTTGCCGAACTAAAGTAACCTTATCTACTATATTCTGTTTTAGTGCAGTTGTGGTGTCGGCAATGTATATGTACTTTTTCGTTACTCTGAAACCGTCTTTTTTTACCACAATCGTGAACGGTGTAAGTGCTGTCCATGTAATCGAAGGGTCAAGTGCGGTATATTTTGCCCAATAAGCAATTAGCTGTTGTTGCGTGATTACACCGTTAGCGTCCGTTGTGGTGTTGGTGATCTCTGTTCCTGCATCATCGGTAATAACAACCGAAGCACTAGAAACTGCCGACCCATCTTCACCCCTCACAGTCAAATCATAAGTTACACCAATGTCAATCTTGCGTACTCCCGTTCCTGCCCCACTGTATCCAATTTGGAAGCGGGAAGTAGAGATCGGACACGAGAGCATCGTGAGCTTCCCCGTTGAGGTATAAAACCAGATTCTGAGTGTACCATTGTCGTTAATCTCAACATTCTTCAAGGTAAGAGAGTTTGACCCAATCTCCGCCCCAAACGGACGACTATTGTCAGACAAAGCCACGCCTTCTACCGAATACGTACCACCTGTCCATTGCCAATCCAAGTTGATTCTTGTTTTGTATAGGGTAATATCGTCATTGTTATCGTATATGCCCCTTGACCCTCCCCCATAAGCAAAGCCTGATAACCTTGAATGTCGTATGTTGATTGTGCCAGTGTTTCCTGGAACTCCTCGAATAAGCGGACCAGAATATGCGCCCTCTATCCTTTGCCAATGTGACCCGTAAAAGTTAAAATTGTTGCTCGTTGTGCCAATGAACCTAGTGAGATCAGCACCAATACCGAGTTGATTTGCGGCAGAACCCAAACTCTCTGACAATACACAACCCCTATATGCGTCCTCTGTATCGCCACTTCCAACCAATGCACCGAGTGTAAAAGTTGCTTTCTCTACTTGCCAAATTGCGCCGGGCAAAAACATAATGTTCTCACCAAGCGCTGTGATCGCTGTTGTGGTTGATCCATTTCCTGCGTGCAAATGATAGTTGATTAAATAAGTTCGATAGTTGACAGCTTCAATCGCTCCCCACTTCTTTTGATCGACTTGCGTTGTACCGTCGGTAAACCCGTTACAATCGACTTGTGTAATGTCAGCATAGGCGAGTGTTGAGGTATATGTACCATTACCGCTTGATACGTCTATTGTCTCCGTTAGAGCGTTCCCGTCTAAATCCTCACCCGTTAGATCGACTGTATCTCCCGCACCAGCCGAGGTAGAATCTAAAATCACATCCACCTTGGAAATATCTCTAACTGACTTGACGGTCATTTCGATTGGGATTAGTCCAGTTGCAGATGTTGTTGGTTGTAAAATGGTGTATGTACCAGCATCGTTAGCGGTAACTGCGCTATCTAGCGCACCAACTAGTGTACTGGCGGTAATCGTTCCTGTTCCAACCAATGCTTTGAGGTTAAACTTCACTTTGTCGGTTGTGTTTGCTCCGCCCTCAGATATTCCCGATAGGGCAGATATTCTACACCTAATTCTAAACCCCTTTTCTCTCTGACAGCGCCACTCTCTCGGAGGGCTGAAATTCACATCTTGCGTGCCTGTTGACAGGAAAACGTTTGGGTTATCAACCCGCAAAGTAGTCCATG
>JAGQKZ010000050.1 GCA_020429745.1 candidate division WWE3 bacterium | reverse complement strand
TGTGAATCGAGCTTGATAGCGCCTGCTCGTAATATTTCATATCGCCTGATGCGAGACTCAAGAAGATACTCCTGCTTAAGGCGAAGTTAAACGCCATATGAAACTCATCGCCTGTCTTTACATAATCTTCGATCTCACCCTGCTCGCCCGAGGCCTCACAAAGGAGCAAGACGTCGGGGAACCGATCGTCAAAGATCTTCCGAATTTTTTTCACGATCTCATGAACCTCTGGGAGGTTGTACGACTCCGTACCTTCACGCTTTATCATCGTCGAAACGGCATCGACACGAAAACCATCCACCCCACGCTCAATCCAGAACTCCATGTTGGCTAACATGTCGGAGAAGACCTGCTCGTTATCCCAATTTAGGTCTGCCTGCGACGGATAAAATGTAGCGTAGTAGTAGTCGTTTGTTTGCGGGTTAAAGATCCAGTTGTTCGGTTTGATATTTGGGAACGCATTCGTAGAATTACGTAATTGATTACCGTCGTTACTCCAGAGGTAGTAGTCCCGATATTGACTCTCAATCGACGACGCGGCATCGACAAACCATGGATGACTAGTTGAGGTGTGACCGATAACGAAATCGACGACAACCTTTATGTTCTGCGCATGCGCTCTTTCTACGAACAGGTCGAAGTCGTCAAGTGTTCCGAGCTCATGTCGAACATTTTGAAAGTCGGAAACGTCGTATCCGTCATCATCCATCGGCGACGGATAATGCGGTAACACCCATACAGCATCAACCCCCAAGTCTTTTAAATATCCGATCCTACCGATTAGACTCCGGAAATCTCTTGAAAACTTATCGACGTAGAGCTCGTAGAATATCGCGTTTTTCCACCACATGTAGTTATGGGAACGTAACACCGCCGCAAGACGTAGTACACGTGCATGGTGTGGTCGTAAAATTACCCTTTATCACTCTGCCCTGTGAATCGACAGTAACGGGGATACTTCCGTAGCCTGGATAACACACGTTTATTGTAAAATTACTCGCCAAAGGCGTACCACTACCGTCTACAACGACTTGTCCGGTAACCGAATCAAACTCGAAGTAACCTATGGTTGTTTCTAAAACCAGAGGACACTCGAGTTCCTCTTTGACAATCGTATCCCCAACCTTTGTGCCACTTGTATTGACAGCGTGAGAATAGTACGCGCGCTTGCAGCTTGCCGAATCGGCTGCTGCCTTAAGGAGACCGAACTTGTAGGCATCGACCGAAGAGGTTTTGTCTTGAACCCCCGAACGTGCAAGCGAGTAGGCGGTTTCGATGTCGCTTGTAACCTTAAGCGCCTCCTCGTTTAACACGCGCTTTCTAGTAAAGTTGCGAAACTGCGGAACAACAAAAGCAATAAGCAGGAGCATCATCGTCATTACAACAACAAGCTCAATAAGGGTGAAGCCTTTTTTGTTATGACGTATCGGCAGTTTCATTATCTTAAATATAAACCAAGCATCTCGACTATAAAATAGTTTACTACGCCTGCAACATCTCAACGGCCGGCAGCTGATTACCTGCTAGAAATTCAAGTGCAGCACCACCGGCTAAACTGATGTGCGAAAACCGAGATATGTCGGAATATCTTTTAGCCGCAGCGATCGTATCGCCACCTGCGATCACGGTCTGAGCGCTAGAATCGGCCATCGCTACGCCAACCGTCTTGGACCCACTTGCAAATCGCTCGTCTTCGAACATCCCCATCGGGCCATTCCAAAACACAGTGCGCGACTTTGCAATGATCGAACGGTAAAGTTGCTGTGTATCACCGCCGATATCTAAAGCAGCCCAACCATCAGGAACGACGTCATCGTTATCATGCGAACGCACCTCCTTAACTTGTTGTGGGTTGTTGATACTGTCGGCGACAATTAGATCGTAAGGATATTGGACTCTGTGCAGAGTGTACTGAGATCCTAGTTCGTAAAGCGTCTCGAGGTCTCGATCGGTGCTCTGATCTCGAGACAGGATATCTTTTGCGAACTCAACCCAATCCTTCTTCTCGCCTTTTTGTGCATCTACGTAAACATCTTCTATAAAGGAACTGCCGATTTCTTTACCGGCAGCTTTGAGGAAAACATTTGCTACACCACCACCGACGATAAACATATCGGCGATATCATACAAGTTACTAATTGCGGCGACCTTATCCGAGATCTTTGCACCGCCGATTATTACCGTGAACGGACGTGCCGGGTTTTCTAAAAGACCCGACAATGCATCTACCTCTTTTATAAACGAAAAGCCCGCGTACGATGGCAAGTGGCGCATAATTCCTGTGACCGAGGCGTGAAAACGATGTGCCTGCGGAAAAGCATCGAAGACAACGACCTCACCGTTTTTGGAAAGCTCCATGGCGAACTCGTCGTCATCTTCCACCTCGCCTTCGTGGAAGCGCGTATTCTCAAGCATGACGAGTTCGCCCGGTTGCATATTTTTAATATGGTCTGTCACTTGCGGACCGACGCAGTCGTCGAGCTTCGGTACAGGTTTGTTCAACAATTCACTCAGGCGCTTGGCATGCGGACCGGTACGCAGCTCTTCAACGACCTCTCCGTTCGGACGTCCAACGTAAGTTAAAATGACGATCTTGCAGTTATGTTCAAGGAGATACTTTAGCGTGGGGATTGTTGCAACGATGCGGCTGTCATCGACAAGCTTCTTATCGCCATTTTCATCGACAACCTCAATGTCGTAAGGTGAGCGATACAAAATGGTTTTTCCATCAAGGTCTGCTTGTTGAATAGTGCGTAGCGTCATATATCTATCGTATCATGGGTGGTGTCAGAATGCGGAATAGGTAACTAGTTACTAGCGATTAGTAATAGGTAATTGGGAATGTGGAATTAGGAACCGGTAATCAGTAACGATGTCGGCACTCTTTAACAACCTTTCAACATTGCAACTTTCTCACCTACGAAACCTTTCCTCCTTCTAACTTTACAACCTCCTACTTAATCTCCTTTATCGTGATCGTGTTCGTTAGCCCTGGTATCTTCCAATGATCGCCGTGAACGAGTACCACCTTGCTACCTGTATGAAGAATCTTCTCATCCATAAGTAGCTTGACGACTGAGTCTATCTCCAAGATTACGCCGTCAGGGAGTAGCATCTTGTGTGGGTCGACACCATAACTCATGCACAATTGATTCCGAGTGAGTTCGCTCTCAGTCACAGCTATCACGTTTATCTTCGGCCTAAATCTCGCTAAGTCGCGTGCTGTGGTTCCTGTCTCTGTAAAAACAACCGCCGTATCGACCGCAAAATCTTTGTTGAGCGAGACGAGATCCATAACCGCGTGGGTAACAGCCTTAGATTGACTAGCAACCTCCTCCTTCTCTAAAATCGGAAGTTCGTTCTTCTCTTCATTAAATCGCGAGATCCTCTCCATCATCTGAATCGCTTTGACAGGATACTTGCCAGTGGCAGATTCAGCAGACAGCATAATCGCGTCTGTACCGTCGTAGATAGCATTTGCTACATCGCTCACCTCGGCCCTCGTCGGCTTTGGATTGTTAACCATCGACTCAAGCATCTCGGTAGCCGTAATCACAGGCTTTGCATGAATGCGGCACTTTTTGATAATCTCCTTCTGCCAGTAAACAACCTCTTCGATCGGTAACTCAATGCCAAGATCACCACGTGCAACCATCACGGCATCGGTAGCCTGAATAATCTCGTCGATATTCTCTATCGCCTCAACACCTTCAACCTTGGACACGATGTTTGTCTTAATATTTCGCTTTTCGAGCTCAACGCGGAGAAGATCGATATCGGACTTGCGTCGTACGAACGAGAGTGCCACAAAGTCAGCACCAACGTCTTCGAGCATATCTAAGATAGCGATGTCGCGATCGATAAGCGATGACATGGTAAACCGCGAACCAGGAATGTTTAAACCCTTTCGAGTCTGAACATAGTAATCGCCTAGGGATCTGGCGATAAGACTGTCTGGACTAACGCTGATTACGGTAAACTCCTGATAACCGTTGTCGATTAAGATCTCGTCGCCCTCGGTGAGCATGCTGAAGAACTCCTCGCTCTGCACTCGAATCGACTTCTCCGTCTTGTCGAAATCGAGCCCGAACATTACCTTCTCGTCGAGTCCTACATGCATCGGGAGATCATCTTTTGTTTCAATACGTAGTTCAGGACCTTGGAGGTCGACGAGCACCGCTACCGGTTTTTCTATCTCTTCCGAGATATCACGCACCTTTAGCAGCTGCTCCTTGTGCCAGGAAGGGTCGGCGTGTTTGGTGTTAAGGCGGATAACGTCAACACCCGCTTCAATCATTTCACGGATGACGTTTGGATCTTGAGATGCAGGACCTAAGGTCGCAACAATTTTAGTCTTCGACATTACTTTTCTTACTTTCTTTCTTACTTATTTGCAGAGTTTATTGTAACGCCATAAAGTTATTTTGCAAGAGACAACGGTAGGAGATTTTACAGTTTGTAGTATTGCCGAACGAGTACGTTAGGGATCTCTTCCGTCTTTCGCAGGTCAAACTTAACAGGTTGCCTAAGATCTCCAAATAGTCGGACTCCTTCTCCCAAATAGATAGGATGAACAGACAGGATGGCTTCATCAATCACACCTTCGGCATAAAAAGACGCGTTAAGCTCTCCTCCTCCGGCTAAAACGACCTCATCAAATCCTTGCTCTTCGAGTATTTTTAAACAGTCTTGCGGCGAACCGTTGAAAAACTCAACGTCTTTATGCGGTTGACCATTTCGACTTGTCATGACTACGTTTAAGACATCGGGGATCGGTAAAGTACCGTCGACTAAGCCAATGTCAAAATAGGTGCGTGCCCCATAAATCAAAACACCCTTTTCTTGTGCTAACTTTTCGAAGAACTCCCAGTCTTGCTCCGACACCCAATCCGTATCATCATCCTTGCCGGCGATAAATCCATCGATTGAAACCGCGTTATAGAGAATCGTCTTCATCGGTTTACGTTATCATTTTATAATCCGTCTCTAGTTGTACCAACATCTCCTCGTAAGAAACGGTTGGATATTTCAACTCCTTTAGACTTGTGATCGACAATAAACTGCGATCGGACCAGGCTTTTTCTTCGCCATCGCTAAAAATAACGTCCTGTGAAAGTCCCAATCGCCTTGCAACACCGACGATTAGCCGATAATAATTGACGTTATGTTCGACGACACAGTTAAGAACTCGTTGACTGGTGCGATCGTCGGATATGTAGTGGTCGATCACCGCAGCAAGGTGATTAATAAGGCTTGGACGAAACAATTTTTGCGAATCAAGATGTACCTCATCGCCACGAACGATTGACCTTATGGTATCGAGAAATTGTTTCGGTTTTTCGTAGCCACGCACAAAACCGACGAATCGGTGACCGCGCAAAATCAGGTACGGGATCTCCGCTGTCACGATTAACCTTTCCGACTCGGCTTTGGACCTTGCATATTCGGTCTTCGGATTTAACTCGCGATCTTCAGAAATCTCGTCCTCACCCTCCCGATTTCCCCCATAAACAGATTCTGAGCTCATAAACACAAACGGAGTTTCCGATTTTGCAGCGAGCTCCAACAGGTTCTTCGTGCCGATAATATTGGTCTCTGCTAAATTGGGATCGTTTACGTCGACCGATGCCGCAAGATGCACAACAACGTCGGGGCCAATGCTATCAAACAACCCACGCATCGTTTCTTGATCGCGTAAACCGATGGGGTTGTTTAAGTCGTGTTTTGAAAATGAACTGATTTCATACTTATCATGAAACAGCTCGACAAACTTTAAGCCAAGAAAACTTGTCCCGCCAGAGAGAAGTACTTTAGTCATCGCGAGATAATTCTACACCGAACAATTACGAACATCCAAAAGATTCATCCCGATATATAATCATTCTATGACTTGGCTTGTCTACACTTTGATCTCGCTTATCACCATCAGTCTTTTTTATGTTTTCACCAAGCGAATTTTAAACGACGAATTAAACAGTCCAAAGACATACGCGGCATTTTTGCAGCTAACTGTTGGTGCTATCGCATTTATTTTACTTTTACTTTTTGGCGATTTTTACTTTGACTTCACACTGAAAACAACGCTCATCTACATTGCCTCAGGATTTGTCTATGCGATTGCGGCAGGGACGTTTTA
>JAGQKZ010000049.1 GCA_020429745.1 candidate division WWE3 bacterium | reverse complement strand
TTTCTTCCCCCGCAATGACGATGAACCATTCTTTACAAGAGGCAGATTTCTAATCGCACTTGGCTTCTACCTGTTTGGCGGTTTAGCTTTTAAGATAGGCGCAAACCCGCCGACACCCAGCACAATGGGCATCATATCCAGTCTTATAACGGTTGTCCTAGCACTGGCGTATTTACTACGAAGAGTATCGCGGGGTCTGAATAAACAGGTCGCAAACAGCAGCCTACTCATGGACGTACTCTCAATCACAACCGTGATCGTTTTCATAAGTCTGGCGCTATCAATCCAGAGCGTTGTACTCTATGATTACCATTCTATAAGTGGGTTTGCTCTTGATGTTATAGTCAAGTTCACCGCCACAACCGCGGTGATAATGCTCATCTACAGATTTGTGTTTAAAAGAAGAATCGCAGTTTAGGGACGAATGATCATTTTTATCTGCTTGGCATGTCCGCCTTCGTGTCCTTCACCTTCATACTCATAGGCGAACAGTGACCAGACCGTCACAGGAGAACCTTCGTTATAAACATCGTTTCCGCTTTGATGAAGCCATTCTTCGTCAGTAAGTGACCGCAGGAGACCAATCTGTTTACTAAACGATTCATCCCACTCATTTAAGACTTTTATGAAAGGTAGATCACGGCGTTTGGCTATCTGTTGCCGATTAAACTCAATCTCGCCTTCAGAGTCATCGGCATACCGCATGTGCCAGGTCGCTTTGTTATTCAAAATCCGACCGACCTCATCAATCGCCTCCCAGTTCCAAGCAGCAAGATGAGCAATAATATCTTTGATTGACCACTCATCGACGAGGTTTGGTTTGTTGACAACCTCATCCTGCAACGATTTAACCAAGTTGTTTAACTCGGCGTGTTCTCGCTCAAATTTTTTTATCAACGCATGCTGATCTTGGAATTTAAGCATCTTTTCTGTCCCGATCCTTCCGCTATAACGACATAACGATCACTCCCGAACCTTGACCGTTGGCAAGTTCAAGAAGCTGAACGAAACTCGTCTTGAGATCTTCTATCTGCTTATTCTCAAAAACGTACTCTTTGATGAACCCCAGCACTTCGGCGACCTCGACATTTGTCATAAAGCCCAACACCGGCTCCTGAGCCACACCCAGCATCGTACTTTTAGAACCGATCTTGCCCAAGGTGTCAACAACGTGCTGTATATTCTCTTGCAACGTTTCATCTTCTACGTCGATCAAGTCGATCTCAAGCTGATCAGCCAACACCTGCGGCAGGTTACCGGTGAATAAATCATCCTGCGTTTCAATCTGATGCAGCGCCAGAATATCCTGCTGCGCCTTTTCTGAGAACGCTGCTGTGTCAATCATGTCACCAGTCGAGCTGCTTAATGCTTCACTTATCTCTTTTTCCGATGCGTCTGCATGACCGTCTAACCAAGAATTGTACGCCTCATCATCAAAATAACTAAAGTGGTACGTTTGTGACATTTAATAAAATCTAGCAACTAAATATTAACACGGATAAATATCCGACGACGAAACCAAGTTTTATTTCCGTCTCCCTGATACAATCAATCATTGTGACTACAGACAAGATACGGAACGTCGCGGTTATCGCCCACGTCGACCACGGCAAAACAACCTTAATTGATGCCCTCCTGAAGCAAACTCACGTTTTTCGTGATAATCAACAGGAGATGCAACAGCAACAGATCCTCGACAGCAACGATCTAGAACGAGAGCGCGGGATTACCATCTTGGCCAAAAACTGCGCCGTTGAGTACGAAGGCGTACACATCAATATCATCGACACACCGGGTCACGCCGACTTTTCCGGCGAGGTCGAACGCACCCTTTCGATGGCCGACGGTGCGCTTTTGATTATCGACGCACAGGAAGGCCCGATGCCGCAAACGAGATTCGTACTCAAAAAGGCACTCGAGTTAAATCTAAAGATCATCGTCGTGATTAACAAGGTCGATAAACAGTTCGCGCGCGTGCCCGAGGTTATTGCCAAAACCCAGGACCTCTTTTTAGAGCTGGCAACCAGCGACGAACATCTGGACTTCCCGATTCTTTATGCAATCGCGCGAGAAGGAGTTGTTTCTGATAGGTTTCCTATTGATGACAATGCTGAAAGAAGCGTACGTCCGCTTCTCACTTCAATCCTAAAAGAGATCCCTGCTCCCAAAAGCTCATCGGAAGGAGTATTTAAGATGATTGTAAGCTCGCTCGATTACAATACACATCTTGGACGTATCGTGATCGGACGCATCCATCAAGGCAAACTAAAGTTGCGTGACAAGGTTATCTTAGCCAACGACCCGATGAAGTCTTACACGATCGAGCGCATTATGATCCCCCACGGACTTAGTAGAACAGAGGTCGACGAGGCAGGTGCCGGAGAGATTGTGGCCATCCCGGGGATATCGGAAGGTCATATTGGTTTTACGTTGACTAACCCGTCTGATCAAACAGCGCTTCCGGCCATTGCCGTGAGTGAACCGACGCTGCACATGTACATCGGCCCCAACACCTCACCCTTTAGCGGCAAAGAAGGTGAATTCACAACAAGCAGACAGATAGAGGCACGGTTATTACGAGAACTGGAAACAAACTTGAGTCTGCGTTTTGAAAAGTTAGACAACGGTAACTTCCAAATCTCGGGCCGCGGCGAACTGCATCTTGCCGTCTTGCTCGAAACGATGAGGCGCGAAGGTTATGAGATCGAGGTCGGCAAACCAGAGGTCATCATCAAGGAGATCGACGGGAAGAAGATGGAACCTTATGAGGAGGTCGACATTATCGTCGCCAAGGAACACGTAGGTGTGATTAATCAGGAACTCGGCAAACGCTATGCCGAGCTAATTAAGATGGAGCCGTTAAACGAAGCAGAGTTCGAATTCCTATACAAGATGCCTAGCCGCAACTTAATCGGGCTGAGAAGTTTATTACTGACGTTAACGCGCGGCACGATTATTATGAACTCACAGTTTATCGACTACGAACCGATGGGACAGACGCTACCGAAGTTAAGACTAGGAGCATTAATAGCAGAGAGCACGGGCGATGCACTCGCCTACGGACTAAACGGAGCACAACAACGTGGAATCACCTTCGTTGAGCCCGGAACCGCAGTTTATGAGGGTATGATCATCGGCCAAAACTCAAATGAGCACGACATCCCCATCAACATCTGTAAAGGGAAAAAGCTAACGAACATGCGCTCGTCTACCGCCGATACGATGGTGCAGCTCGTGCCTCCGGTTAAATTAAGCCTTGAACAGTCGCTCGACTTTTTGGAACCGGATGAGCTTCTCGAAATAACGCCGAAGAATATCCGTTTGCGGAAGAAACACCTAAGCGACCTCGACCGCCGCCGTGCACGGCGCGATGCATAAACTTTGGTAGAATTGACACATGATTAAAACGGGTAACGTTAAGGAGATCAATAGCAACAACCCTCTTTGGTTTTTAGGCGGTTTCATCGATGATCCTCAATTCAACACCAAAGATTCACACGACTTCGAGGTTAAGCTGCACCACCTTCAAGCCGGGGAGACATATCCACTGAAACAATCAATCCTAACGGACCCTACCTGCAAAAGCATGGTAATCTGCGTTTACGGTAACTTCATCTATTCGTTTCTACAAGATGACGAGACGTACGGCGACTATCAGTTAGACGCCGAGGGTGAGTACGTATTTTGGACACCGGACACTAACCATCAGGTGGTCGTTTATAAAGACTCTGTGGCACTGACGGTCCGCTGGTACGAAACAGAACAGCAACACTAAGACCAACAAAAGCGGATCGCACTCGCAATCTCCCACGCTAGCAACCGATTGCGGAAAGTGTAATTTTTTGATATTGTCGCATTATGAAACTTCGTACGAAACTCGCGTTGGTTTTCGGGGTTATCGTTCTTCTATTTGTCGGTTCTGGTGTCTATGTTTACGCCGCGTTCAACTCGAGCACACCGCGAGATCTGGGTATTACATACACTGAACAAGACTTAACCAGTGGTCGTGCAAAAGGAAAGATTAAATACGAAGTGGCTGACGCAAACACACCTGCTTCACAAAGCTTACAGCTTTTAGGCAAAAACAAGGTCGACACATCATTTACTTCAGCCGAGATGACAGCGATCATGAACAACAAGCCCGGCACTTATTATCCTTACAAAAACGTCCAGGTGAAGTTTAACGCTGATGGATCTTGCGAGATCTCAGGCCAGATCGACAAGTCGCGTCTGTCCACGTACTTTGCGACTTTTGACGGCCCACAAGAAGCGTTGGATATTATAATGAAGGTTCTCCCCGATGATCCTGTGTTTTACGGAAAAGCACGAGCCAGTTTAGTTGATAACAAGATCGCGATTGCTGAGCCACAAAAGCTCGAGATCGGGCGCATCGGTATCCCCCTCGGACCGCTTCTTTCCTGGAACAATCCGTTCGATACCAAAGCGTTTGCCATGGACATTAGCTCGATAATTTCCGAGCTCTCACAGTACAGCAACAAGAAACAAATATTAATCGATTACACAAATCAAAAGCTCGGTGAGATTCAAGGGTTCTATGCAGAGGACGCGCATTTTGAGGATAACGCATTACTCTTTAAAGGGACTCTCCCCGCCCGCGAAGTCACGGTGCGGTAACGAGTAAGAGGTCCTGATGCAACACGCCATCAAGACCTCTTTGTGAGACTACGCACACCCTTCATCTGCTTTCTCCAGTTCTTCCAAAGTAACGACAAACGTTCCCTGTCCAGGAACACTGTACTCAACTCGCGCGCCGACTCCAAAACGCTTTCCCAAAAGCGCATTCCCGAGAGGCGTGTTTGGTCGGATTACTGCTCCGCCACTCTCGCCTGGTCGACCGATTTTGCCGGTATACAGAGCACCGTCCGGATACCGCACGGTAACCAGATCACCGTAACTGAGGGCCATGGTGAATCACCTCCTCTCACCGAAAGAATACGGAAAAAACAGTAAAGGTGCGTACCTCACCTAGAAATTTAACATAGAAAAACTAATAATGCGAACAAGATTAAACGACCTCGTGCACTTCGTTCATTAAAGGCAGCACGATATCCGAAAGTTCGATTTGCTCTTTGATCTTTTCGGTTAAAACGGCGCGTGCGTCCTCTTCGCCGTGAACGATAAACACTTGTTTTACTCCATCAATCTCCTTTAGCCAATGTAAAAGCCGTGGCTGATCGGCGTGTGAACTCATCGAGTGGATTCTCGTAATCGTCGCCCTCACAGGAATATTTTCCCCCTTCACCTCTACGTACTCCGCGCCACCTTCGATCTCACGACCAAGTGTTCCTTCGGCTTGATATCCTACGATCAACAAACGCGTTGACGGAAGCGATAGATAGTTGTGCAGGTGATGGATTATCCTACCGCCGCTCATCATGCCACTGCCTGCGATAACCACCTTTGCGCCGCTGTATTCGTGAATCGCCTTACTCTCGTATGCACGCTTTGTAAACTTTAAGCCTTCGAACTCAAACGGATGTTCGTCGTTTGCGAGCTCGGAGTTATACATGTTAGGATACTTCTTAAAGACTTCAGTAATCTTGATCGCCATTGGGCTGTCAACATAGACCGGCGTTTGCGCCTCAACCACACCACGAGATTTCAAGTGCCCAATAATGTGCAACAACTCCTGCGTGCGTTCTACCGAAAAAGCAGGAATTAACAATACACCGTTTGTTTTTTCGACCTCATTAATTTCGGACAGCAAAACAGCATCAGTATCTTCTTGTGGATGAACCGAGTCACCGTATGTTGACTCCATCACAACCGTGCTTGCCCGCTCGATATACTCCGTCGGCTTAATCAGGTCTTGTGGTGTGTTACCGAGGTCTCCGCTAAAAACGATGCGTTCATCGCCCTCTGAGATCACAATGCTCGCCGATCCAAGGATATGACCAGCATCTCGATAAATGACTTTTAGACTTCCGACCTCGAACTCCTCGCCATAGCCGACAACCTCAGTATTCTCAAACACCGCTTGAACATCATCCTTATCGTAGACGTCTAACTGAGGATGTTCGAGCTTGGCAATCTTGGCTGAATCCAGAAGCGAGATGTGTGCGATATCTTGTGTTGGTTTAGTGGCATACACCGAGCCCTGATAACCTTGCTTAAACAATAAAGGGAGTCTGCCGCAGTGATCGATGTGTGCGTGCGTTAGGAAAACCGCTTTTAATGAAGAGACGTCAAAATCTAATGGCGCAAAGTTCAGATCCTCGGATTCAGGGTTCCCTTGAAACATCCCCAGATCGACAAGGTAAGTATCGCCGTTGTCCGTAGTAAGCAAATAGCCCGAACCGGTCACCTCTCCTGCCGCTCCTAAAAATCTAATCAACTTCATAGTACCCGTTTATGATAGCACGATTACTTTGCAGCAACCATGCTAATCTCAACCTCGGCGCCGAGCGGTAGACTTCGTACGCAAACCGTTTCTCGAGCCGGATAGGGATCCTCGAAATAACCCGCGTAGACCTGATTGACCGTCGAGTACGACGCC
>JAGQKZ010000004.1 GCA_020429745.1 candidate division WWE3 bacterium | reverse complement strand
CACCGGAGCCTTACAAAGGCAAAGGGGTTCGCTACGTTGGCGAGGTAGTCAAACTAAAGCCGGGGAAGGCGGCAAAGGTAGGAGCGTAATATGAAGACGAGAAAAACCCGTAAAGAGATAATGGCAAAAAGGCGAATCCGCGTTCGCAAGAAGATTATTGGGACGGCACAGCGCCCGCGACTTAGCGTGTACAGATCAAACAATCAGACCTATGCTCAGCTGATCGACGATGGTAGTGGTGTGACGCTTATCGCCCTGTCGACGTTGGATACGGGGTTAAAGGGCGAACTTAAATCGATGCGCACGATGGAGGCTGCACGCAGAGTCGGAAAAGAGCTGGCTGAGCGCGCACGTCGGAATGGTATCGAGGCGGTTGTGTTCGATCGTGGAGGATATCGTTACCACGGTCGCGTTAAAGCATTGGCAGAAGGAGCAAGGGAAGGAGGACTGGTATTTTAAGTATGAACGATAAGTTTAAGGATAACAATCAAGAGCAGGAACAAGAGTATGAAGAGGTTGTGGTGGAGATTAAACGCACCTCTAAAAAGACAAAGGGTGGTGACCGTCTGGGCTTTACCTGTTTGGCGGTTGTAGGAGATAAGGCAGGTCAGGTTGGGGCTGGTCTTGGGAAGGCGCCGTCAGTCCGTCCTGCGATACAAAAGGCTATGCGTAAGGCTAAAAACAGCATGGTGAGCTTCCCTCTAGTTGGAAAGGCAAAGACTATTCCGCACGAGATCGAGGTCGCAAACGGTGCAAGCAGGATTATGCTTAAGCCTGCTCCTGCAGGAACAGGTATTCGTGCAGGTGGTGCGGTTCGTTCTGTATTAGAGGTTGCAGGTGTAGCCAACGTTGTAGCCAAACGCCTGGGTTCGAGCAACAAGAAGGCCAACGTCGATACCACGATCTCGGCGCTTACAGGTTTAAAGGATCCTAGCAAGCGTGTTTATAAGAAAACCCAAAAGTCTGAAACAAAGAGTAAAAAGAAATAAGATGTTAGATAGTTTGCAGTCAATAAAAATCGGATCAAAAAAACGCGTTGGTCGTGGAAAAGGCTCTAATAAGGGCAAGACTAGTGGTCGCGGTATGAATGGGCAGCGTGCCCGTAACCATGTCCGTGCCGGTTTTGAAGGGGGGCAAGCACGTCTTATTAAAAGATTACGTGTTCTCCGGGGTAAAGGATTTAAGCCACGTAATATCGAAGTAGGAAGCGTCAATCTCGCCCAGATCAGCAAGTTCTTCAAAGACGGCGATAAGATAAGTCTCGCAAGTCTTAAGAGGAAAGGACTTGTTAAGAAGACGGCAAAGGCTGCGAAGGTGCTTGGGGTTGGAGAACTTAAGGTAAAGGTACAGTTTGCTGACCATCTGCGTTTCTCCAAGCGCGCGCAGGAAAAGGTTTCCTAAGTTCTTCCTGCAACTTTCTTGGCAAGTTTTTTAATCCCTTGTATACTTGGATCTAGTTATGACTGCCAAGTCCAAAGACGACAACCCTGTTGGAGATTCTCCTGATAATGAGATGACGAATATCGATAACGATTTTTTGCGCTCGGAGGATGTTGAGGCTGACGAGGTAAAAAAACTCATCGCGACGGTTCAGACTGTTAAGTTACCGCCTCCTCTTATGGCGAAGGTCGATAGAGAACTTCGAAGCCTAAATAGGCAATACGGCGAGGTCGGTTACAACTCCGCTTACGACGATGCCGAACGCTACATCGATTGGATCACGAATCTTCCCTGGGACAAACGCAGTGAAGACAATCTGGATATCGACGTTGCTCGTGACATTCTTGAAACAACCCACTACGGTCTGGACAAGATTAAAGAACGAATACTTGAATACATAGCAGTCTTGCGTTTGCAAAAGATGGCACGAGACGACAAGGAACGCCAGGCGCTTGTGGGCGAGGTCCAAAAACAAGGTGAGCAGGCCTTTCCGGTTCTATTTCTAGTCGGCTTGCCTGGTATTGGTAAAACCTCCATCGCCTATACAGTGGCAAAGGCGATGAACCGTGAGTTTATACGTATCCCGATGGGAGGTATGGGAAGTGCGCTACAACTTAGGGGTGAGTCGCGTATTACACCCGAAGCAGAGCCGGGGCAGGTCATAAAAGGTTTGCGACGTGCGCAGACAAAAAACCCCGTTATCCTTCTTGACGAGATCGACAGAACGGCCGAACAGGCCAGGTCTCAGATTATGGGTGTTTTACTTGAGCTGTTGGACCCGGAGCAGAACTTTGAGTTCACCGATTACTTTATTAACTTTCCGTTTGATCTCTCCGAGGTGATGTTTATGGCCTCGGCCAACAACACGGCGGGGATCAGCAACGCTGTGCTTGATCGTATGGAGCTCATCAAGATGCCGGGTTATACGGATGACGAAAAGATTGTTATTGCTCGCGATTATCTGTTGCCGCGCCAGCTAAAGATTACTGGAATGCCACCGGACGCGATCACTTTCGCTGCGGATGTGTGGCCGGCGATTACACGTCCGCTTGGCTATGATGCTGGTATTCGTACGATGTCGCGTATGATTAACTCGGTGGTGCGCAAAGCGGCGATGCGGATGGCGGAAGGTCGCGGCGAGAAGTTTGAGATCACGAACGAAAATATTAAAGAGTTCCTGCCGAGTGTTTAGATAATTACTAGTGAAAAATCCTTGGATAACTAGAACATCGAAGATAGTTTATGAGAATTCGTGGATAAAGGTTGTAGAAGACGAGGTGGTCCGTCCCGACGGAAGTAATGGTATTTATGGGGTTGTTAGCCTGAAGTCGAATGGTGGTTATATCGTCGCAGTAAACGACGAAGGCAAAACTCCTCTTGTAAGATTGTTTCGGTACCCTACACAAACGGCAACTTGGGAGTTCCCTTCAGGTGGTGTAGACAAAGATGACCCTGAGTCTGGTGTTAAGGCTGAACTGGGGGAGGAGACGGGTTTCTCGGCGGCAAAGTGGACAAGGATTGGTGGTTTTTACTCGATGGCGGGCATAGGCGACGAGTATGTTTATGTATTCTTGGCACAGGGCCTGAAAGAGGTTGGGAACCATAAACAGTCGGAGGAGGGTATAACCGAGGTTATGTGGGTAGACTTCGACGAGATCGATAAGTTGATCGAAAACGGTGAGTTTATCGACGGACCGTCTATTGCTGCATTCTATCTCGTACGTAGGCACTTGCGAAACGTAGCCTAAATATCTGATAAAATGGCGCTATGGATGTGAAGATTCATCCTTCGTGGAAGAACGTCCTGTCTGATTATTTTCAAAGTGACTCGTTTAAACAGCTTGCCGAATTCATACGAGGTGAATACCAAAACAAGAAGATCTATCCGCCGGCGAAGCTTATCTTTAATGCGCTTGATCTGTGCCCCTTTGACCTCGTCAAGGTTGTAGTTGTAGGACAAGATCCTTACCATACGCCAGGGCAGGCGATGGGGCTTGCGTTCTCCGTGCCAGAAGGCAACAAGCTGCAACCGTCTCTGCAAAATATCTACAAGGAGATAATTGACGATCTTTCGCTCGATCAGCCGATTCCGGAGTCTGGAGATCTTACCTATTTGGCAAAACAAGGTGTCCTTTTGTTAAACGCCACACTGACCGTTGAGGCACATCAAGCTGGTTCGCACCAGAATATGGGTTGGGAGGAGTTCACCGACGTTGTGATCGAGAGGTTGTCGGAGCAGAGAGAAGGATTGGTTTTCCTGCTTTGGGGTAAGTATGCAAAAGACAAAGGGGCGAAGATTGATCGTGACAAGCACTTGGTGCTAGAATCGGCCCACCCATCGCCGTTTTCGGCAAACAACGGTTTCTTCGGCAGTAAACATTTTAGCAAAACAAACGAGTATCTCGAGAGTCGTGGCGAGATACCAATCTTCTGGCTGGACTTTTAGTATGCCGCGATCTTATTAATTGTATCTTCTTGTTGTTTGCAAGTGATTCAAATAACCTTCTAAAGGAATATTGCAAACAAAACGAATTTCGACTAATAAGATCTTCGTTTGAAGGCAGTCTTTATATAGTGTTTGGCAAGATGCGATGTCGCATCTTGCAGTAAGTAGTTCGAGGATTTGTGTTATAGCGCGAATCGCTTATAATATGTGCAGTGATTAATCGGCTACTGCCTGTTAACCGTTTGAAAAGATATGAGTAAAGTCACCTATTTATCCCTTGGCGGTTCTGGAAACGTGACGCAAAACATGCACGTTCTAGAAACCGAAAAGGACATAATTATCCTCGACGCAGGTATAGGATTTCCTGACACCGACCAGTTCGGTGTAGATGTCGTGATCCCGGACATCAGCTACCTGTATCCGAAACTAAAAAAGATAAAGGCGATCATGATTAGCCACGCTCACGAGGACCACATTGGTGGACTACCTTACTTAATCGAAGATCTGGGGCGACCACCTATTTATGCGACCAAATTGGCAAGGGGTTTCATAGAGAACAAGCTGGAAGAACATAATCGCCTCAAGAATCAGTCGATGGTTTTAGTTGAGCCAGAAAAGGGCCCAATTACGCTAGGCGACTTTACGATCTATCCTTATCACGTGAACCACTCAATTCCCGATGCATTGGGTTACTTTATCAAGACTCCGATCGGAAATATCGTCTTCTCGCCGGACTTTAAGTTCGACTGGACTCCTGTTGATAACGTTTTGTTCGACGTCGCCAAGTTAACGGATCTAGCCAAAGACGGTGTTCACACCTTAATCTCAGACTGCTTGGGTTCGACGCGCGAAGGATACACGCAAAGCGAGCGCACCATACAAAAAGCATTCGAAAACGAGATTTCCGACGCCAAGGGGCAGGTTTTTATCACAACCATGTCCTCAAACATCTCCCGCGTTCAGCAGGCGATTAACGCCTCGATAAAATATAACAGACGAGTCGTACCCGTGGGTCGCAGTATCGAGCGAAATATCGAGATAGCTGGCAAGCTTGGATACCTAAACGCCCCGGATGGGGTTGTTGTCTCAATGGACGAGGCACGCAGAATGAAACCAAGTAAGCTAACGTACATCGTGGCGGGAAGTTTCGGCCAGAAGGGTTCTTCGCTTGACAGACTTTCGCGGGGTGAGCATCGAATGGTGCACCTAAAAGATAATGCGGTTGTTATCTTTTCCGCCGATCCGATTCCTGGCGTTTACGATCAGGTTGGCTCAGTGATCGACAACTTAATGGCAAGAGGCGTGCGTGTCGTCTATTCGGACATTCAAGATGATATGCATGTAAGTGGTCACGGTAGTAAGGGCGATCTTTCTATAATGATTGGGTTGACAAGACCAAAATACTTTATCCCGATCGGCGGCCAGATACGTCATCAGCACGGCTATAAAGATCTGGTGGAAGACATGGGGTTTGATCCTCGCAGCGTGTTTATTCTCACCGATGGTCAGACCGTGCAACTAACTCAAAATCACGCCCAAACAGGAAAGCCGATTGAGCTTCGTGATGTGTTTGTCGATGGACGTTTAGTTGGCAACGTCGGCAAGACCATCCTTGAGGAGCGGATGCAACTTGGCCAGGAGGGGATGCTGGGTGTAATCGTGGCTAAGCATGGCGATAAACTCGATAGCCACGTGCAGATATTAAGCAAGGGCTTTGTGTTTAAGCCCGAATCGGATGAACTCATTACAGCGGTTGCAAATCAGGCCAAGGGGATCATCGGCAAACGTAAGGTGGCGGAGTGGAACAAGGTCAAGGACGAGCTGGAAAAGAAGATAGGTTCTCACATCTACTCTAAGGTGAAACGCCGCCCAATGGTCGTAGCGACCCTTGTGGACGCTTAATTGCGATAAAGGCCACCGTTGTGGTACAATCCCATCCGAAATGCCGACGATTAACCAACTTATCAGAAAAGGTCGAAGCAAGAAAAATAACAAGGTCAAGGCTGCGGGATTGAAGGGAACATGGCATTCTGGCAAGCGCCGCATGACACCAACGAAGAACCCCTTTAAGCGTGGCGTGGTTTTGCTTGTGCGTACTATGACGCCAAAGAAGCCGAACTCGGCTTTACGTAAGGTTGCGCGCGTACGTCTTTCTAACCGTAAAGAGATTACGGCGTACATTCCTGGAGAGGGACACAACCTTCAGGAACATAGTATCGTTTTAGTCCGTGGTGGCAGGGTTCGTGACCTTCCAGGTGTTAAGCACACGATTGTGCGCGGAACACTAGATACCGCGGGAGTTGTCGGTCGTCAATCTTCTAGGTCACGTTACGGTGCGAAATTGTCGAGTGGGCCCAACAAGGCGGCCGCTAAGGAGGATGAAGAATAATGCCAAGGGGTGGAAGAATCAATAAAAACAAGGTGCAACCCGACGAGGTGTACAAAAGTGATCGTATCGGCCGTTTTATCAACTACGTCATGTTGCACGGCAAAAAGGATAAGGCTAAAGATATCGTCTATACAGCGCTCGAAAAAGCTTCGCAGAAGGTAAGCGATGAGCCGATTAACGTTTTTGAGAAGGCCATGGCTGTGATTCGACCCGATGTAGAGGTTCGTTCCCGTCGCGTTGGAGGCGCCAATTATCAGATCCCTGTTCCGGTACCGCAGCGTCGCGGTGAGTCTTTAGCGATGCGTTGGCTAATCGAAGCGGCGCGTAATCGTAAGGGCAAGCCGATGGCCGATAATTTGGCCGAAGAACTAATCAACGCTTATAATGAAGAGGGAGACGCCGTAAAGAAGAAAGAAAATGTCCACAAGATGGCAGAGGCAAATCGCGCCTTCGCCCATTTTAAGTGGTAGGTTATGTTTGTCTTCATATAGATCTCTCCCCGAATTTGTCATGCTTTATTGAGTGTGCCTCCAATATTTATACGTACGAACATGTTTTGTGTTCATTGACACTTTTTGCCCGTCTGATATAATCTTTTGCGTCATGGCCGATTCTAACAACACAAACACGCCAATTGATAAGATCCGAAATATCGGCATCATTGCGCATATAGATGCGGGCAAAACTACAACGACCGAACGTGTTCTCTATTACACTGGAAAGACATACAAGATCGGTGAGGTTCACGAGGGTGAAGCCGTCATGGACTGGATGGACCAGGAACGTGAGCGCGGCATTACGATTCAATCTGCTGCAACTACGACTTTTTGGCTTGATCACCGCGTGAACATTATCGATACTCCCGGACACTTGGACTTTACCGCTGAGGTTGAGCGTGCTCTACGTGTGCTTGACGGTGCTGTTATGGTCTTGGACGCCTCTGAGGGCGTACAGGCGCAGACTGAGAAGGTCTCTCGTCAGGCTGATAAGTACAACATCTCCCGGATTCTCTTTGTCAACAAGATGGATAAGGTTGGCGCTGATTTTGACAACACGGTGCAGGAGATTCGCGAGCGCCTTGATCTTCCGGCTATCGCCTATAACTATCCGATCGGTGCTGAGAACGACTTTGTCGGTGTCGTTGATCTTTTAAAGAATGAGGCGCTTGTTTGGTCGGGAGGCGAGTTGGGTGCCAAGTTCGATCATGTCCCTTTTGCTGACTATGTTGATGCCTCTGACGATCTCAAGCTGAAGGTCGATACAGCACGCAAGGAGTTGATCGAAAAGATCTGTGAGACCGATGATGAGTTACTCGGTATGTATCTTGAAGGGAATGAGCCAAGTTTTGAGCAACTGCAAAAGGCGATGCGCCTGGCGGTTGTACATAACCAGATTGTGCCTGTTTTAGCGGGTACTAGCCTTCGTAACAAGGGAGTACAACCACTCCTCGACGCTGTCGTCTGGTATCTTCCTTCCCCAGAAGAGGTGGAGCCGGCACATGGTGAGAACACTTCAACGGGTGAGGAAGAGACACGTTCTCCGGATCCTAACGGTCCCTTTACAGCCTTGGCGTTTAAGGTTCAGACTGATCCTTACGTTGGCCGTTTAACCTATTTTCGGGTTTATTCCGGCAAGATTAAGTCCGGCGATATGGTTTACAATTCAAGCAAAGGCGAAAAGGATCGCATCGGACGTATTCTCTTGATGCACTCAAATCAGCGCGAAGAGGTTGCAGAGCTATCGGCCGGTAATATCGGCGCTTCTGTGGGTCTTAAAGATACCGTTACCTCGGAAACGATTTGCGATGCTGAACATCCGATCGTACTACAGTCTATCACCTTTCCCGATCCAGTTATCTCGCTAGCCATTGAGCCAAAAACCAAAGCTGATCGCGAAAAGCTTGGTGAAGGTTTGCGAAAACTCCAGGAAGAGGACCCCACCTTTAAGCTAAAGACTGACGAGGAGACAGGACAGGCGTTAATCTCAGGAATGGGCGAGTTGCACCTTGAGATCATGGTTGATCGCTTAAAACGCGAATTTCACGTTGAGGCAAACGTTGGGCGCCCGCAGGTTGCCTACCGTGAAACGATTAGCAACAGTGCAAAGGACATTCGCGGCCAGTATATTAAACAGAGTGGTGGTAAAGGGCAATACGGTGACGTTGTGATCGACATTGAGCCAATGGACCGTGGTACAGGCCGTGAGTTCGTGAACAAGATCAAAGGTGGCGTTATTCCTAACGAGTTTATCAACCCGATCTCTAAGGGTGTTACAGAGACGTTGGACAACGGTGTATTAGCAGGGTATACCGTTCAGGATGTACGAGTTATCCTGCACGATGGTTCTTATCACGAGGTCGATTCGTCTGAAGTGGCGTTTAAGATGGCGGGTGCTTTAGCGACTCGCGAAGCGGTAAGACGTGCAACTCCGGTGCTTCTAGAGCCGATTATGGAGCTTCAGGTAGTCACGCCGCAGGAGTTTATGGGTGATGTGATCGGTGATCTCTCCGGTAAACGAGGGCAGATCCGGGAGACGAAACAACGCGGCAGTGCAATCGAGATTGAGGCTCTTGTCCCTATCGCTGAGATGTTTGGTTATGCTACAACGCTGCGCTCGATGACACAGGGGCGTGCTAGCTTCATGATGACTCCAAGTCATTACGAGATTGTTCCGTCGAATATCGTTGAGAAGATCGTTAAGGTGTCTCAAGCCGCGGAGTAAAGGATTCGGCTTTTGTGATTTATCTAAACGGTAAAATTGTGAATACGGATGCTATAATGCTTATGAATTAGATCGCTGAGGCGTGACCGCCTCCGCAATTTAATTACTAACGAGAGGGGGTGAGAAGATATGGCAAAAGAAAAATTTGAACGAACCAAACCACATTTAAACGTTGGAACGATCGGACACGTTGACCACGGTAAAACGACGCTAACCGCGGCGATTACTAAGGTTTTGTCTGACATGGGAACAGCGCAATACACTGCGTTTGAGAACATCGACAACGCTCCTGAAGAGCGTGAGCGTGGAATTACGATCAATATTACTCACGTTGAGTACGAGACGGATGCACGCCACTATGCGCACATTGACGCACCTGGTCACAAGGACTACATCAAGAACATGATTACCGGAGCGGCCCAGATGGATGGTGCGATTCTCGTTGTTTCTGCTGCTGATGGACCAATGCCGCAAACACGTGAGCATATTCTTCTCGCACGCCAAGTGAACGTTCCAAAGCTTATCGTCTTCATGAACAAGATGGACATGGTTGACGATGCAGAGCTCGCTGACCTTGTTGAGGTCGAAATAAAGGAGCTTTTGGAGAAGTACGAATATCCAGCTACAACGCCCGTTCTTCGCGGCTCGGCGCTAAAAGCGCTTGAGGGTGACGAGGAGGCGATCAACTCGATTAAGGAGTTGGTAAAGACGATGGACGAGTACTTTGAGGTACCGGAACGTGACGTTGAGAAGCCGTTCTTGATGCCGGTTGAGGATGTGTTCTCGATCGAGGGTCGTGGAACGGTTGTTACAGGTCGTATTGACCGCGGCACCGTTAAGGTTAACGACGAGGTTGAACTCGTCGGTATCTCCGACAGCACGACAAAAACCGTGGTGACCGGAGTTGAGATGTTTAGGAAAGAGATGGACGAGGCAATGGCCGGCGACAACGTTGGACTTCTACTCCGTGGAGTAAAGAAGGACGAGGTTGAGCGTGGAATGGTTATCGCCAAGCCCGGATCGATCACACCACACACCGAATTCGAATCTGAGGTCTACGTATTGTCCAAAGACGAAGGTGGGAGACACACCCCATTCTTCAGTGGATATAGGCCACAGTTTTATGTTCGTACAACCGATGTGACGGGTGAGGTTACCCTTGCAGACGGTGTGGAGATGGTTATGCCCGGCGACAACGTAACGTTTAAGGTAAAACTCATTCAGCCAGTTGCGCTGGAAGAAGGTATGCGATTTGCTATCCGCGAAGGTGGAAGCACTGTCGGTGCCGGAGTCGTTACGAAGGTGGTTAAATAACCCGAAAGGGTTATTTCATGAGTTTCGAATAATGATCGAAACTCAACAGGTCAAAGGTTTGGTCTAAAACCAAATTCATAGCCTTTGATGGATGGTCTTCTGATTTGCCTTTAAAAATGGTAAAATCGGGAGACCTCCAGCGGAGGTTAGTAACTAACTGTTAGTTAGTAGTTTAAAAAGATGGCAACAGGAATGCGAATACGAGTCAGATTAAAGTCTTACGACTACAAGGTCCTCGACCAAGCGGCCGAGGAGATCCTTGATGCAGTGCTGCAATCAGGCGGTGAGGTGGTTGGTCCTGTGCCTTTGCCAACCCGTATAGAGCGTTTCACGGTGCTTAGAGGCCCTCACATCGACAAAACGAGCCAGGAGACCTTTGAACAGCGCACCCACAAGCGTCTTATAGACATTGTAGATCCTACACCTAAAACCTTGGATTCGTTGTCGAATCTTGATCTTCCCGCCGGTGTCTCGATCGAAATTAAGATGTAGTCTTCATGTGGTTTTTCTTTAGGTCAACCTTGATATAATCGTACAATGACAGCAAGTCATTCTATGACGACGCAGGAGATCTTGACCGCTTATCTAGAATTTTATAAAGAGCGGGGGCACGCTCTAACTCCCAACGTATCTCTAGTCCCTTCCGGTGACTCCACCTTGTTATTCACCAACTCAGGGATGTTCCCGCTGGTTCCATATCTTTCTGGCGAACCTCATCCACTCGGTAAAAGGTTAGTTAACTTTCAGAGAGCAATTCGTTTTGAAGATATTGACGAGATCGGCGACAATCGCCATACTACTTGCTTTCACATGATTGGCAACTGGAGCCTAGGTGACTATTTCAAAGGGGATCAGTTACCTTGGCTTTGGGAGTTTATGGTTGAAAAGCTCGGCATCGATATTAACCGTATGTACGGAACCGTATTTATTGGTGATCAATATGCTCCACGCGATGAGGAGTCAATCATTCTCTTGAATGAGATCTTTGACAAATATGGTGTAAAACAAGGTAAGGAAAACGAGAGAATCTTTGCTTACGAAGGTAACTGGTGGAAGCGAGGCGATGCGGTTGGTGAGTTGGGTGGGCCAGATAGTGAGGTTTTCTACTACATCGGTAGTGACAATAATGGAATTGGGCAAAACCCTGAAGATAACGAGGATGAGTTTATCGAGATCGGTAACTCCGTTTTTATGCAGTATCGTAAAACAAAAGACGGATGGGAAGAACTGCCTCAAAAGAATGTTGACTTTGGGGGCGGATTAGAACGCATTGCAATGGTTGTGCAGAAAAAGAATGACATATTTGAAACCGACAGTTTTTGGCCAATAATCGAGGAACTACAAAAGCTGTCAGGTTACGGCTACAACGATTCAATTGAAGTTAAGGTTGCGATGCGAATACTGGCCGATCATGTTCGTGGTTGCGTGCTTTTAGCGATGGACGAGGTTGCGCCTTCAAACAAAGACCAAGGTTACGTGTTACGTCGTTTGTTGCGCAGGATGATTCGTTATGCGCGCAACTTAAATATTCAGGAAGGCGTTACATCAAATCTTGTCGATGTAACCGCGAATATGATCGCATGGATTTATCCAGAACTTCCAAGCATGGTACCGAGCATCAGAGACGTCTTTAACAACGAAGAGAAGAAGTTTAGTAAAACTTTGACCCGCGGCGTGCGTGAAGTAGAGAAACGTTTGGTCGATTTCGATGGCTCGGTCGAAAGGTTAGCCGAAACAGCGTTCGACCTATATCAGTCACTAGGCTACCCGCCGGAGATGATCGTTGACGATGCACATGACCGCGGTTTTAATGTTGATCTCAAGGTTTTCGAGAAAACATATGCGGATCTTTTTGCTGGTCATCAATCTCAGTCACGTGCCGGGGCAGAGCAGAAGTTTAAAGGCGGTCTTGCTGATCATTCTGGTCAGGTGGTTAAGTACCATACCGCTACTCACCTTTTGCACTGGGCTTTACGCGAGGTGCTAGGTTCTGATGTGATTCAAAGAGGAAGTAACATCACCGGAGAACGATTGCGCTTTGATTTCAATTTTCCGGAAAAGTTATCGGACGAACAGGTCCACGAAGTCGAAAAGTTAGTTAACGAAAAAATTAACGCGGCCTTGCCAGTATCATTTGTCATGCTTCCGAAAGACGAGGCGGAAAAGACCGGTGCCATTCATGCTTTCGGCGAAAAGTACGGAGACCAGGTCAAAGTCTACTTTATCGGTGGCTCATTGGAGTCTGCTGTGAGCAAGGAGTTCTGTGGTGGTCCTCACGTTGAAAACACATCTGAGATCGGCAATGTGGAGATCTACAAACAAGAATCAGTAGGCAAAGGTGTCCGGCGCATCTATGCTCGTACGAAATAAAACGATACACGTTCTATTTAATCAGTAATTCTTAATTACGTTGTATAAATCCGGTGCTCCGATCGTAGCGTCCGGCATGTACCACTCGCTGTTCTCGGCGCCATATTTGAAGAATCCAATCGCAAGCGCATTAGGTAACGTTTTTTCTGCAGCGGAAATATCCATCTGTAAATGACTCGCGGGTGGTTTGACAAAGATATCTGTGTCCTGCCACGCTCCGAGGGCGACGATGAATTTCACGTTTGGGGTTATTGCTGTAATAGCATCGTGCGCTTTTTGCAGGACCGTGGGGACAAAATCTGGATAATAATCATCGACATTACTGTAGGCGTTGATCATAACTATATCTGCAACACCCACCGCGTAGGGATTTCCCTTCGAATAGCTAAAGTAGTCGCCATCGTTCTCGTAAAATACCCAACCTATCATACGAATCATCACCGGGTGATTTGGATCTGCCGCCTTAACATCAGCGTAGGCTGTTTTGAGTTGGTCGAGCGTTAAATACATTGATGTGTTCTTGCCACCATTAGAGTTGGGGAAATTAAGACCCGCCTCGTTAGATGTATCCCATGCATAGACGGCAGGATAAGATTTCCATTTATTCACCCAAGCTTGTACCTTGGCTTTCAGCCAGACCGGCTTTTGGTCTTTAGGCCAGTTAACGTCACACTCGTAACCCCATTCTGCCTCACCAGAACCGGCATTCATAACAACCTTAATTCCATATTTTTGACTCATGTCTAGGAAGTATTCAACGTCCTCGTCGTAGGCACAGATGTCGAAGTTACCTTCAATTAAGTCGATATCGTGATCAACGAGATTTTGAAAATCAGCTTCGGTTAGCCCAAAGTGATCCATGTACGCCTCCCCGACGTCCTTCATCATCTTTAGGCCTTGTTGTGGCATGGGCGTCGGTGTTGGAGTTGTGGTTGGTGCTTGTAATAGCGTTGTTGGTTGTGCTTGCGGTGTTGGTGTATTTGTTGGAGATGGCTCAAGCGTTGGCGTGACTGTCACAACAATCGTTGGTGTTGGATTCGGAACACTATCGTCGGCCTGCCTGTCGTGGAGGATTTTATAGACGATTAAAATCGTAATAGTCAACGCCATCAAGGCGCAGGTTGCAACGGTAACGTAAACAAGCAGTTTTGTGGATTTGTCAGCAGTTTTCAAGTATCTTTTAGGCTTAGTTTGCGATGACGGAAACGTTGTCTACGAAAACCTCGCCGGTGTTACCTCCAAGATAATAGTACTGCAAACTGGCGCGGACTACATTAGCCGAGCTCGGTGTGTAAGCGATGCTTGCGTTCCCTTGGAAGGCGGAGTAGAGTGCACCTTTCCACTGTCCGGAGATCCAGTTACCGTCTGCATCGTATTCGTCAATATAAAAACCAAACTCGCCACTAAGACTCGGTGCCGACAATAAGCTCCTCCAGACGTATGAGTTAGCAGAGTTTACGTTTAAAGATTCGCTGAACAGATGGTGCGTAGGAGATCCCGCTTCAAATTTAGCTGCTTGTGTGCTATTTATCGGATTCGTTCCCGCTACGACGAGTGTGTTGCTGTTGCGTGTCCAGTTTGCGAACCAACCGTTACCGTCCGAAGTCTCAAAGTCACCATTTGTGAGTAGATTCACGGGAGCTGGTGTAGGCGTTGGGGTGGGAGGGACCGTTGTCGGTGTTGGAGTTGCTGTTGGCTCAAGCGTTGGCGTGGGGGTTGGTGTCGGGCTTGGTGTTATGCTAATCGAAGGTGTCGGTTCCAACGTCGGTGTTGGTTCTATAGTTGGGGTTGGTGTCGGAGTAGCTGAGGTAGCGTTAAGGTCACGCATTGAGATGCCGTCAACGTAAGCAGTGCCGCGCGCACCTGCTGTTAGGTAGTTCTGGATCGATACGGTTGCAACAGAAGCGCTTGAAGGTGTGTAGACGAAATCGAAGTCGGTTACGGTGTTTAACGGAACATAGCCGATCCATTGTCCTGAGGTCCAGTTGCCGTTTGTGTCGTATTCGTCAAGGTAAAATCCGAACTCACCGGCAGACAGGTAGTCGGTGTTTACAAAAGCGGTCAAAGAGTAACGCGTAGCACTATCTACCTCAATGCGTGGCGAGAAGAGGTGTAATGCGTTCGTCGTCGAACCGGTGAACGCGACTGAATGTACGGGATCAGGGTAGCTACCGAACGATGTTGCGTCGTGAACGACTAGACCGGCGTCATCCCTTGACCAGCCTTGTGTAAATGGATCGCCCGTGAAGTCGCCGTCAGTTAAAAGCTCAGGAGTTGTGTTTGCGTAAACCTCGCCAACCGTTGTCGTCCCTATCCCACTGCTTGCGATATAGTCGACTACGCTTTGCAGCGTGTCAGTAGTTATAACGTACTCATCGTTAGCTACGAGCTCGGGTAAAACCTCGTGAACCACCAGAATAAGCCATTTTCCTTCACTCTGTGCCTGATCGATCCATCCCGCGACATCGGCGACCGTGGTTGTCTGCTCGATCGATTGCACCATCAACAACGTTGAGTTGTAGGGGAATGCGTTTAACTCGTCACGATCCCAAAACGTGCGGTGTGCCGGGTAGTACCTACGAATCTCCGTCAAAGCGTTGTTGTCGTACGATCCAAACGGAGTCGCAAACGACTTAACCGAAAAGCCCTGTGACTGAAGTATATCCAGTGCCCCTACCACCTCGTCGTGCAAAACCTCTGCGGTTACTGTTTCGAAGTCAGGATGTGTTTTTGAGTGTGAACCGATCTCCCAGCCGTAGTCGTTTACAAGCTCGTGTACCTGGTCCCAGGTCATGTAACCAGGCTGACCTATGTAGCCGGTGGTGACGTAGAGTGTGCCGGTTATGTTCTGTGAGGCAAGAATAGGCGCTGCATTTGTTAGGGTGTCGAGATATCCATCATCAAAGGTAATAGAAACTTGTGGCGTTGCTACCGGTGTGTAGGCCACTGTATTGGCGAATGCACTTGAACACGCTACCGGTACAAGGACTAAAAGCGCAATAGTTGTTGCAAGTAATTTTTTATTCATCTTTAATTATTTAGTTAATTCGATCTTTGTCAGTTCCGCGACGACTACGTATCTTCGTTCAGATAGTGTACCCGAACAGGTCAACAATGTAACGGTGGGTTTGTCGGTAGGTGCGAAGACGTTTAGGTCTTCCGGAATGGTGTCGAACGAGTCCGTTACCTCGTAGTATACCGTATACTGGTTAGCGGTCAAGATAACGCTATCTCCGACCTTTAAATCTTTTATACTACGGAAGGCGTTGTCGCGGTCATGGCCGAATAAACCAACGTTACCCGACTCAGAGTTGATGAGGTTTGTACCTTCTGCGTAGTTTGCCGCCGCGGGATTGACCTCCCAGGTGCCATCAACAAGAGGCACATAACGAACAGGCAGTATAAGATCAAGCGACGGGACGGTTAACTTATCGGGTATTATACCTTCAGACTCAGGGAGGAAGACATTGCCGTCCTCGTTCACCACGGTAACCGACTCGAGTTTTAAGGTCGGCTCTGCAGCGGTTGTTGGCGTTGGAATAGGCGTCGTTTGGTTGGTGTTATTGACCGCTTCAACCTCAGCAACCTCTCTTGTTAATGAGATTATATTTGCGCCAGACGACACGAGGCTATACACAGCGAAGACTGTGATTACAAACAAAACTAAATATGTAAATGGTTTCCTGTTTATCATGGTTTAATAATAGTCGAGGTGTGATTTAGGCTACGCCTCTTCGCTTGTTTACCGCAAAACGTAACATACTGCCTACCTGCCACACTAAAATTACCGCGTTTAGTGCAATGAAGGCCGCTATTACAGCAGCGTTACCTAGCTTTGCAGCGACGAAACCTGCCGCCGTTGTTGCGGGCAGAATCGAAGCTCCAAGTACTGTCCCTCCTGTTGTTGGTGTTGATGCCATCTCTGTGTCGTCACCCCCTATGTGTTAGCGTGTTCCCCACGTCTGGGAAAAGCCCATACTATGGAACACGCGGTCAATGTGTTGTGCAATTGTAGACCCTATTTTGTTGCGTTGCAAGTACCTATTAACACCTAAAAATACGAAGTAAAAATAGGATCCCAGCAGGACAAGTGAGAGGATGTTGGCGTAGACAAACTCCGGAATAATCAGTAACCTGATGAGAACGTCGATAATGTCTCTTTGACGATAATAGTAGAGGGTAATAATCCCAAAGATTGTAGGTACTACAAAGTTTAAAAGCGCGAGTACAATAAGGAATGTGACGAGTGTGTCGTTAATCTGTGTATATCTGCCCAACAGATAGGAGAGGGCGATCAATAGGTAACTTGATATCAAGGTGAAATGGCCAAAAAAGTCTTGGATTACATTTATCGGTTTCCTGATATTGTCTTTAACTACAAACAGTCCTCCTAAATACCAACGGACTCTTTGTTTCCAGAGTATGGATAACGACGGTGGTACGTCTGTCGAGGCTAACGCCTTTGGCGCAAAACCAACAATCCACCCTTTTTGCTTTAGTCTGGCTGTGATGTCGTAGTCTTCAATAAGGTGATTCTCCTGAAAGCCTTCTACTTCGTTTAAGGCGTCCATGCGGTAAGCGGAGAGCATGCCGTGCATAACGAGTGGTCCCTTGAAAAATCCTTCGTCCATAGCGCGGGCGATGTTGAAACCGTGATACTCAAGTGCCTGCAGTCTTGTGAGGAGGTTGTGGTCTTTGTTCTCTACCATCACAGACGAACACACGGCGCCGAGTCTCTCGTTGGCATAGAGTGCTTTAATCAACTCACTGATCGTATCTTCAAAGATCACTGCGTCGTCGTCCATTGTAACTACAACATCGGGGCGCTCTTTCTGTTTCTTTAGGTGTTCAAGACCAAAGTTTTGTGCGCCTGCTTTGAGATTATTCTGCGGGGTTCGTATGGTGTTGAGGCGTTTTTTCGTCTTTGCCATCAGCTTGATCTTGTTCATATACGACATGTCTTCTTTCGGGGTGCTGTCATCCACGATTAGGACCTCGATCTCTTTATTGTGGGAAAGGAGCTGATTGACAAGCGATATCGTCTCTTTCTTGGTCTTGTAGGTGCCGATTAGGGCGACTACACGTGGGCCTCGTTCGTCTTGGGAATGTGAGAAAACTCTCCTAAGTGGGTAGAAGACGTTAAGTGCGTCTTTTACATATGCTAGGAGTTGTGTTGCTTTGGATTTTGTCTCGTTTTTTAACGTTTCCCTCATGCGGTGTACGATTCTACCATAGTTTTGCCAACAACTCTATGGGATTACGTAGTAAAGATAGCGATGAGGAGGTCGCCGCTGCCACTAAGGCAGAGATGTTTCCAGGCGGCGTTGAGGATGGTTGTTCTGTGTACTGGTGAATTCATCCAGGCGTTAAACGCCGATGCTTCGGTTGTGTAACCCTGGGAGATTGTTTCGCCGATACCTATGTTGTACTTCTGCATGAACCAACTGAGTCCCTGGTGACTTAAGTTTGCCTTGGCCTGGGCCAATCGTTGAGTTGCAATATCGCAGGCGACGTCGTTTGTCGAGAGCGAGTTGAGTCCCGTATTGTTTCGCGTGTTATTAATCGCGTCCTCTAACGATCCGGTAATCGTTATGGTCGGAAGCGGGGTGGGAGAATTAAGTACGACCGAATTATCGTTCGTCTCGTCTAGCGTTGTCGTCTTATCAAGAGGATCTTCTGACATCGGGTTATTTGAAGGCGCTAGATCATCCTCGACGCTTAAGACCTGCGGATATGATATGGGCTCTAGTTCTAAGTTGGCAGCAGCTCTTGAGGTTGTTGGTGATGGGATGGTCGATTCCTGCGGGTTTGAGTCCTGAGGTATATTGACGATCTTAACCGTTGCCCAAGCTGCAACCAATGTAACGCCCAGTATTATAAGTATTAGTTTTTGCATGCTCGTGAATTATACAATCTCAGATTAATATTGCGAAAATACAGCAAAAAAGTTAATCTTATGCTATGAAGCTGCCGAAGCTATTTAAACTACCGCGACTGTTCAAGTCGCACGATCCAAACTACGCAGTGATCGATATCGGTACCAGCGAGGTGACGGTGGGCGTCTGTCGTGAAGGAGATGATCTTAACAGTCGAACCGTTCTTGGTGTTGGTGTTCAGCCGCAAGGTAGGACGAGCGTGTATAGTGGCAAGATTCTCGATCTGGACGCGGTGATTGAGACTATTAATCTTGCTTTTGACGAGGCGGTTATGAAGGCAAGCGTTGCTCCGAAACGGGCAATTTTAGGTCTAAGTGGTGGTGTAGTGGTACCGCGTTCGTATCGCGTCCGTGTCCGACGTGAAGCACCGGAGGAGAAGATGGGCGAGAAAGAGTTTGAGGTGTTAGCTGGACAGATCGAGTCGACAACGATGGATCGCGCACAATCTGAGCTTTCCGGAGCGACCGGAGAGGAGTTTGTTCGCGTTGAGACCGTATTCGTAAGCTATCAGATGGATGGGGCCAGGGTGACCACGCCACTTGATATTCCGGGAGCAGAGATTGAGGTGACGGTGTTGCATTACTTTATGGAATCGTCCAAGGTTCGTTCGGTGAATAGCCTGGCAGACCAATTAAATCTTGAGATCGTAAGCCTAGTCGATACCGCTGTGTACGCTGCTACGCGTTGGTCAGAAGCTCACGGTGATTTTGTACTCCTAGATATTGGAGGCGACACTACTCAACTCGTCGTTATCGACAACGGCAAGATTGCAGAAGATCAATCCTTATTTATCGGTGGTCGTGATATTACCCATGCGATCGAATCAGAGCTGTCCGTTGGGTATGAACAGGCCGAACAGATAAAGATAAATTATGCAAGCGGCCATTTAGATCAAGAGCGCGCACGTGTCGTTCACGGTATAGTTTCCGAGGTCGTGGGTTACATCGTCGATGCGGTTGTTATTGCTAGTCGTAGCACAAAACTGAAACAGTTCCCTCCCAAGTTTCTAATCTCGGGAGG
Source organism: candidate division WWE3 bacterium (assembly GCA_020429745.1). Classification (GTDB taxonomy): domain Bacteria; phylum Patescibacteriota; class 4484-211; order 4484-211; genus JAGQKZ01. Next base: position 24,718 of record JAGQKZ010000004.1, on the reverse strand, counting down.
TACGCGTCACTTGGAGGAGGTGACTACAGCATTAAACTCGCACCCGTGGGCGAAAGAGAACGTGTTTGGTGTTTTTCCTAAGATAGAGACATTACCGGATCAGGAATCGGGATTTAACGAGTTAACAAAGATGGAGTTATGAGAATAATATTGACGGAAAACATTAGGATGCTTGAGGTTATTCGAAACATCGAGTCGTCGTTGGACGCCTCGGTAGAGTTCGTCGTTCCAAAAGACTCGTCGTTTGCCCAAAACGATGTCAACGTCAACTATATGCGCTTTGCGGCTCAACAGCTGGGCAAACAGGTAAAGATCTTAAACGAGGTTGAGGCTAGTACGCAACCAGAGCTAAGTCAAACCGACGGCAAAGCACAAACTGATGTCTCTACCCCTGTGCCAGAGTCGACCGCAACTTCCACCCAGCAGCCTATTGCTACTCCGACTAGCCAGACCGAAGTCTTAACACAGCAGGGGGAGACTGGCGAAAAGGGGAAAAAGACAAAGGTGAAAAACAAGAAGAAGGGTTTAACGTTTAGTCCGAAGAAGATCGTGATGGTGCTTTTTGTGTTTGTACTGCTTACCGTTGTTGGCGCTGCTTTTTTTGTGCTGTATTACCTACCACGCGGAACGGTTACTCTTTATGTGGCACAGAAGGTAATCGACCGAAGCGATACGATTGAAGTGAGTGAGTCGATTAAAGAAGCGACTCCGGAGGGTAATCTTATCCCAGGGAGGCGTATTCACGTTGAGATGCAGGATGAGGAGAAGGTAACCGCGACCGGAACGAAGACGGTGGGTGATGAGGCGCAAGGGATAGTTGACGTCAAGAACTTTACGGAGTCCGATCTCCAACTTGGTGTCGGTACACAGATTGTCGCCTTTGGCGTTGGCGGAGAGACATTTGCGTATACACTTGATAGTGCTATTACTGTGCCAAGAGTGACGGTCTCGAACCCTGATCCGGAGACGCGCGTGATGGAGGCGGGTGTACAACAGGTTGACGTTACGGCGGTTGATATCGGTGAGTCGTATAATCTTTCTGCTAATCGCAAGATGCAGGTGGGAGATTTTGATATCGATGAGGTTTTTGCCACAAATCCGCAGCCGTTTACCGGAGGTTCAACGCGCGAGGTCACCGTTGTTTCATCAGACGATCAATCACAGGCGCAGGACGGTGCGGTGGCTTCGTTGAAGGAAGGGTTGCTCGAAAAGCTTAACGAGAGCAAGCAGGAAGGTGAGATCTTCGACGAGAAGGACATATCTTACGCGACCCAGTTTGTCACCTTTGGCAAGGAGATCGGCGACGAGGCTAGTGAGTTTTTGGTGTCGATGGGCATGACGGCTGATGTCATTGTGTTCTCGGAAGATGACGTCAAATCAGTCTTGCAACAAACGTTAGCCGACAATCTTCCGAACGGTTTTGAGTTGTCCGACGAAAATGAGGTTGTGAAGGTTTTGGAGAGTAACGTTGTTGATGGAACTCTCAATGTTAAGGCCTCCGTGACAACGCTGGTTGTCCCGATTCTTAACTTAAACGAGATTAAATCGCAGCTTGTGGGCAAACGGCCAGCACAAGTAGAGGGTTATCTGAAGTCGATCGACCACCTAGAGGGATACGACATCAACCTTTGGCCGGCACTACCTGATGTAATTCGCAGCATGCCGCATCTTGCCGACCGACTTTCTGTGTCGGTTGAGATTCTTGATAAGTAGCCGTGATGGATCTAGCAAGTAAGTCAAACGTAACGATTCTCTCACTTGACCTGGGCGAAAAGCATATCGGTTTAGCTTGTTTTAAACCCGGTCGTGGTGTTTTTCCGTTAAAGCAGGTCGAGTTTTCCGATGTCTACAAGTTGGAAGAGGAGTTAACTACGCTTATCAGCGAATACGACGTTGAGGTGCTGTTGGTCGGTGATCTGGGTTTGCCAAAACTTCCGAAAGACTATGCGATGCTTGTAGATCGATTGCAATCCAAAACACACGTGAAGCCCGTTGTGTTCTCTGAATACCTAAGCACCTTCCAGTCGCTTAAAGATATTAACGAACGGGAAGGTGTTGTATTGTCCGACCATGTTCAAGCGGCCGTCGAGATAATAAATGATTATCTGTCGTCTTAATTTGTTGTAATATAGGTATATGAAATTGCCCTCTACTCGCCTGTTGGTTGTCGTCATCGTTGCCCTCGTTTTGGTAATCATCGGTATCGTGGCGTTTGGCGTTACATCGAGCAATAAAAACACAGGACCAATACCGACGCCGGTTGTCGAGGAACCTTCGCTAAATATCTCTGTGCAAGATGTCGAGGCGAAAGACGATTTGACCGATGCAACTTACTCGCGCACCAGGGGGATGTTTTACGTTTCGAGTGTGGACGAAAGTCTCCTTTATGTGATTAATCCCGATACGGGGAAGATCGATTCGACAATCCAGACCCCCAATCCCAGTAGGCTACTTTTCTCGGCCGATGAGTCGGTACTTTATACTACTGACGGTGAGATCGTGCGCAAGTTATCGACCGCCACCTTCGATACCGAGGTTGAGGTAAAGGTTTCCAAAGGAACTTATGCGATGGCGCTCACGAATGATAATAAGTACCTCTTTGTTGTGAACGAATACACAGACTCGGTCGCGATCTTAAATCCAGACACGCTCGTTGCTATTAAATACATCGCCGTCGAACGACGTCCGGTGGACGTTGCGATGAGTGCCGACGGACAATACGCTTTTGTTGCCAACTATGATAGCGGTTCGATCACGAAGATTGCGCTTTCGAATCTTACGGTTGTAGGTACGATTCAAGAATTGGGTCGTCCGGTTAAGTTAATAACATATACACCTCAGGATCTAATTCTTGTTCTTGATGAGTACGGTGGACAGATCATCGCCCTGAGGTCGGACAATAACGAGGTAGTCGGTACGATAGAAGCGGTGCACTACCCCAGCGATTTTTCGCTCGATACCGATAATAATCGCATATACGTTGCAAGTTATACCGACGGTGAGATCGGTGTTGTCGATATAGCAATGGAGAGGGTGGTAAAGGTTGTGCCGTTGAACTCGTCGCTCGGTAAGGTCGCGGGTTTAAATATCGTCATCTATGCGCCGGGGAAGAACCTTCTGCTCGCGACAAATACAAATTACGGTGAGATAAAGTTGGTGGGGATAAAATAATTGTGTGGTTCGTTGACCAAAGGCCCTGCACGCCCGTATACTAATTATCGATATAAGATGCAACAAAAGATAAAACTGCCAACAATCTTCGTCCTTGTGTCGGCGTTTGCGATGTTGAGCCTTACCTTTAGTAAGCCGGTTAAGGCGGATATCTTCTCGGGCGGTGAAGGAGGTTCGTTTGGAAGCATATTTGACGGTATCACCAACGGTATTGATAGTATCTTCAGCGGATTAAGCGACGTGTTCCCGGGTGGTGTGGTGGTTCCGGCGCTGACGCCTACGCCGACGCCTACCGGTCCGTGGACGCCTCCTACGCCTCCTGATTATGTCCCAGACCCGGCCCAAACGAGTCAGTTGAAGTTGTCTTTTGAGTGGGACGCTGTCACCATCGGGAAGGAGGGGGTTGATCCGGAAAATGCCGATCCGTTGGCGCAGGAACATATCTCACTTTTGCATTGCCCATGCGAGACGGGCATCTACGATGTTCCGGGAGGGCCGCCGTCTATACCGACGCCAGGACCGGGAGAACCACCGCTTCCGACTAAGTGGGAGTTGTGCTATCGACAGGAGATGTGTAGGATGCAAGGGTTGCAGCATGTGCTGGTAGGCTGGTGCGGGGCAGAACCAACTTTACTGGTTGAATCGCGTATTCCACAGGATAGTATTCCCTCGGAAGGGCCCAATACGAATACGCTGCCGAACACGATCTCTAACAAGTACATACGTCGCGACGGTTACGCATATCAATGTTTGAGCGAATGCGACGGCGTGACCTGTGTAACCGATAACTACGTTGAGTTTCAAACCGAGGCAGAGACCTCCAACCTCTTCTCGATGTATGTGAAGGTGGAGAACCCAACAGATAGGCCGGTCGAGAACGTTTTGCTTACCGTAAATACGCAAAGTTTCTCTACCAATGGGGAGTATGCGCTCCCACACAACCTCGACTTTCCGTACGAAGATGGCAGCGATCTTAAATTCAGTCATGGCAGCACTCTGGGAGATAAGGTGGTTTCACGTACGGTCAACGGCATACCCATGACGATCGACACGATAGACGCGGCTTACGGTCCGCAGATCGTCTTCGGTCCGTTTGATGTGCCGGCGTATGGAGAAGCGGGATCTGAGATAGAGTTGCCGTTGCAGGATCCTAACTGGGAGAAGGATCAGGCGCAGGCCATTCCGCACACTACGGGTGAATCGATAAACTCTATACCGATCTCCTATAACTGGGCGTATGCTAATGTACCGTGCGAATGTACGGAAGTCAAAACCCACTCAGTAGATGGTGCTACCTGTGCTGCCCCCGTTGCAAATCCGACGTTGCTGCAGTGCCAGGTTTACTATCAGATGTTTGACGCCGCTGGAAAGATATGTGACGGGCAGTGTATTCAGGTTCCTGGGTGTCCGCCACCGTACTGTTTCCAGGGTTCGTCGTGTACGTCTGGTTCGCTTAGTGCGTGTCCCGGAGGAGCGATCACTAATGAATGTCTCGATCCCGTTTACGGGTGCACCAACTGTCATGATCAGGGGCAGTGTGTTCCCGGTAACCGTCTTACCGAAGCGGATACTACCACACTAAGCGGTTTGTTTAGCAGCGTTGTTCCGCAGACAGAGTCGGCCGATGCATTGGGTTGTGTGGTGACCTGTCAGAGTGCTCCGCCTCCAAACCTTGCTGGGGTAGGGGCTATTAATCCACGTGACTACAACTTCGTCTGTGATCCCGATGATCCTCTGGAGGCGAGCCGATGTGATGGCACCGATCCTGAGGTGATCGTGCCGTTGGGTCATCAGTACTTCGACGTTTATCGTGACGTTACAGGAATAGGGGGGTGTGGTTACAACGCCTCCTCCAACAACTCCGTAATTGGACCGATGTTAATCTCAGCGGCCTTTGGTGGAGTGGGTGACGACCGTACCGGCAGAGCAGAGCTGTTGGCGTCGATACCGATCGGTGGTCGTATTCTCGATGACGATGCAAGACCCTACGGCTATCCGGTCACAGGAGAGATCTCTCAGGACTGGGGTTACACCGGCGCGGCCACGCAGCAAGGGTCGTATCGAAGCGACCCAGGCGTTGATTATGGCGAGTTCAGGTATTGTAGTGCAACGCAACAGACGAACACGAATCTAACGATCTCTCAGATGCATGGGTACAATCTTTGGGGGCTTGGTACCCAATCTTCAGGCACGATCTCTTCTACTCTGGACCAGGGCATTAATGCCGCCGGTTTGGAACTTGTTCGCATGTGGGGATGTAACGGTTGTCATAACGTTAACGGACAGGCTTCAATTGAGCGGGTGCTAAACGCACCAGAGTCGGCAAATCTTGAGTTTGTTATCGCGCTGGAAGATTTCAACACTGTGCTTGGTGGTAGCTCTGCAAAGGACTGGTTTACCTCGGGTTACAAAACGGGAGCGAATAATTACAAGCAGTACGTTATGAGCGTCGTCGGAGCATTGGCTAATAAGCAGCAGATCAAGGTTTGGGAGATTATGAACGAACCTCAATGTGACGGAGATACTTCACAAGAGTGTGCTGACGCAATGTATAACTTCATGGTAGATATGGCAAACACTATTCACAGCCTCGATCCCGGTACGTTGGTTTCTCCTGGTTTGAAGGCTATCGACGATCCAGGAGAGAAATTAACGAATGGGGAGTATCAGAGGATAACGAATATTCCAAGTATGACCGCTAACTCTTGTCACTACTACCGTACCCTACCGAACCAGCAGACCGATCCGGGGATAATCAGTAACTGTATTCAGGCGAACCAGATAACGCAGGGTGCGGGCAAGTACTTTTACGTAGGTGAAGCATCGATTGTGCCGCAGGGAATAGACTGTGTTTCTCATGCGTGTACGATTGGGGGATGTTCGGCCACAGCACTTGCGGAGAGAGCCGCGCAGTTTACCACCGATGAGGCGGCTATTGGAGCGGATGCATTTATAATCTGGCAAGGATCTATTACGCAGAATCCTACATGGGACTGCGATAAGTATTCGGTCTTTTTCTCCGATACGAACGATCCCCTGTGTAACGCGTCGTTGATCCCACCGGTAACTCCTCAACCTACTGTGACTCCACCAACTGGGACCGTAGACCTGCTTGCTTACTATCTACCGTCGAGTCCGTCAATAATCCAGATGTCAAGTGGAGAGGAGTTTAGTACGACTGCACAAACTGTAAGGAACAAGACCGGCTTTTCAATCGCCAAAAGATATCAGTCGTTCACTAACGTAGAAGAGTTTAACTACGATAATACAAACATATACCACTTAACCGACTCAACCTGGGCGATCGGCCTTCACCAGAATGTTATGTGTAACGGCACAAGCGATGAGGCTGCGTTCACATTGCTAAACGGCAACTTCGGATCTGCGCAGAATACATGCGGTGCATACAGCAGTAACCAAGGTGCAGAAGGGGGGATCTGGACCGGCCGGTTTATGAGTGTTGGTGATACAGTGCAACGGCCACAAACCGTAGTCGGAATTAACAAGGTTACTTGCGGTTGCTGTGAAACACCGTACACAGGAACGACAAATTCAGAGATGAAGTTGGTCGAGATTCTCCCGACCTGGTCTGGTTTCGGATCAAACGGTTATACATTTACAGACGTTGCGCACCTGCAGGTGTTGAATGGTGGAGGTGCAGGTGAGAACTTTTATATTGCTAGGGGTTATGGTTGGGTCGGTTGGCAGAACGGTAGCAATACGGATAACAGCTATGCCGTGGGGGTAATCGCTGGTCAACATATAGATCCGGTATGGTCGTGTGACTTAAATTAACTGTGGATATTAAAAATATATTAAAACACAGGATAATACTTGGAGTTGGTGCGCTTGTGTTTGTTCTGGCTTGTTTTACTGCGGTTTACAAGTGGCATCTTCGGTCGCAGATTGCAGTCCCGAATCTTGCCGACAACCAAGTTGTCGCTGCGGGAGGAGCGGCTTTTAGCAATTCAAAGTTTGACATCGATAGTGTCACCTATCTCCAGTACGATTCAGGCAACTGTGACCCGAAAACACTCAAAAAGGCTGGTACAAATGACGACTGTTTCCTTGGACTTCCTGCCATAAGAAACGATTACTATTACGGTTCGTTTGGTAGTCAGTTGTATTTTCTCTGGAGCGATCTTCAGTCAGGAGTCGGGCAGTACAACTGGACTCGAGTCGACACTGCTTTGCAACAGGCCAGTAGCATGGCGATTCAGGATGCTTCCGGAAATACAGTAAATTATAAACCGGTCACGCTTTCAGTGGCTTTTTATCTCGACGAGGGGGGAACATTCAAAGACTATACGCCACAGTTCATAAAGGGTAATGTGGTGGATCCTACTCAGTTAAAAATTACTGCGGTGGGTTGTGCCGACCAGGAGATTCCCGCATATGGAGATTCTTATTGGCAACAGCAGTTTCAAGCATTTATAACAGCCTTTGCCGAACATATAAAACAGTCGTCATATAAGGATATTGTTCAGGCTGTATACTTGTCAACCGGATTGAGTGACGAATCGACACCGACGGTAAATCAATCAGGTTGCGCTTACAAAACCACATTTGTGAACGATTCAACGAGAATGTCGGCATATAATAACTACGTTCTTGAATCTCTCCAATGGTATAAGAATGCATATCAGGAGGGTAGTGGTTTGGCGTTCCCCTTGTTCTTGCAAGCGGCAGCGGCGTCTTCAAATCTTAGGAGCAGATACTCTGCAAGAGCCCAACAGCTAGGAATTGGAATTAAGTTAAACGGTCTAGCGCCAGCAAGTGAGAATAGTTTCAATACGAAGGTAAACTACGATGCTGGTGGAAAAGGTGGCTTTTACGATTTTGTTGCGATGACGCCTTTAACGCTTCCGCATGGCTTTGAGCCGTATTATTGGCAAACAGGTCCTGATAATAATCACTGTAGTAGCACCTATTGTTATTCAGATGCACGATACCAAGTGGCTTTTTGGGATTATATTAACTCATTGGAGTTAAATGGTGATGTTCTCAGCTTTCAAGGTGAATTTTTCGCACGTAAGTACAGGCTGATACACGATATGGGACTGACGTGGTTCGATGAGCTTCTGGAAGACTCCATCGGCAAAACTCCCAACCAATCTCCAAACGCCTGGATTGCTTTCGCGGATGTTCTCTCTGAATACGACTCTATTCCCCCCTCTAGCCCTCCACCTGCCGTACCGGGTTCTGGGAACTATTATCCGTACGAATTCACCGAGAGAGGTGATAAGGATTTCTATCTTTATCGGCCGGAAGCGACCGAAGATACCTCATTAATTCGTAATCAAGGTGGGGTACTGGCCGATGGTCAAGAAAATTACTCTACGACGATTAATAATTGTGCGTACGATATCCCCAATAACAATACAAGATTTATTACGGGATCTCAGTTGCAGAGTAGCTATCTTGATGGATCTCAACTGTCACATCCTTTCTCTGCCGGTGCGCGTGCTACTGATATGGCAAATGACGGTTACTATATGTCGTTTGTTGTGGATAACGCAACAGGAATACCGACGGCGTCGAGCGTTAATGTTACGGTAAATTACCTAGACTCTGGGACGGGTACTTTCTCATTGGAGTATGAAGATGAAACAGGTAATGTCCGTAGACAGACCGTGCAGAAAAACGACAGTGGTCTCTGGAAAGAGAAGATGTGGAACTTCAATGTAGGTAATGGTTTTGTGTTAAACGACGGACTTGATGGAGATACCGACTTCCGCTTAAATTGTGATTGCGACCCCGCCTCCACGGCTTCCGTGAAAGACGACGATATTTTTGCAATGGTACGCGTCGTTGCCCCCGAACTAAAAACGCAACCACTCGCAGCGGATTCGAGGGTTTATTATTGTGAACCGATTGCGGTACCAACACCTACGCCTGCAGTGGTCGTTACACCGCGAGAAGGGTACATTCACCCCGGTATTGATATCGATCCAAGTTACAGCAACGCCAGCGCCAACTTCGTCTACAGCACGCATGCGGGATTTGTAACTTATGCTGGTCCAGCTCCGGCACAGTACAAGGAGAAGGGTTGGATGGTACAGGTTGAGACCGACTTAGACCGCGACAATTTCCCTGACGTAATAACCCAGTACACGCACCTTGTTCCGAATAACCTCTTTATTGCTGACGTACGCAACAGAAGGTTGAGTTACTCTACGGAGTTTTTCTTAAACGAGATACCGTTAGGATTGGAGAAGCTTCCTTATGGTTTTGGCCCCTACGTCTCTCGTAACCAGTTGTTAGGATTGGTTGGAGATTCAGGTAGTCCTGGAAGGCGGCATATTCAGTACGAGATCGTGACCGACAGAACAGTAGGAGACTTGTATTACGCGAGTCTTGATGTGTATGGATGTCTTGAGGATCCTTACATCGAGGCGTGTATTCAAGATCCGGGACGGCCTGGTTTCTTCTTCCCGGTTAATCATTTGAAACCGGTAGCGGTGCGAGGACCGGTTTATGTCAACAGCGCTTTCGTAACGCCGCTTCCAACAGATACGCCGACACCCACACCATCGCTGGGACCTGTAACGCCGACGCCAACGCCAGCAACTTGCAAATACGATCTATCGATTGCGACTGTCAACTCCGCGATTGCCCATGCAGCTAGTGAATATAACGTGCCCGAGGGATGGCTGAGGGCGATCTTGGAGATTGAGGCGATTCCTGATTTGACAAACAGAACACTGGTCGGGACTACAACATTTGACTGTACTCCTAACACCTTCACAGCATTAGGTCCGGCACAAATAGTAGACGGTACCTACAATGATGTTACAAACGACTATTATGAAGCTTATGAAACTAGCGGAGTACCTTACGACAGACAGGTCTGCGACGTGGGTTCGACGATTACCCCTGACCCATTACGTCTTTCTCGATGTAGGACGAGTGATGCGATTGAGTTAATGGCAAGGGTTTTGTTGAGCAAGATTACCCCATCTCGACTAGACACACGTGGTCATTACTATACGGTTGTAGCGGGCGGCGGAGTTGACCCGAGCGAGCAAGGCGTTATCTATGATGCGAGCTGGAAGTATCAGGGGAGCAATGCCCCAAATGGATCTACAATCGCGTATGTTCAGGATGCAACATTCCTGCTTGACTCTACTTATCCAGGTACTGTTTCAGGTCCACTTCTCCCCAATCCTCTAAAGGACCACGATGTTAGTGTTCCGCCTGAGAACGAGATGGGTTATGCAGACCTTGTTTGTAACAAACTGGGTGGTTGGGGTTTGTATAGCGGCTCCGGAGGTTGGTGTCCAGCGTATCCACCATGATAAAGATAAAAGAACTGCTCAAACAATTTGCATCAAGATTGGTCGAACTTGTTAAAAACAACAAGCCGTATGCACTTGGCGTGGTTGTGATTATCTTAATCATCTTTGGTATGTACCTTCTTAGCCGTAATCGTGGCAAGGCGGAGGTTGTCACGTTTGTTAATGCACCACAAAACATCGATACCGTTTATAAGGGGCAGGTTGATGTGAAGGTCGACAGTGGAGTCTCGACAAAGGTGGTAAGCAAGATGCCAGAGATTGCGCTGGGGCATCCGGTCGACAACTGGTTCGATTCGAGCAGGCAGGTATTGATCGCCGACGCGTTAGGTTTTAGTTCAAAGGCGGTGGTACTTCCGTCGAGTACGAATCCGGCGTGGCTTGAAGACGTGCGTTCGCTTTACATCGCAAAAGATATCGGAGAGATCAACTTTTCTACGGCGTTTAACCTGGACAGCAACATAGACCACACTAACGTTCCGTCCCAGCAAATTGCGGTAAATGCGCTCAATAACTTCTTCACCAAGACGCAACTTCCTATAACGGGGATGAATCTCGATGCGGTGACGGCGGAGTATTACTACCTCGATTCGACCGATACCGTTACAAAGGTTACCTCAGGTACTGGTCCGCTCATTCGTCTCACCATACCTTTTGAGATAGCTGGAGTGCCGGTTATTATGCCGATCGAGAGCTACGTTTACGTCGATGGCACGGGCACCATAAAGCTTATGTCGCTATTTATCCCTAACTTTGAACAAACGAACCCTGAGATGGATGTGCTTAGCTTTGCGAGTGCACAACAAAAGTTTCAAAACGGTGAATTTTCGGTTGTGAAGATGCGAGATGATCCTTCTACGCAGTGGCTGATCGATAGTATCTATCCGGCTTACTACATCAATCAGAAGGACTTCTACACCCTATCAAAAACAAGAACGCTTAGTCCGGTTTATATCTTTTCGTCAGGTGATACTACTGTAGCCGTGGAGGCGGCGGACGAATGATAGCAGTACTTAAGCAACACAGCTGGAACGTAGGCGGGTTGCTTATCATCGTGTCCGGTGTAGTAGGGGCGATCGTTACCGCGATCTTCGTCATGAGCCTTGGCGTTGTGAGTGAAAGTGCGGGTGTTATAGACGGTGGACTGCTGCTGCCACAGGATCGGCAGTACATAATAAAGAGCGAAGGAGAGTACCGTGTTGTAGAAAAGGGTGCTATTTTTGTGCGCCCTGTTCCAGCATTGAGTGATTCCGACATTAGCGAACTTGCAAACTACGTTGGTGCGGAGTCAGAGCGAAAAATATCGCCGACTTACTGGTTGTTTAGGTTCTCAGACGATACCGATCTTGCGACAAAATCGTCAGAGCTTGCTAAGCTGGATTCGGTGTTATCAACTGAACTCAACGACGCTATTGCGCCATTTTTTGTCCCTAATGATTACGATAAGCTCACCGTTGATCCGGGACGTACCGACACAACAAGTGCATACTGGCTTGATGCAATAAACGCGCCGGTGGCCTGGGACGTTACAAAGGGCAGTGAGGACGTTGTAGTCGGTATGGTCGATACCCCTGTTGATGTGACACATCCCGATTTAAAAGGTAAGGTCGAGACTTTAACGAAGGAGAAGGGCACGCCACACGGCACGATGGTGGCTGGTGTTATCGCCGCTGCAACCAATAACGATCGCGGTATCTCTTCGGTGGGCTATGCAACAAAGATCATCGCAGCAAACGGTGGAACAACCGTTGCGAGCATGATCGAGGCGCTAAACGAACTGGTTAAAAAACGTGTGCGCGTAATCAACATAAGCATGGGTACTCCGTTTGATAATGTCGTGCTACATGACGTGATCTTCGATATGTACATCAATGAACGAACTATTATTGTTGCAGCAGTAGGTAACTGCGGAAATGCAGTGGAGGATGCGGCGGCCGACACGCAGAGTTCGGCTTGTTTTGAGACGAGGTCATATAACCTCGATGGCGATTTTCCGTACTCTAAAAATAGTACCGTAATGTATCCGGCTGCATACAACGAGGTTGTAGGTGTGACGGCCTTGACCGATAAGTTGACAAAGGCGACCTTTGCCACAGGGAACGTCGGTGCAGAGGGGAATTATGCGTTGCTGAGTGCTCCCGGAGTAAACGTCGTGACTACTTATCCGGGAGGTAAGTACGTACTTGCGAGTGGGACCTCGATCTCATCTGCTGTCGTTTCGGGTGTTGCGGCGTTAATGGTCTCTGCCGCTAAGTCAACAACGCCTCTTCCTGAGTTCATTGAGACGCTTGAGACAACGGCGCAACCGGATTACGTCAGCAGGTACGGTTTAGTAGATGCAGCGGCGGTAGTGAGCAGAGTAGCGAATGTAGTCACCCCGACCCCGGATTATTTTGGGCCGACAAGAAGCGAGGTTTGTGATATGTGCGACTGATAAGTTAATATGAAAAACGTGATACAAAATCTTAACAAAAAAACCAAGATAATCCTTGGATTAGTAGCCGGACTGATATGTATGTCAGTTATTGTATTTACGATATGGTCGTTGTTTTTTAAGTCGCGGAGCAGTGTTGTCGACTTAGGTCTTTCAGGTACGGGGGCTAGTGTGCCGTTGACGGATGATCGCACAAAGGTTGTCTACGACGGTCAGGAGACCGTTGTGGTTAAAGACATGCTTGTTGTTAGCTTTGACGAGGGTGTTGACGAGGCACGGCGCCAGGAGCTGATGAAGGAGATTGGTGGGGAGAGCATGGAGGAGGTCATGGAGGGGTTCTGGAGTATCTACTTCCCAACGGGCACCGATCTTCAAGACAAGTTTTTGCAGATGCAAGGTGTGGATGGATATGCCTCGGTGGATTACAATGTTGTAAGATCCGTGCAGGCTTACACGCCGTTTACGCCACCGCCGAACGATTACACAACTTTAGGCACGCCCTGGTGGCTGGAGGCTCTTGATATGCCGACCGTTTGGGGTGTGGAACAAGGCGATGAGAACGTACTCGTCGGAGTAGTCGACAGCACGATCCGATTATCGCAGGAGGATCTAGCCGGCAAGGTTGACATGCAGCTAGCTGATCACGGCGAGACGGATGGCGATCATGGCACGCACGTTGCGGGCATTATCGGTGCGGCTACCGACAACAATAAGGGTGTGGCTTCGATCGGTGCAAACATTCATATGATCGGTGCAACCGGCTGTGAAAGTGACGGGACGTGTCGTGACGACTGGGTCGCGGCGGCGATAGCGGGTCTGGTGGCACAGGGCGTAAAGGTGATCAACCTGAGCGTCGGTAGTCCGACTCCTAGTAATCTTTTAGAAAACGCCGTCAACTTTGCGTGGGGCTCAGGTGTGGTGGTAGTGGCAGCTGCCGGTAACTGTGGCATGGTCAATCCGCCTGATTGCCCGACTGCGAATCCTACAATATATCCTGCTGCTTACGATAAGGTTATCGCCGTGGGTGCATCGAATCAAAACGGTGATTTAGCTGATTTTTCGGAGCATGGTAGCTGGGTTGATGTAGCCGCACCTGGCGTAGGTATAGCGTCGACGGTTGCACATGAGTACGACACCTCAGGTAACCAGGGGCCGGTAGCCGACGACTCTTATGTTGCCTGGTCGGGGACCTCGATGGCGTCCCCCATGGTAGCTTCGATTGCTGCGATGATCTTGTCGCAAGACCCAACGCTTACCAATACTGAAGTGCGCGCGCTGATAGAAGGCAACACAACAAACATCGCCGGTGTTAATCACGGTTTAGTTAGTTTGGCATCTGTCTTCGGAGCGATGGGTGTGCTACTTACTCCAACCGATACTCCAACGCCAACACCGACGCCTTCGGATGCCGTCGGCGGCGCTTGGATGAAGTCAGATCCTCTACCAGCTGAGGTCGAGGAAAATCCTGCGCCTGCATTTGCTCTCGGGGATAAGTTTTATGTAGTGAAAAGATATGGAGTAGGTGGCTGGTATGCGCAGGCCGGTATTGATGGAAACCTCACCAACTGGCAGCCTTTTACAGGTCTGGGGGGATCTGAGAAAGGATATGCATTGCCGGTGGCAAATGGTGATCCATGGTTATTTAGGACTGGACACTACATGCGTTACGATGGCAATGCAAGTGGAGATACCTTTACACAAAACGATCTCTGTTCTGGTGGAGCGTGTATGCAAGGACTTCATACGGAATGGGATGATGCGATAACTGCTGAGTTTGCAAGTGGAAAAATATTCTTCTTCCACTTAGGCGGGTATTATCATGGCACAGGTCCAGAGTGTAATACGAACCAGGACTGTGGCTATACCCAGATGATGCGTTCCGCAGAGGTCCCAATGGGTAACTCCGCTAATAACTTCACTGAACTTGGCAATAATGGTTGGACGGGTGGAAGCATTGATAGCGGTAACGAGGCTCAATATAAAGCTGCTTTTGTACAATCAAGTGATCCGCATAAAGGTTTCATTTACATGGGGAAGGTTAATTCGTCGGAGATTAGGCGTATTGTTGTGAACGATAATGGACAAACGGAGGGGAGTTGGGAAACGATCAGTAATCCAGGTGCCTGGGGCAGGGGGGAGATGATCGGACATAATGATTGGTTGTATGTTATAAGGGGAACACGATTTTATCGTGCGAAGATTGATACTACTACCGGGATGCCTACTGGATCTTGGGAAACCTTGCCTTCACTTCCGGCTGAACCGATTAATGTTTCTTGGGGCGGAGACCACCCTGAGGGTTCCGTTGCGGGGGTTATCAACAACGTACTTTACGTTTTGGGAGCAAATGAGAGTGGCCCGGATAGGGTCTATTACATCGGTATCGATCGCAACCAGCTAGGCGCAACTCCACCGACCCCCCCCACGAACTGCGATGCTCGTTTGTCGGCATTATCAGGCAACTGGCCATTTACCATAGACATGGCAGTAATGGAGAGTTTGGGAGTCCCAGCGACGCGACTTCCTTTTAGTTGGGACGACGATGAACCGGCTATAAACTTTTATAATTGGGCCGCGAGAGATATTATTATGGCTGATGCCCATAGCAGAGGTATTGATATCGTTGCAAGTATTGTTGGTACTCCAAGCTGGGCAGCACCGGGAGATTCAAGGCCTCCCCATCGTAGGCTACCAAACGTTGCGTTTGAATCTGAGTATAAGGAGTACCTACGACTGATAGTCCAAAAGTATCCTTATATAACAAAGTTCGAGTTTTGGAATGAGGAAAATAGTTACGGTTCTATGGTTGGCAGTGGTGACACGTACGATGATGCATCAGTAACGGAGTACGCCTACTGGTTGAAGGTTACATACGATACATTGAAAGGAGAAAATCGGGATATTGAGGTAAGCGTTGGTGGTTTGGACGGTACATTTAATGAGGCGCAATTTCTTGTCGATATGCATACAAAACCAGGTGGGCATTCATATGATGTGGTCTCGGTGCATCCTTATGAGTTGAACGGCCCGGCTGATCTGGGTTGGGTTGACCAGATACATTCGATTGCAGGGAAACCGATCTGGATCACTGAGTACGGATGGGAGGCTTCGGCTGTGGGGGAAGCTAACCAGGCTGCGTACTTGCAGCAGACCTTGGACACTCTATTTACTCCCGCGTATAGTTATGTAAAAGTCGCAATACTACTGGCCATTAGAGACTTCGGTTCTAGCACTTGGGGGATTACGAATGGATCTGGTGTTCACAGGGCTGCTTATTCGGCTTTTGAACAGGCAATACAAGATCATTGTTCGACAACAACGACCAACACATTAGCCACTACCTGTGATGTGACCGATTGGCTGGTGGAGGGCAACGACGTTATTCGCCATCCAGTTACCTGTGAGAAGGTATGGCAGGAGGTTTATGACGTACCAGGGCCATCGCCGGTGATTACGGCCGGGTGTGCCTGGCACGATTGTTATACATTATGTGTTACGGTTGATTGCGACGGTCATCCAACTGCCCATATGTCGCCTCATTTTAGCAACCCGGCTTGTTACTGCCAGGGGTTTGGGGACCTCTCCGCTGAGGTCCCTCAAGGTACTTCAATCGGTGTTTTCTATCGACAATTTACCGATGCGGGGGGAATTGACTTCACCTTCGCCCAGACAGTTGCACCGGGAGCTCCTGTCTGCGTTTATGCGGCTTCAGCCGTTCCTAAACCTCCGCATGACGTTTGGCAAGATACTTGTCAGATACAGGCATCGGGTTGGATGATCTGTGCTGGCGCAGAAGATGTATGCGTAGGACCGTAAGGGGTAAACGGAACATGGTTGATAAGAAGAAAGTAACAAAAAGAATGATAATCGCAATATATCTGGTTGCGTTGTGCATTAGTTGGTTTGGTTTGGTTGCGGTCAAGCTCGGAGATTTGGGATTCAACGTTTTCGCATCATCAAACGCACTTAGATATGAGTGTCGCGAGTGCGGAAGCATCCTTATCCTTCCTAAACCGGAATGGGTGGGTAATGCACCGACCAATCAGGATGAAGGCCAAAAGGATGGTACAGGAAGGTCGGCAGATGCAGGCGATTACAACACCTTCGACTACGATAACGGTTTGTTTATTCAGGTGCCACCGGTGTCTTTTGCGGGTCTAAATAGTAGCGCGGTTGGAACTACTGCAGCCGCTCAGCCTGGAGATGAGGTCCCCTGTGGTTGGCCAAGTAGAAGGACCGACTCCCGTATCGTTACGCAGGCGTGTCAGAACCTTGTCTGCCCCAGCGGTCCGATCGATCCGGCGTCTAACTGTGCTAACGTAACCGATTCACATACTTACCCAGCTATCGACGTTGGTTTGGCCTTTCCCGTGATTGCGACGATGTCGGGTACTGCGTACAGATGTGTAAATACCGTGATGCAACAGACGGGCTCGCCGTCTTACGGGGTTTACGTTGTGGTTGAAAATAGTCCATACATGAGTCTTTATGCACACATGGTAGCGCAGCCTGGTGATTCCGGAACGCTCACGAGACCTCTGGGGACAAAGTGTCTTAGTTCGGACGGAGAATCGGCGAGATGGACGGTCAATAAAGGGGACCAGATAGGGTATGTCGGCTTAACAGGCGACACAACAGGCTATCATTCGCACTACGAGATCTGGAAGGACTCCGATAACAGTAACACCTATACGACCAACGAACGCATCTGTCCCGCCAGCTATATGGACTACTCCAACGCAGCCTGCCAGGGGGGTGTTTCGAGCGCGACCGATCTCAAGAACATAACGTCCGATCTTGCGAGAAATGCAGGTAGCTTCTTCTCGGCGATAAATCCTCTTAAGGAGTTCATGCCGCCTAAGGGTGCGGTTGTAAACGCGCAGGAGAGTCTGAATTAGCTCCTTCGCAAAACAACCCTGAATCTGCGATTGACAGGCGAAAATTAGCCACCTATACTAAACGCAGAGACATGCCTTCCAAAATACTTACGCGATTAATAAGCGAGGCATTACTGCCTGCAGTTTTGCTTGTTGTAGCAAAGGTAATTGGCGTACTCGTATTGGTCAAGAGTTTTTCAATCGCCTGGCAGTTAAACACAAGCTCCTTGCTCCCGGACTTTGTACTACACGATAAGGCGGCGACCGTATTTGTAAACTCTTACTCGAATCTAATCGTCTTCGTCGTTGTCATTATCGGTTTAGCATGGGTTCTAACCAAGGCGTATCACTTTCACGACACACATATTAAGCCCTCCTTGATCTTACAGCTTCTGTCGTGGAACTTAACGGGTTTGATGACAAGCTCACACGAGGTGTACAACAAGGGCGTTGTTTGGATCTCGTACATGTGGCTTGTCGTTTTGCTTATCGGCGTGCACACCTTCTTACAGGCAACCTACCTGTGGGTTTTTGTTTTTGCCTTAGTCGCTTCTTTGGTGGCCACCTGGTATTTTGTCGCGGATGTCGAAAGAGAGGTCGGTGAAAGATGAAACATGTAACGAACGTCGTTTTGATGGCTTTCTTCTTGGGTCTACTTGTTCTTCCTGTCGTAGGCGTCGGTAGTCTTGTCAGCTTGTCCGATTTTGAAGGTTTCGTGGCGGGGGCAAATACGGTAACAGGGGAGGACGTCAATATTATCCCTAACGTGCAGAACTTCAACGGCTATGTTGAGTTTGCTCCAAGTGAGATCGCGGACGGTGTGTATCGTGACGAAGTAGGCGTGACCTCATTTCAAAGACAGAGAGCGACCTATCGCGGACTCTATACCGTTTATAACGTAAGCGACAACAAGACGGTCTCGTTGCAGCTTATCAGCACGGGTCTAACTGGCGCGAGCGATGCGTACGAATCGCTGATCGTAAGCCTTGGTGACGGAGATTATACGAATGCACTTGCAACAGATGTTGCAGCCGGATCGGCGGTTATTCCCGTGAACAACACTAGCTACTATGGTGTCGGCGATTACGTTTATTTAGGAACCGAGCTTGCTCAAGTTGTCGAGATCGGTGCACAGGAGCTTGTGGTCGAACCACTCAAACAGGACCACGTTGTAGGCGAAACCGTTTATCCGCAGTCGATCGTGGTGACGGCTGATGCACTAGTGCACCCACAAACGCAAAGCTTCATCTTAGGCCCGGGAGAGCGAGTGCAAGTACACGTTGTGGTGCAGGGCACTGCGAGTTTGCTAAAACAGGATCAGATGCTACATCTTCCGCTTGAGTTTCGTTTAACCGAGGTTGAGTAATCGTTTTTTCTTTTAAATATCAAATACGCTTTGTAATATCTTTGTGATCATCCTATAATGCGGGCGTAAAACAGTCGTCGCACGTTTTTTGTAGGAGGATGTCATGGAAACTTTGATGGAGATTGTTATGCGGAAGCGAGAAGGTACGCAATTCTCCTTTGAGGGAGATTCTAACGTGTATCAAATCGGTCCAGGTACCAACGATGCTAGGCCGTTTGTTGTTGCGGTTGATTCTCAAGGACAGCCGGTTGGGCAGCCTGTTGGGAAATCGTACCGGGACAAGGTTCGTGTTGTACAGTGATGAATCGGCAGCGACGAGTTGAACGCGGAGAGTCGCCAAATGGTGATTCTCCGTTCGTTCCCTTTTACAACTCGGCGGCGGTTATGACGTCAAATCTCGTTGTCCAGATAGCATCCGTCCCGGGCGAGCGAAGGTTGAAGACAAACTTAAATCGACTTCCAGTCACCTCCGCGACCTTGCCGTTTTGATAGTACATCCTTACCTTTCCTACCTGTGCTGTATTTGCTCCCGAACCTCCGTTCTCATCAACGATCTCGATTGCGTCGAAATCTGTAACCGGCTCAACTCCTAGCGAGGTTAGTTCGTCAACGATCTGTTGGGCGGAGTAGCCACCGTTCTCATATAAAGCGAGGTGGTTGTTATAAGCATCGGGTAGAAGTGCCGCGTTAAATAAATCTACGATTTGATCGATTGAAAGCCAAGGGGCGTTACCCCAGGACTTGTGATACCACGGGGAGTCGGCGTAGGTCGGGCCTTCATAGGCTTTGCCGTTTGCGTCAAAGTCGGCAATCCCGATTGCGTATGACCTGTACCCTCCCCATACTTCTTGGGAGCTAAGCGTAAATCCCCCGGCTGTTGAGTGATAATAGGCATTTATTGGGGAGCCGTTTAAAACAATTACTTTGTTACTAGTTTGTTCAACCGCTGTTCCCCAATTTCCGGTTTTTGCGTTACCGAAAACTTGACAGTGTGTACTCGGACAGATTGGCGAATTTCCATTGTTTGTGTATGCCAACGCATATGTCCGTCCCGCTACTGCTTGGGCCTTAAGCGCTTCCATACCTCCTCTTTCACCCCAGATTTCGGGCATTTCTCCCAAATGTAAAATATAATTCTCCAAAGTCCGCGATACGTCGTAGAATATATAGTCTGGTTTGTTATCTCCATTGCGGTCAAGTTCGCATTCCTCTTTACTCCAACCGCCCGCTTGTGGGGGCAATCCAACAGAGCAGCCATATACATGTATGATTGTATTGTCCCAATCAACGATTGATGACACGGGGATAGAGTAATATGCACTCAATATTTGTTTGTATGTTTGTCCTGCCATTGCTCTCCCGAGCGCTCCGTACTGGCTCATACCTACGCGGTGTGGGTATCCGTACGTCCAAAAAGAAAAGTAGACCTGTCCGTCGTTTGGTGCGCTCTGCTCGATCGCGGCCTTGTCGATCTCTTCATCTCCCACAGTGGTTGAGGCGAGTGCGGCTGCTGCTTTTGCCGCCAATATTTGTTGTTGTTTTTCCGTCAGGCTTGAGATCTGTTGGTTAATACCAACGAGTGATTGGCTGAGTTGCGACGCTTGGGAGCTCGTGCTTGAGATCTGTTGTTTGGTACTTGATATCTCGTTTTGCAGAGTCCTCTGTTGTGCTAACAGATTCGCCTTTTCGTTCTCTAACTCAGTACGAACCTGATTCAGCAGATCTTTAATCTCCGCGATAGTGACAAGCTCTTCTTTTAGATTTGCAATGTCTGTCTGAATTCCCTGAATCACGGCGTTTCTGTATATTAGCTCCGTTATCAATGTCTGTATGTGGCTTGCAGCGAAAACATCGGCAAACCAGCCGGGTGTCTGGTTGATGTACATGGTTCTAATCAGTTTAGAAACGTTGGTGTAACGCGTGTCGATGTTGTTCTGTGTTGCATCGATCTCGGCCTCGACCTGATTAAGCTCCGTCTCTTTTTCCGAAAGTGTTTGTTCCGTAAGATCGAGTTGCTCACGTGTTAGATAGTAACTGTTTTGCAGACCACCTAGCGAGCCTTCGTAATAGGCCTTTAAGTCTTGCAGTTGTTGAAGCTTGCTTTGGGTGGCGTCGCGCTTGTTCTGGGCATCTTCTAAAAGCTTTTGTGTATTTGTTAACTGCTTGTCCAAATCGTCAAGCTCGTTACTCCGCGTCGCAACGCTTGTTCCCAATAGTAATAGAAAGACGGCGGTAACCGCCAGCAGTTTCTTTTTTGGCATACATTCATCATAGCAAACCGACCGTTATTAAGCTGTGTTATCTCGAATGCTTCAATTCGCCGGCAAAGAGCGTTACAATCACATACATGATCGACACACATTCACACGTGTACTTTGAGGACTTTAACAATGACCGCGACAAGGTCATCTCTCGGGCAAATGAAAAATTGTCTGCAATAGTCAGCATCGGCGTGGATGAGGAGACGAGCATGCAAGCTCTTGAACTAGCACGTAATAATGAAAAATTTTACGCTGTTGTCGGATTCAATCCTGAGTCGGTCGTGGAACAGCTGCAGTCTGGAAAGAGTGTTGAGGATTTAAGGTCGATGTTGGGCGAATTGGTCTCAGAAAACGAAAGAGTTGTTGGAATCGGCGAAATTGGTCTTGATTACCATTGGCCAGAGCATAGCGGCCCAGAGCAGGTAGTTCTTCAGAAAGAGGGTTTTAAAGCGCAGGTAGAGTTCGCCCTTGATCAAGATCTACCGATCGTTATTCACTCGCGCGACGCGTTTGATGATACCGTAGCCGTACTGTCAGATTATTGCGATAATCCAAAGTTCAAAGGCGTCTGGCACAGTTTTACTCCACATCAGTCGCAAAACTTCGATGTGGCGAAGGCATCGGCTTGGCAGCAGTTGGAGCAGGCTTTGGAGCTTGGACTTTATATAGGTATTAATGGTATCGTGACGTACCCTTCCGCAAAAGAGTTACAGGATGCAGTGACAAAAGCTTCTTTAGATCGTCTGCTCACCGAAACGGACGCTCCCTTTTTGGCGCCACAGGCTTATCGCGGCCAGCGTAACGAGCCGGCGATGGTACAATACGTGGTAGAGAAGATCGCTTTATTAAAGGGCGTTACTGTCGAAGAGGTTGACGAAGCAACAACAAATAATGCGATCGAACTCTTTGGTATAAGAGGTATCAGTTTAAATGTTTAAAAACAGGATCGTTCTAATCAACACCGTTGTGTCGCTTGTAATCGCGCAGATAATCTTTTGGGTTGTCTTTTTAAACGCCGACAAGTTACCGCCGCAGGTTCCGCTGTGGTTTATTAACAACACCCCAATCGCTCAGCTTGCCGACAAGGTTTATATCTGGCTGTTGCCGGGAGCTGCCATCGGAGTTGTTGCAATTAATCTGTTCTTTGCGTTAACAACATACAAATGGCAGCCTTTTTTAATCGGCATTATTATGGCGCTTTGCGGAATTGCGAATGCTGTTCTGTTGCTTGATACGCTAAGGATTCTAGGTAACGTTATCGGTTGGTTCTGAAGAGTCGGCGAACAACATATCAACGATCCTGATAGCATTTAAATGCTAGAATAAGTTGTCATGGAAAATATTACACGGATCGTTCGTAATGCTTGGGCAACACCCGATCTTCGCCGTAAGATAATCTTTACCTTAATAATCGTCTTCGTGTATCGAATCGTTGCACACGTGCCTTTGCCTGGAGTTGACTTAGCCGCCCTGCGTGAGTTGTTCGCTCAATCGCAGTTTCTGGGACTACTAAATATGTTCTCGGGGGGAGCGCTCTCGAATTTTTCGATCGTGGCGCTTGGCTTAAATCCGTACATTAACGCTTCGATCGTCTTCCAGCTCGCCGGCATGGTAATCCCCAAAATCGAGGAACTGCAAAAGGATGAGGCTGGTCAACGCAAGCTCAATCAGTATCAAAGGCTTCTAACCGTTCCGCTCGCTGCGATACAGTCGTTGTCGGTGTACTTTATTCTGCGTCAGTCAAGCATAATTCAATCACTCTCTGCATACGATCTTTTGGCGATGGTGATAACCTTGACGGCGGGCGCACTGCTTGCCGTGTGGCTCGGTGAGCTGTTAACGGAGTACGGTATCGGAAACGGTGTTTCGGTTTTGATTACGGTGGGTATTATCTCCGGCCTCCCAACGCAGATCTCACAGCTTCTGGGAACACAGGCGAGCCAAAACTCTATGGAGCTGCTGATGTTCCTAGGAGTCTCGATCCTCACTATCGCGGGCATCGTCCTTGTCAATGAAGCAATTAGGCAGATACCAGTGCAGTATGCAAGGCGCGTACGAGGGGGGGCGCAAACAACCAGTCAGATGACGTATCTTCCGTTAAGGCTCAATCAGGCGGGTGTGATACCTATTATCTTTGCGGTGTCGTTGGTCCTAATCCCGGGCACGGTTGCGAACTTCTTGAGCGGACTGCCGTATCCACAGGTGGCGTCGGTAGCGTCGAGTATTGCGCGTATCTTTGATTCGGGTAGTGTAACATACGTGGCGCTGTACTTTATTCTTGTTGTGGCGTTTACCTTCTTCTATACCGCGGTTACGTTTAATCCCGATCGAATATCGGAGAACCTGCAAAAACAAGGCGGTTTCATTCCCGGCGTGCGACCAGGACAGGCAACCTCTGAGTACTTAAATCGGTTGTTGACGAGAATCACCGTGCCGGGCTCAATATTTTTAGGTTTGGTGGCTATCTTGCCGATCATGGTGCGGTTTGTCTTTCCCGACATCGGATCGATCGTAACGCTCGGGGGCACGAGTCTGCTGATCATAGTTTCTGTTGCCATTGAGACGATTCGTTCGATGGAGTCGATGATGGTGATGCGCGGCTACGAAAAGTTCATCAGCTGATGAGGTAAACTTTATTTATGATAGTTTTGATAACAGGTCCGCAAGGATCGGGAAAATCCACCCAGGGAAAGTTGCTCGCAGAAAAGTATTCTGTACCGTTTGTCTCTGTGGGCGACGTTTTGCGCACGCTTGAGGCAGAGGGTAGCGAGATCGGTTTAAAGGCGGCGAAATGGTGGAAGAAGGGTAAACTTATTCCCGATGCGATCATTCGAGAGGTAGTGGAAGAGTACTTTGCAAACCATGACGTAAGTCGTGGTTTTGTTATGGACGGTTTCCCGCGAGACATTAAGCAGTACAAGTGGGTCCACGAAGTCTTCCCTAATGCGATCGACGCCGTGATCTATTTAAGTCTTGATATTGATGAGATATGGAGACGACTTGAGAAACGTCGTGGGCTAGAGAATCGTGCTGATGAAAACAAGGAGGCCATTCAGGAGCGGCTCGACGAGTTCTTGTCTCGTACGGTTCCGGTCGTTGAAAAGTTTAAAGAGGACGAGATTCCTTATATAGAGATTGACGGAGCTCAATCGATTGAAGATATCCAAGACGATATTTTAGAAAGTCTGAAGAGCACGCGTGAGGTAACCGATCGCTAATGAGCCGAATAATTCTGAAGTCAAAGGAT
This sequence comes from candidate division WWE3 bacterium, assembly GCA_020429745.1. Lineage (GTDB taxonomy): Bacteria > Patescibacteriota > 4484-211 > 4484-211 > JAGQKZ01. The sequence goes on along the minus strand of JAGQKZ010000004.1, from coordinate 67 downwards.
GAGATAGAAGTTATGGCGGAAGCCGGTAAGACTCTCGCCGAATGCTTATTTACCCTTTTGGATGCTG
>JAGQKZ010000048.1:4586-6902 GCA_020429745.1 candidate division WWE3 bacterium | reverse complement strand
TTTTTATAAAGAGTTAGTTGAGCTCGATGAGATCGAGAAGATGCTGAATGAGATCGAGATTTCGGAGGTGGAGCGTACTAATCTTCTTGATACCGTACATAAGACGATCCAGATTGAGATCGTTAAGTTCGTCCTTGACGAGATCCCACAGGGACAACACGAAGATTTTTTACGCTTCCTGCATCAGAAACCTGCCGACGAGAGTTTGGGCGTGTTTGTTAAACGCTCCGTTGAGAACTTTGAAAATCGGGCGCGCGATCTTATTACACACGTGCAGTCCGACTTTAAAAATGCGGTTTTAGATTATCTCGAGACCAGCGAAGAGTGGTTGGAAGGGGATTTAGGTTCTTAAGGTCAACTGGTCGGCCGCCTTATGTGCAAGTTTCGCATTCCCAAGGATTAGCTCTTTATCGCCGATCTGCCAATCGTTACCGTCAAAATTTATAGCGACACCACCAGCTTCTCGTGTTAATAATATCCCCGGCGCGAAATCGTAAAGGTTCCCACCGTGATTGAACAATAGCTGAAATCTCCCTGATGCGATCCATGCTGACTGTACTGCGCATGAACCAAGTATCCTAAATCCTTTAACCTTGTTCTGACTTCCGGAGTAGACATCCTTCGCCCATTCGTTGTATCTGCTCCCGCCGCGATCGAGGAACGCATATGCTTGCGACAGATCATCTTCTCCAGAAACTTGTATCGCTTCATCGTTTAAAAATGCGCCGCCACCTTTTGTCGCGGTGTACATCTCGTCGAGAATCGGCAGATAACAAACTCCCATGACAACCTCGTTGTTGTGCACGAGCGCGATCAATGTGCCAAATATTGGGAGGTTGCGACTGAAGTTCGAGGTTCCATCGATCGGGTCAAGAGCCCATAAATATTCCGCATCTTTATTCGTTACTCCTTCTTCTTCACCGTAGATTCCGTGCTCGGGATACTTTTCGTTAATACTTTTTCGATAAAACTCTTCGATTCTAAGATCGTACTCAGTGACGACGTGATTGGCCTGGCCGGGTTTGTCGGTGGAACCAACCTCGTGTTTGTAGTAAGCGTCTTTGCAGATCTCACCGGCTTTGAAGGCGAGGTTTTTCGCAAAGTCTAGGTAGTCTGAGTAGTCCATTACTGTAGGTAGTCAAAGTTTTCAGGCGGAGTGTATCTTTGATCCGGTAACTCATGCGCCTGATATTTTCGTAATATTGTTAGACTCAACTCTTTCGCATTATCATAAAATTCTTGCGGAATAGTCTGCATGTGTAAAGGTGTTCGTTCGCCAGAAAAGTTGCCCAAAACTTGTGTGAAGTTGATCGCCTCGTCTTTGCTTTTTGCGGTTGAGTAGCATTTGCTGATCGCGTCGGTGCCGGAGGGTCTCACCTCAACGTACTTATCGGCAAACTCCAGATACGTTCCATCTCCAACAAAGTAGAGGTTTGTCATGTCGGAAAAATCAAGATTTGGGAATGCATCCATTATTACCGATCGTGCTTGTTCGAAGGTGCAGACGTTTTGCCCGACACCTAGTGCTAGGCTTAAAAAGAACAGATCGTTTTGAGTTCTAAGCTGCATTCCGGCCTCTTTCTCCCGATTCAATTTGGCAATATCTGATTCGTTTTCGTTGTAGTATTTAACGTCAACTCGCACATCAAAGTGTGCGTCAATGTCGCTAGTTTCATATACTCTTTGCAGGTAGTCCGACAAGTATTCGTTATTGAGCGCAAGTTGAGAAGCCAAGGCTGCGGTGATAATTATCGCCTCTCCGGCACTCTTTTCGCGCATCGAGATAGCAATCCTGCCATTATGACTCTTGATGAGTTCGGCGGGACCGAATATCTCACCACCGCTCTCCTCCCCCGCAAATAACAACCGTGGTTTCTTGCCGATATTTATCTCTTTACCAAATATGTCACCGATCGTAATATCGTCTTCTTCTTGCTCCTCTATCTTTCCCTCAACCTTTTGCATGACCGTGGCGATCTCTTTAAAACCAACGGGAGCGTTAATCACCGGCACGCCGTTTGCCTCTGCCCACTTGTCCCATGCTAGTGACGAAGGAGTAGTTTTGATCATGAACCAGTCATAGTCATCCCACAGACCTGCGCTGACTAATGATTGTTTTTGAAAATCAAACGTAAGCAGGAAGGATTGGTTTGGTAGATAAAGCGACAAGATACGTTCGTCATCAAGCTTAAGATACAAGACTCCAAGCTCGTTGAGTTTGTCTTTATTTGATGCAGGTTCTACCTGTGCCGTGACCAAGCGGTCTCCATCGGGATCCGCCATCAGAACGCACGTACCCAGCGGATAATCGGATAA
>JAGQKZ010000048.1:0-4486 GCA_020429745.1 candidate division WWE3 bacterium | reverse complement strand
TCGACGTACATGGGAACACCGTTGTTTATTTTTTGCATCAAGCGACCGTTGATGTTCATGTTTGCATCCGCAGCTATCGTAACCTGATATGAACCATGTTCTTCAACCTCCTTAAAGATGTCTTCGATCTTTGCGATGAAACGTGCCGACTCTTCAGGAATGTACTGACTGCCTTGAAAGTTCAGGTCCTTTGTTGCGATCTTTTTGCTTATTGAGTGGCTTGAGGTTACATACTCCCCGCCGTATAGATCAAGCATAAAGATAAGAAATGATGTCATCCAGATAGGAATCGTTTGCAGATCTTGTGTCACAAACGTATTGATACCGACGCCTGCTTGAATTCGTGCTATTAAATCGACGTAATCGGTTGAGTTGTAACGCACCTCCGATGCAGCAATCTTGTTAATCTCTGCGTCGTCAAACTTGTCCTTGGCAACGAGTGCCTTGCCTAACGTTGCCAACATCACTCCAACCAAACTTAACGGATAACGTGTGTCCCAAGGGTAGAGCGGATTTTGTGGTCCCCTGATGCCTGCCGTGCTGTACATGGCTTCCTGCTTATAGTTTGCAAACCAGTCGTAAAGTCCAAGCCCTGCATCGCTGCGGATCTCGCCTTCTTCAAGCGGCCGAGGATCCGAAGTATGGCGCAACAATTGCTCTTTTTTTAGTGTGAGGGTAAATTCATCTTTGTTGCTCAAGTCGATAACCGGCAAGTTGCGGATGCGATTGGGCGTGCCTTGATTAATCTCGTCGAAAAAAAGCTTTTCTAAATCAGAATGTGGTTGATAACTCATAAACTAAGACGCGTTAATTGTATGACAGGAGTTGCATGTAGGCAATCTTAGCAGAGGGCGATTGATTTGAGGTAGAATTGATCCTATGCTATCCGTTGATTTTGACCTCCAAAACTCGATCTGGTTTTTTGATATCGACGACACGTTAATCGATACCGAAGGTGCAAGTTTGCAAGGAACCAAGGGTGTCGGTGCGTTGTTTGCGGCGCGTTTTGACGATGAGACGGGAAAAATGGTTGAGGACGCTGTTAATCAAACGTTTGGGTTAATGGTGGCAGGATACCGAGTAAAACACGACGATGATTGGCAGAAGGTCCCCGGTGGCAAACCGGCGTTTGATAAGTTGATCGAGCGAGTTACCGGAGTGCAAGATCAAGTCTTAAGGGATTTCGGACACATTAAAAAGTGGAGTAGAGAGGTGTTTGCAAAACTAGCCTGTGACGATTTGCGCCTTGAGGTTACTCCTGAGTTAATTGCTGAAGCGGGCGACGCATACTGGATTACCCTGACCAGGCATACAACCGTCTTTGAGAGCGCTATCAAGCTGTTTGCGTTTCTGCATGAACATAAACGGCCGATATATCTAATTACCAGTAGTGATGCGCGTTTGCAGATGAAGGATAACGGTCAGTTTTATTACGACCCTTCCTATTCTGAGGCTTTAAAACGTGAACGTATAGAGTTGTTGCGCGAGATGGGACTTGATTATCGATTAGTGAGTATCGGCGATCCGGAGGACAAACCTCACATCGATTTTTTTGAAAAAGGTCTGAAGAAGGCGAGCGGCGATTTAGGCTACGAGGTTGACCCAAGTACTTGTGTAATCGTCGGCGATTCTTACGGCGGCGATATACAAACGCCACTTGAGAAGATGGGGTTTAGACTGGGGATAAGATTTCACAAAGCCGTTGAAGAAACGAGAATGGAGAATGAACGACTGATTTCAACCGGTGATTTCGGCGAGGTTGTTGAGATGATGGCGGCATAGTCCAGAGTTCTTACAACGTTTCTAAAAATGAGCTTACCTCGGTAACAGGGATCGAAACGGTTACGGTCGTACCGACGTTTTCCTCAGACTTTATATCTATCTTGCCCTTATGCATGGAGATTATCGTGTTCGCAAAGTTCAATCCTATTCCGGTACCGTCGGAGTCGTAAGATAAATAGTTATCCTCGCCCCTATGGAATATCTCAAATATGCGATTGAGTTCGTTCTTGGCAATGCCTAAGCCGTCGTCGCGAACAACAAATTCTGCTCGGTCGTTTTTGAAGTTGGTTTCGAGAGTGACGGTTGATCCTTTCGAACTAAATTTGATGGCGTTATCTACGATATTAGAAAGCGCTAAGGAGAAGAAATCGTCATCGACACTCACAGCGCTTTGCTCGAATCCGTGATAATTAACGTCGAGTTTTATGGGTTTTTCTTCGAGTGAGTTTTGCACATACTTCATAGTCGCTGCTATTATCTCTTCAAAGGTGTGGTCCTTTTGTTCAAACTTTGCTTGTCCTGTTTTGAGATTTGAGATCGTTGTGAGCGTATTTATCAAGTTGTTAAGTTTTTGTACTTCGATCGTGATGATATTTATTGGTTTGCGTTCCTGTTCACTCAGCTTGTTACTGGGAGCATCTAAAAGACTTAAATTGCCTTTGATAACGGTTAATGGCGTATTTAAATGGTGTGAGATTAACGAGGTGAATTCATCTTTAATGCGGTTGATCCCCTCAAGATTGCCGGCGATCTTCATCGCTTCCAAAAAGTAGGCTTCGCGTTTTGAGTTTGTGTAGGCGATGAAGGTGGACAAGATTCCGATTGTAATTATCGGCGTGAAGTAATCGACCTGGAGTTGTGTAATCCCAAGGACCGAAAATAGTGAAAGGGAGCCAAATAACTCAAGAATTAATATCGAAACCACCTTGCTTGGTGGCAGTAAGAACCCGCTGTATATTATCGGAATGAGCAGAAGATAATTAATCGGACTGCTTATTGATTGCGTGAGGTATTCGGCTATTAAGACAAACGCGATGATGGTGAGAAGCGGTAACATATAAATCGATCTTTTTAACCTAACACTGCTAAAGAGAATGATAAATCCGAGATAGAAGAGTATAAACGTTGCGCCTAAAAGCGTAAGTATAGTACGGTGTTGCAGTATCATCACGTCGTTCGAAAGATTGACCTGTAACAGGTAGAGCGCAATGAGAATAAATGTGAATACCCTTATATACGTTTTATTGGTTGTGAATTTTGGTTTGCTAACTGGATGTTCCATTTGTTGTTTTGCTTACCTTTCTCCGTGACTCTCTGTCCGATAGTTCGAGTGAGATCGACATTAAAAGAAAGGCGACGAACGTGCCGACATTCCAAAAGTAATAGTGCCATATGATCGGCATATACGGCGTGAATCCGAAGATTGCAAATGTGATAAGTCCAGCGGCAAAGATCCGTTGCGATTTTGCCACGAAGCGTTTTCTAATCAAGAAGACAACGACGATCGATGCGAGAATAAGCGCTATCTTGGCTGCACTGTATTTTAAATCGAACAATCCTTGCGCTAGTCCAAGCTCCAAAAACTGATTGTGTGACGTGAGACCGTTATTCATAATAAAGGTTGGTTGAAAGTTTAATACGTCGTTTGTGTAAAGATAAAACATAACTCCGGATACGATCGAAATGTAAATGTCAGATGGTACCGGCAGGCGTTTAAGACCTTTGGGTATTAAGCTAAAACAACCGATGGCGCCGTACCAGAATATTTGCATAACCGCAGAGATGTAGGCGTTTTGTAAAACCCAAGGGGCGCTTACGGCAAAGATAATCGCAATCACGTTTAGTGCGTAAAATATTGAAAAGCATAAAGAGGCGACTGCTATCCACAAGTTTAGTTCAACGGGGTTCCTTTTATAGCGTTGAAAAAATCTTATTGCAAAGTACAAAGGCCAGAGGAAAAGGAAGGTTTCGATAATAAGATTGTGGTAGGCGAGCATTATCTTGATTTAGTATAACGCAGATTTCTTTGGTATGGTTGGGGCATAAAGTATTGGTATGACGTGGATTTTTGATGATACAATTAGCGGGGTAATCGGCCGTTTGTGTTAATTTATTACGAGGCGTACATAATAAAGTCGGATGCCCAAAACGCAGAGAGGTTTGATAAAACTGGTAGCGGGCGGGAGGTTCTTAAAAACAAGTTGAAAGGTTATCTAGATCAGGAGATTAATAAATAATATTGGGAGATCGTCTAATGGTAGGACATGCGGTTCTGGTCCGTATAATTGGGGTTCGAATCCCTGTCTCCCAGCCAAATGTTACATCTAGCGTGAGCTGATTGTCTAGTAAACTTTCGTAGCATGTTGGATACAAAGCTAGAAAGATTCTTCAAACCGGCAGAATATCGGTTTTTTGGGTGATCAGGAGTGTTTCTAATTCGTCTTTCTTCTTCCACGCTCATCCGGTTCCCCTTTGGCAAAGATTGACCTACCAAAAGCTCAAGTCCTTCTATGACAAGATCACATACTGAATAAAATAGCTCTGTCGCATAATCGACAAGAATCTGCTGTTTATTTAAATCAGCCATACCTCCATCTACCTCCATAATACGAGTTTTTAAAATACTGACTTCCGAACTGGCTGCAGTGAATTGTATATTTATGGTACCCGTTGGAAGCGCCCCTCGATGGACCGCATAATTCCA